>NZ_CP084742.1:2163823-2472941 GCF_020520285.1 Pseudomonas sp. L5B5
TTCGCTGATGTAGCGCGAAGCCCCGCGGAAGCCCAGCATCGGGTTTTCTTCTTCAGGCTCGTAGAGCTTGCCGCCGATCAGGTTGGCGTATTCGTTGGACTTGAAGTCCGACAGGCGCACGATGACTTTCTTCGGCGTGAACGCCGCGGCCAGGGTGCTGATGCCCTCGACCAGCTTGTCGACGTAGAAGTCCACCGGATCGTGGTAACCCGCGATACGCTTGTCGACGCTGTCCTTGATGTCCTGTGGCAGCCCCGCGTAGTTCAGCAGCGCCTTGGGGTGCACGCCGATCATGCGGTTGATGATGAACTCCAGGCGGGCCAGGCCCACACCGGCGTTCGGCAGCTGGGCGAAGTCGAAGGCGCGGTCCGGGTTGCCGACGTTCATCATGATCTTGAACGGCAGGTCCGGCATGGCGTCCACGGAGTTCTGCTTGACGTCGAAGCCCAGCTCGCCCTCGAAGATGAAGCCGGTATCGCCTTCGGCGCAGGACACTGTCACGCCCTGGCCGTCCTTCAGCAGTTCGGTGGCGTTGCCGCAACCCACCACTGCCGGGATACCCAGCTCACGCGCGATGATCGCGGCGTGGCAGGTACGGCCGCCACGGTTGGTGACGATGGCGCTGGCGCGCTTCATCACCGGTTCCCAATCCGGGTCGGTCATGTCGGAAACCAGCACGTCGCCGGCCTGGACCTTGTCCATCTCCGACACGTCCTTGATGATCCGCACCTTACCGGCGCCGATGCGCTGGCCGATGGCGCGGCCTTCCACCAGGACGGTGCCTTTTTCCTTGAGCAGGTAGCGCTCCATGACGTTGGCCTGGGTGCGGCTCTTCACGGTCTCCGGACGGGCCTGCACGATGTACAGCTTGCCGTCGTCACCGTCCTTGGCCCATTCGATGTCCATCGGGCACTGGTAGTGCTTCTCGATGATCATCGCCTGCTTGGCCAGCTCGCTGACTTCGGCGTCGCTCAGGCAGAAACGCGCGCGATCGGCCTTGTCCACGTCAACGGTCTTCACCGAGCGACCGGCCTTGGCTTCGTCGCCATAGATCATCTTGATCGCCTTGCTGCCCAGGTTGCGACGCAGGATCGCAGGGCGGCCGGCGGCCAGGGTGTTCTTGTGGACGTAGAACTCGTCGGGGTTGACGGCGCCCTGGACCACGGTTTCACCCAGGCCGTAGGCACCGGTGATGAACACCACGTCCCGGAAGCCCGATTCGGTGTCGAGGGTGAACATCACCCCGGCAGTGCCGGTTTCCGAGCGGACCATGCGCTGCACACCGGCAGACAGGGCCACCAGCTTGTGGTCGAAGCCCTGGTGCACTCGGTAGGAGATGGCGCGGTCGTTGAACAGCGAGGCGAACACTTCCTTGGCCGCACGGATCACGTTGTCCACGCCACGGATGTTGAGGAAGGTTTCCTGCTGGCCGGCGAAGGAGGCATCCGGCAGGTCTTCGGCGGTAGCCGAGGAGCGTACAGCAACGGCCACGTCCGGATTGCCGGCCGATAGCGCGGCAAAAGCAGTACGGATTTCGGTATTGAGGCGCTCAGGAAACTCGGCGTCCATGATCCATTGGCGGATCTGCGCGCCGGTCTTGGCCAGGGCATTCACATCATCGACATCCAGAGCGTCGAGCGCTGCATGGATCTGATCGTTCAGACCGCTCAACTCGAGGAAATCCCGATACGCCTGAGCGGTCGTGGCGAAGCCACCCGGGACCGAGACGCCGGCACCCGCGAGGTTACTGATCATCTCGCCCAGGGATGCGTTCTTGCCCCCCACATGCTCAACATCGTGTTTGCCGAGCTTATCGAGGGAAACTACGTACTCTACCAAGGTGATCTCTCCACTAACTGTGTTGGAAAAGCTCAGAAACGGGCTGCTTCAGGGAGCATTTGCCCGCTATATGGTCTGGACTTGGAAAATAAGTGAGAATGCTGGCCATTCCCGGCCGACAAATCGTGCCTATCATATCCAAGAATCGTCACTAGCTTAAGGCCCAAGCCGCAAATGAAACGATCTGCCTTCTTCATCTCCGACGGTACCGGTATCACAGCGGAAACCCTCGGCCAGAGCCTTCTGGCGCAGTTCGAGAACATTATGTTCAGCAAATTCACGCGGCCGTACATCGACAGCATGGAAAAAGCGCGGGCCATGGTACAGCAAATCAATATAGCCGCCGAAAAAGACGGCCATCGACCGATCATTTTCGACACCATCGTCAATCAGGACATCCGTGAGATCCTCGCGACATCCAATGGTTTCATGATCGACATCTTCTCCACCTTCCTCGCGCCCCTGGAACAGGAGCTGAGTGAGCACTCCTCCTACTCCGTCGGCAAGTCCCACTCCATTGGCCACAACTCCAACTACATGGAGCGAATCGAGGCGGTGAACTTCGCCCTGGACAACGATGATGGCGCCCGCACCCACTACTACGACAAGGCCGACCTGATCCTGGTGGGCGTGTCGCGTTGCGGCAAGACCCCCACCTGCCTGTACATGGCCATGCAGTTCGGCATCCGCGCGGCCAACTATCCGCTCACCGAAGAGGACATGGAACGCCTGCAACTGCCCAACGCGCTGCGGGCCCACAAGCACAAGCTGTTCGGCCTGACCATCGACCCCGACCGCCTGACCGCGATCCGCAATGAGCGCAAGCCCAACAGCCGCTATTCCAGCTTCGCCCAGTGCGAATTCGAAGTGCGGGAAGTGGAGAATCTCCTGCGTCGCGAGAACATTCCCCACCTGAACTCCACTCACTTCTCTGTCGAGGAAATCTCGGCCAAGATCCTCGTGGAGAAAGGTGTCGAACGCCGCTTCAAGTAAGCCGGCTTGCCCCACCACGCCTGGCGAGGGAACCCAAAACCCTCGCCGCCGTCCTACAAGCGCAACAAGCCACGCCCCTGGCCCAGGGCCGCTGCCAGTACTTCAAAGCCTTCGCACAACCGCCGATCATCGGTGGCGGTATTGCAGACGGTGGCCCGGACGAACTGCGGCACTGCGGCCTGCCCCACGGCAAAGGCTTCAGCGGTGGCCACCAGATAGTGCTGGCGCTGTAGTTCGGCCTCGATCTCCGAAGCCCGCCAGGGCTCCGGCACTTCGATCCAGAAATGCGGGCTGCCTTCATGACTGCGGTACTGCAAGCCCTGCAGCAGCGGCTCCACCAGCGCCTTGCGCCGACTGATCTCGTTGATCTGCTGCTGTCGCAGATAGTCGGCAGTGCCACTCTCGATCCAGTCGCTCACCAGCTCCAGTGCCAGCGGCGTAGCCATCCAGCAGGTCGCACGCAAGGCAGCCGACAGGCGACTGACCAGCGCCAGAGGCGCATGCAGGTAACCTACCCGCATCCCCGAGGCCAGCACCTTGCTCAAACTGGCGATCAGCACCGTACGCTCCGGGGCGTAGCAACTCAGTGGCCGCGGGCAATGGCTCTGCACCAGCACGGCATGGGCATCATCTTCAAGAATCAGCAGGTTGTACTGCCGGCAGACCTGGGCAATGGCTTCGCGTCTAGCTGGCGAAAGCACCGCCGTCGTGGGGTTCTGGATGGTCGGGGTGCAGTACAGGGCTGATACCCGATGAGTCCGGCAGACCTCCTCGAGCGCCGACGGCAATAACCCCTCCTCATCCATTTCCAGCCCTATCAGCCTGATCCCGAGCATGCGGGCAACCGTGATGAGCCCTGGATAGGTCAAGTGCTCGGTCACCACCGTGTCGCCCGCCCGCACCAGCGCCATCAGGGCACACAACAGGCCGTGCTGGGCACCATTGACGCAGAGCACCTGGTCAGGATGCGGAACGAAGTCGCCCTGCTTGAGCCAGCTTGCCCCTGTTTCCCGGTGCCGGGGCAATCCCGCGTCCGGCGTGTACCGGGAAATGTCCTGCAGTGCCCCGGGCCGCCTGGCCAAGGCTTCGAGACTCTGGGCCAGAAAGGCGGTTTCCTGCCCCGGGATATGCAGGTTGCGGCTCATGTCGAAAAACTGCCGCGGCTCCTCGCTGAAGTTGCGAAAACCTTCGTCACGCTTGCGCTCCAAGCCTCGCTCACGCACGAAAGTGCCATCGCCCACTCGCGCCACGACCAGCCCCAATCGCTCCAGCTCGGCATAAGCGCGACTGACAGTACCTACGGTCACCCCCAGTTTGTCGGCCAGTAACCGGTGCGGTGGCAATTTACTCCCTGGTTCGATCTGGCCGCCAAGAATGCCTTTTTCCATGGCCTGCGCGAGGCGCTTGTACTTGACGCCCTGACCGCTGAGCAAGCCCTCACGCATCATTGACACCATGTCAATATATATTTTGACAGCCATCATTGTTCTCAATAGGGTGCATTTTCAAGTCAATTACCGGATGAAGCCTTTCAATATAGAGGTCAATTCCGTCACTGGGAAGAAATGTCACCATGACCGCATCCGCGCTTCTCGACCCCGCGAAAAAGAGCCACAAGCAGTGGCTGCCAGGCCTGATCACCAGCGCCATGTTCCTGATCGTCTGCCTGAGCTGGGGCACCACCTGGCTGGGCATCAAGATCGCCGTCGAAAGCGTGCCGCCCTTGACGTCGGCGGGCCTGCGCTTCCTGATCGCCTTTCCGTTGTTCATCGGTTTTGCTCTGCTACGCCGCGAGCCGCTCCTGTTTCCACGGCAAAGTCGCTGGTTCTTCGTCTTCGTGACCCTGACCTACTTCAGCGTGCCCTACTACCTGCTCAATTACGCGGAGATGCACGTGTCCTCCGGCCTGACGGCCCTGCTGTTCAGCTGCATGCCGGTGTTCATCCTGATTTTTTCCGCGCTGTTGCTGCGGGAAAGAATCTACCCCTCGCACCTCATCGGGATCGGTATTGGCTTCGCCAGCCTCTACATGATCATTCGCAGCCAGGGCCTGCACATGGATCACGCCGAGCTGCTGGGTGTCGCCGCCATTCTCTGCGCAGCGGTCATGCACGCCTTGTGTTATGTCATCACCAAGCAACACGGCAGTGCCATCAGCGTCATCACCTACAACACCCTGCCCATCGGAATTGCCGGCATGCTGCTACTGCTTGCCGGTATCGGCCTCGAATCCCCGACATTCAGCCAGATCACACCCCGCTCATGGGGCGCCCTGCTCTACCTGGGCCTGGTGGCCTCGGTCGGCGGCTTCATCCTGTACTTCATGCTGCTCAAGCGCCTGAGCCCAGTGATCCTGTCCTTTGTCTTCATCATCTTCCCTGTCTTCGCCGTGATCATCGGGGCCTGGTACGAAGGCCAGGTGCTTTCCAGGGACCTGCTCATCTACTCGACCCTCCTGCTCTGCGGTTTCGCGATCACCAAACTGCCGCCTGCCTCCAACCGGGGTTGAGACGCTGGGCTGCACCCCCTTCAAAACTCGTCTATCGAGGCTGGATCGACATGCAAGGACTGCACGAAGAACTGTTCACCCAAATCACCAACGCACTGATCGTTGCCGATCTGCTGACCCTCGAAGCCCACTTGCCCGGGCTGATCGACGCTGCCCTCCAGGAGATAGCCGAAGACCTTGCCGCGTTCGCCAAGCGCGATCCAGCCGCACAGGGCCGCCTGGACTTGATCATGCAGAATCGAACGTCCTTCAAGGCGGTCATGCTCTACCGACTGGCGCATCGGATCTGGCACTTGCCACCCTGTGAAGGCCACGACTACCGGCTGGTCGCGGAGCGGCTCAGCCTCCAGGGCAGGCTGATCAGCGGCGCCTACATTCACCCTGCCGCTCGCATAGGACGTCGCTTCGTGCTCGACCATGGCTACGGCATCGCCATAGGCCCGACCTGCGGGATCGGCAACGATTGCTACATCAGCTGCGCCGTCACTCTCGGCACGCCGCAGATGAGCGACGACCTGTGCCTCCCCCCTGACCAGTGCCGCCCACAACTGGGCAACAACGTTGAAGTAGGCGCAGGCGCCAAGCTGACCGGCTACGTGAAAATAGACGACAACGTGATCATCGGCCCGGCATGCGCCATCACGCACACCCTGCCTGGCGACGCCTGGGTGCAAGTCGTCAACTGGACCGGTTCATCCAGTTGAACGACTTCCCACCACAGTCGCGATCGATCAATACCGCCGCCGCTCATGCCCGAGACAGCCGACGGCCTCGACTCAGATCACCCACAACTCGACAAACCGATGCACCGGCGTGGCCGACAGCCGTGCCGAGTCCTTGCACAAGTCGAAGATCTGCGCCGAGCGCTGGGCCGTGAAACGCGTGGCCAGGTTGGCCTTGAACTTGGCTTCCAGCAGGGGGATGCCCTCGGCCCGCCGGCGACGGTGACCAATGGGATACTCGACCGCCACCTGCTCGGTGCAGCTGCCATCGGTGAAGAACACCTGCACCGCGTTGGCGATCGAGCGCTTGTCGGCCTCCAGGTACTCGCGGGTGTAGCGCGGGTCCTCGACGACCTCCATCTTGTCGCGCAACTGGTCGATGATCGGATGGGCCGCGTGGAAGTCATCCTCGTAGTGCTCGGCCACCAGGGCACCGAATGCCAGGGGCACGGCCGTCATGTATTGCAGGCAATGATCGCGGTCGGCGGCGTTGGCCAGCGGGCCGACCTTGGAAATGATGCGGATCGCCGACTCATGGGTGGTGATGACGATCCGCTCGATCTGCTGCAACCGATCGCGCACCTGGGGATGCAGGGCCACCGCGGCCTCGCAGGCGGTTTGCGCATGGAACTCGGCCGGGAAGCTGATCTTGAACAGGATGTTCTCCATCACATAGCTGGCGTAGGCCTGCGGCAGGCTGAAGCGCCGCTGGCCCTCGGGCTTGAGCGCCAGGTCCTTGTTGGTGTGGCTGAACAGCACATCGTAGAACCCCCACTGCGGCGCACTGAGCACCCCAGGGATGCCCATCTCGCCCCGCAGGGCCATGTCCGCCAGGCGCACCCCACGACTGGACGCATCCCCCGCGGCCCAGGATTTGCGCGAGCCGGCGTTGGGTGCATGGCGATACGTGCGCAGGGCCTGGCCATCGACAAAGGCGTGGGACAGCGCGGCCAGCAGCTGTTCGCGGTTGGCCCCCATCAGCCGAGCGCACACCGCAGTGGAGGCGACCTTGACCAGCAGCACATGATCGAGCCCGACGCGGTTGAAGGAGTTTTCCAGGGCGAAGATACCCTGGATTTCATGAGCCATGACCATCGCCTGCAGTACATCGCCCATGCTCAGCGGCACCTCGCCGTCGGCCACGCGCTTCTGCGAAAGGTGATCGGCCACGGCGAGGATCCCGCCGAGGTTGTCCGATGGATGCCCCCATTCCGCTGCCAGCCAGGTGTCGTTGTAATCGAGCCAGCGCACGATGCAGCCGATGTCCCAGGCGGCCTTCACCGGGTCCAGGCAAAAGCGGGTACCCGGCACGCGCGCACCATGGGGCACCACGGTGCCTTCGACGATCGGCCCCAGGTGCTTGGTGCATTCGGGAAAACGCAAGGCCAGCAGGCCGCAGCCGAGGGTGTCCATCAGGCAGTTGCGCGCTGTATCGAGGGCTTCCTGGGAGTCGACGCGGTACTCCAGGACATAATCGGCGATGTCCTGCAAAACCAGGTCATAGTCGGGACGGTTGTTCAGATCAACGTTGGCGCTCATGGATCATGTACTCCAGTGACAGGGTTGTAGGTAGGTCGATTCCTCAGGTTGCAGGTTCAGGTCAATAACGGCATCGCAGGTCTGCGCCTGCTCAGCGACTCAATTACCACTAGCGGTTGTGGCGAGGGAGCTTGCTCACGCCGGGTGGCGTGGCCGCCCAAAAGGCGGCCCATGGGTTGCAGCGGATCAATCGCGGGCTCGGGGCTTGCGACCGCTACGCGCCGGAACGCCGGCTGGCCGAGCGGGAGCAAGCTCCCTCGCCACAGCAAGCCACACCGCCACAGCAAGCGCTTCTCTTCCTAGAAACTGTCGCCGGGCACTCGCACCCAGCCTTCCATCAGCACCCGCGCGCTGCGACTCATGATGGCCTTGACCACGGTCCAGTCGCCGTCGCTCAGGGTCGCCTCGGCGCCGACACGCAAGGTGCCCGAAGGATGGCCGAAGCGCACCGCGCTGCGCTCGCCACCACCGGCCGCGAGATTGACCAGGGTGCCCGGGATCGCCGCCGCCGTGCCGATGGCCACCGCTGCCGTGCCCATCATGGCGTGGTGCAACTTGCCCATGGACATGGCACGCACCAGCAGGTCGACATCCCCGGCCTTGACCGCCTTGCCACTGGAGGCCTGGTAATCCGCAGGTGCAGCGACAAAGGCGACTTTCGGCGTGTGCTGGCGCTGCGCGGCCTCGTCCAGGTGCTGGATCAGGCCCATGCGCAGGGCGCCGTGGGCGCGGATGGTCTCGAACATCGCGAGGGCCTTGGGGTCACCGTTGATGACGCCCTGCAACTCGGTCCCGCGATAACCGATGTCCGCCGCATTGACGAAGATGGTGGGGATCCCGGCATTGATCAGGGTCGCCTTGAGGGTGCCGACACCCGGCACTTCCAGGTCGTCCACCAGGTTGCCGGTCGGGAACATCGAACCGCCGGCCCCCTCTTCCTCGGCTGCCGGATCGAGGAACTCCAGCTGCACTTCGGCCGCCGGAAAAGTCACCCCGTCCAGCTCGAAATCACCGGTCTCCTGGACCGCGCCGTCGGTGATCGGCACGTGGGCGATGATGGTCTTGCCGATGTTCGCCTGCCAGATACGCACCACGGCCATGCCGTTGCGAGGAATGCGCCCGGGGTCCACCAGGCCGCTGCTGATGGCGAACGAACCCACGGCCGCCGACAGGTTGCCGCAGTTGCCGCTCCAGTCGACGAAGGCCTTGTCGATGGCCACCTGGCCAAACAGGTAGTCGACGTCGTGGTCGGCCTTGATGCTCCGGGACAGGATCACCGTCTTGCTGGTGCTGGAGGTCGCGCCGCCCATGCCGTCGATCTGCTTGTCATAGGGATCGGGGCTGCCGATCACCCGCAGCAGCAAGGCGTCACGGGCTGCACCCGGCAGCTGGGCCGCCTCGGGCAAGTCCTGCAGGTTGAAGAACACACCCTTGCTGGTGCCGCCCCGCATGTAGGTGGCGGGAATCTTGATTTGCGCTACGAATGCCATGAATTTCAGGTCCTGATAAAGACCGGGGGCGGTGCCTTGCGGCCCGCCCCCGGTGCGTCGCTTAAACGGCTACAGCCGATTCCAGGAAGTCCTGGGCGAAGCGTTGCAGCACGCCGCCCGCCTCATAGATCAACACCTCTTCGGCGGTGTCGAGGCGGCAGGTCACCGGCACCTCGAGCCGCTCGCCATTGCGGCGGTTGATCACCAGGGTCAGTTGCGCCCGAGGCGTACGCGCGCCGATCACGTCGTAGGTTTCGGTGCCGTCCAGGCCCAGGGTCTTGCGGTCGGTGCCCGCCAGGAACTCCAGCGGCAGCACGCCCATGCCCACCAGGTTGGTGCGATGGATGCGCTCGAAGCCTTCGGCGACGATGGCTTCCACGCCCGCCAGACGTACGCCCTTGGCCGCCCAGTCGCGGGACGAGCCCTGGCCGTAGTCGGCACCGGCGACGATGATCAGTGGCTGCTTGCGCTCCATGTAGGTTTCGATGGCTTCCCACATCCGCGTCACTTTGCCTTCCGGCTCGATCCGCGCCAGGGAACCCTGCTTGACCTTGCCGTCTTCCTGGACCATTTCGTTGAACAGTTTCGGGTTGGCGAAGGTCGCGCGCTGAGCGGTCAGGTGGTCGCCACGGTGGGTCGCGTAGGAGTTGAAGTCCTCTTCCGGCAGGCCCATTTTCGCCAGGTACTCACCCGCCGCACTGCCCGCCATGATGGCGTTGGACGGCGACAGGTGATCGGTGGTGATGTTGTCCGGCAGCACCGCCAGCGGGCGCATTCCGGTGAGACTGCGCTCGCCGGCCAGGGCCCCTTCCCAGTAGGGAGGGCGACGGATGTAGGTGCTCTGCGGGCGCCACTCGTACAGCGGCTCGACTTTCGGACCGGTGTCTTCGTGGATGGCGAACATCGGGATGTAGACCTTGCGGAACTGCTCTGGCTTGACCGCCGCCTTGACCACCGCGTCGATTTCTTCATCGCTCGGCCAGATGTCCTTGAGGCGGATTTCGGAGCCGTTGGCGTCCAGGCCCAGCACGTCCTTCTCGATATCGAAGCGGATGGTCCCGGCAATGGCGTAGGCCACCACCAGCGGCGGCGAAGCCAGGAACGCCTGCTTGGCGTAAGGGTGGATACGCCCGTCGAAGTTGCGGTTGCCCGAGAGCACGGCGGTGGCGTACAGGTCGCGGTCGATGATTTCCTTCTGGATCACCGGGTCCAGGGCGCCGGACATGCCGTTGCACGTGGTGCAGGCAAAGGCCACCACGCCAAAGCCCAGTTGCTCCAACTCATGCCCCAGGCCGGCCTCTTCCAGGTACATGGCCACGGTTTTCGAACCCGGGGCCAGGGACGACTTGACCCATGGCTTGCGGGTCAGGCCCAGCTTGTTGGCATTGCGCGCCAGCAGGCCGGCGGCGATCACGTTGCGCGGGTTGCTGGTGTTGGTGCAGCTGGTGATGGCGGCGATGATCACCGCGCCGTCAGGCATCTGCCCCGGGGTTTCGGACCACTGTCCGGCGATGCCCTTGGCCGCCAGGTCGCGGGTGGCGACCCGGGCGTGGGGATTGCTCGGGCCGGCCATGTTGCGCACCACCGAGGACAGGTCGAACTGCAAGCCGCGCTCGTAGTGGGCGTTCTTCAGGCTGTCGGCCCACAGGCCGGTGTGCTTGGCGTAGTTCTCCACCAGCCGCACTTGCTCGTCTTCACGGCCGGTGAGCCTCAAGTAGTCGATGGTCTGCTGGTCGATGTAGAACATCGCCGCCGTGGCGCCGTATTCCGGGGCCATGTTGGAGATGGTCGCGCGGTCGCCCAGGGTCAGCGCCGCCGCACCTTCGCCGAAGAACTCCAGCCAGGCACCCACCACCTTCTGCTTGCGCAGGAACTCGGTCAGCGCCAGCACCATGTCGGTGGCGGTGATGCCCGGTTGCAGCTTGCCGGTGAGTTCGACGCCGACGATTTCCGGCAGGCGCATCCACGAGGCGCGACCGAGCATCACGCTCTCGGCTTCCAGGCCACCAACACCAATGGCGATGACCCCCAGCGCATCCACGTGCGGAGTGTGGCTGTCGGTGCCGACGCAGGTATCAGGGAAGGCCACACCGTCGCGCACCTGAATCACCGGGGACATTTTCTCCAGGTTGATCTGGTGCATGATGCCGTTGCCCGGCGGGATCACATCGACGTTCTTGAAGGCCTTCTTGGTCCAGTTGATGAAGTGGAACCGGTCCTCGTTGCGCCGGTCTTCGATGGCGCGGTTCTTGTCGAAGGCGTCCGGGTCGAAACCGCCGCATTCCACGGCCAGGGAGTGGTCGACGATCAACTGGGTCGGTACCACCGGGTTGACCAGCGCCGGGTCGCCGCCCTGGTCGGCAATCGCATCGCGCAGGCCGGCCAGGTCCACCAGGGCGGTCTGGCCAAGAATGTCGTGGCACACCACGCGGGCCGGGTACCAGGGGAAGTCCAGGTCGTCACGACGCTCGATCAACTGGTTCAGCGACGCGTCGAGGGTCGCCGGATCGCAGCGACGCACGAGGTTTTCCGCCAGCACCCGCGAGGTGTACGGCAGGCTGTCGTAGGCGCCCGGCTTGAGGGCATCGACGGCCTCACGGACATCGTAATAATCCAGTCGGGTACCCGGTAACGGTTTACGGAATTCAGTGTTCATCGTCAGAACTCGGTCACGGTGATTACAAGAGGTGGGGCCAGTACTGAAACCGCTCCCCCTGCAGCAGCAAAGCTTGCTCGCGATAGCGGTGTGACGGTCGACATCGGGTGTTGAATGTCACTCCGTCTTCGCGGGCAAGCCTCGCTCCTACAAGGCTCTGGGGTTATCCAGCAACGGGCGTTCAGCCACCATTCAGCGACGCTCGATTGGCACGAACTTGCGCTGTTCAACGCCGGTGTACTCGGCGCTTGGACGGATGATGCGGTTGTTGGCGCGCTGTTCGAACACGTGGGCGGCCCAGCCAGTCAGGCGCGAGCAGACGAAGATCGGGGTGAACAGCTTGGTCGGGATGCCCATGAAGTGATACGCCGAGGCGTGGTAGAAGTCGGCGTTGGGGAACAGCTTCTTCTGTTCCCACATGGTCTTGTCGATGGCTTCGGAGACCGGGAACAGCACCTTGTCGCCCACCTGGTCGGCCAGTTGCCTGGACCAGCCCTTGATCACCTCGTTGCGCGGGTCGGACTCTTTGTAGATCGCATGGCCAAACCCCATGATCTTGTCCTTGCGCTCGAGCATCCTGAGCAACTCGGCCGTGGCTTCTTCCGGCCCCTGGAAGCGCTCGATCAGCTCCATCGCCGCCTCGTTGGCCCCGCCGTGCAGCGGGCCGCGCAGCGAGCCGATGGCCGCGGTGATGCACGAGTACAGGTCCGACAGGGTCGAGGCGCATACACGAGCGGTGAAGGTCGAGGCGTTGAATTCATGCTCGGCGTAGAGGATCAGCGAGACGTTCATCACCTTGACGTGCAAGTCGCTGGGTTTCTTGCCATGCAGCAGGTGCAGGAAGTGACCACCAATGGACGGCTCGTCGCTGACGCATTTGATGCGCACACCGTCATGGCTGAAGCGGTACCAGTAGCACATGATCGCCGGGAACGCCGCCAGCAGGCGGTCGGTGGTGTCCTGCTGCTGGGAGAAATCCTTCTCCGGCTCGATATTGCCCAGGAACGAGCAACCGGTGCGCATCACATCCATGGGGTGGGCCTGGGCAGGAATACGCTCCAGCACTTCCTTCAGGGCCTGGGGCAGGTCGCGCAGCTTGCCCAGCTTGGCGATGTAGGCCGCCAACTGTTCCTGAGTCGGCAGCTCGCCGTACAGCAGCAGGTAGGCGACTTCCTCGAACTGGGCATCGGCGGCCAGCTCTCGCACGTCATAACCGCGGTAGGTCAGACCGGCACCAGCCTGGCCCACGGTGGACAACGCGGTTTGCCCGGCCACCTGGCCACGCAGACCTGCGCCACTCAATACTTTTGCTTCGGCCATTGCTCTCTCCAATCTTGAATTTGTTAGGGACTTGGCAACTTCACGGGTCGGGGCTCCCCCGACAGTGCAGGAACGAGTTTGCTCGCGATCCGGGCCCGCGCACCCCAGCGTGCCAGGGACTGCGCGTTAGCGTTGACGGCCATCGTGAGCAAGCTCGCTCCCACAGGGATTGATTCAGCCTTTCTTCTGCGCGAACAGCGCGTCGAGCTTCTGCTCGAAGCTGTGGTAGTCGATGCGATCGTAGAGCTCCATGCGGGTCTGCATGGTATCGATCACGTTCTGCTGGGTGCCGTCGCGGCGGATGGCGGTGTAGACGTTTTCCGCGGCCTTGTTCATGGCACGGAACGCCGACAGCGGGTACAGCACCAGGGAAACATCCACGGATTTCAATTGTTCGGTGGTGTACAGCGGGGTTGCGCCGAATTCGGTGATGTTGGCCAGGATCGGTGCCTTCACCCGATCGGCGAAGATCTTGTACATCTCAAGCTCGGTGATGGCTTCGGGGAAGACCATGTCGGCACCGGCCTCGATGCAGGCCGCAGCACGTTCCAGGGCCGACTCCAGGCCTTCCACGGCCAGGGCGTCGGTGCGCGCCATGATCACGAAGCTGTCGTCGGTGCGGGCATCCACCGCGGCCTTGATGCGATCGACCATTTCCTGCTGGGACACGATTTCCTTGTTCGGACGGTGACCGCAGCGCTTGGCGCCGACCTGGTCTTCGATGTGGATTGCCGCGGCGCCGAACTTGATCATCGACTTGACGGTGCGCGCCACGTTGAACGCCGAGGAGCCGAAGCCGGTATCCACGTCCACCAGCAGGGGCAGGTCGCAGACGTCGGTGATGCGGCGCACGTCAGTGAGGACGTCGTCCAGGCCGGTGATGCCCAGGTCAGGCAGGCCGAGGGAGCCGGCAGCGACCCCGCCACCGGACAGATAAATGGCCTTGAAACCGGCGCGCTTGGCCAGCAGGGCATGGTTGGCGTTGATCGCGCCGACGACTTGCAGTGGCTGTTCGCTGGCGACCGCATCGCGGAAACGCTGGCCTGGAGTGCTCTTGTTGGAACTCATGACTCACCTCGTGGAGTGGCTGTCGGTTGGGCGCTGTCCTGGTAGTGACGCGCGATATTGCGTTTCGAGGCGCCGATATGGCGACGCATCAGTAGCTCGGCCAGTTCGCCGTCGCGATCGGCAATGGCATCGAGAATCCGGTGGTGCTCGGCAAAGGCCTGGTGCGGCCGATTGGGCGTGGCGGAAAACTGGATGCGGTACATGCGCACCAGTTGATACAGCTCGCCGCAGAGCATTTGCGTGAGGGTGCGATTGCCCGCGCCCTGGATGATCCGGTAGTGGAAGTCGAAATCCCCTTCCTGCTGGTAGTAGCCGACACCGGCCTGGAACGCCGCGTCGCGTTCGTGGGTCTCGAGCACCCGGCGCAGGTCGTCGATCTCGGCCACGCTCATGCGCTCGGCCGCCAGGCGGCAGGCCATGCCCTCCAGCGACTCGCGGATCTCATAGAGTTCGATCAGCTCCGCGTGGCTCAAGGACACCACCCGGGCGCCGACATGGGGCACGCGTACCAGCAGGCGCTGGCCTTCCAGGCGATGGATGGCCTCGCGCAGCGGGCCACGACTGATGCCATAGGTGCGGGCCAGCTCGGGCTCGGAGATCTTGCTGCCGGGGGCGATCTCGCCCTTGACGATGGCGGCCTGGATACGCCGGAAGACGTTTTCGGACAGGGTCTCGGAGTCGTCTTGCGTCGGCGTCGGGCGGTCCAGTTGATCCAGCATATTGTCGACACCTTTGAAATCAATGAGGCAAAAATTAGCCAATAGCCCCAACACAGTCAAAGGAAAAATTGAGATTGTCGACAATCGTCTAATAACCCACGGCACTCAAGCGAGACAAAAGGCCCACCCCCGGCGCTGGCGCCATGAAACCAGCATGCTAGAATGCCGCCCGCATTGACCTGCCATCTGCCCATGGCATGCACACGAGGGAGCTTGCGCAGCAATGCCGGTCGCCTTGAACTGAAGAACCCATGCCCATCAGGATCTATGACTCTCAAGGCCCTTCTCCCACTGCTCTGCCTGCTTGTCCTGCCCGGTACCGGCATCGCCGCCGGCAAGACTGTCTATGGCTTGAATGAATATGCACAACTCTCGGGCATCGACCTGGAAGTTGCCGCCAAGCTCGACACCGGCGCCAAGACCGCTTCGCTGAGTGCCCGGGACATCAAGCGTTTCAAGCGCAACGGCGAATCCTGGGTGCGCTTCTACCTGGCCATCGACACCGCCCACTCCCATCCCATCGAGCGCCCCCTGGCCCGGGTCAGCAAGATCAAGCGCCGTGCCGGCGACTATGACCCCGATGAGGACAAGAACTACACGGCTCGCCCGGTAATTGCCCTGGATATCTGCATGGGCAGCGCCTTGCGCAGCATCGAAGTGAACTTGACCGACCGCAGCGCATTCCAATACCCGCTCCTGATCGGCTCCGAAGCCCTCAAGCGTTTCGATGCGCTGGTCGATCCCAGTCTTAAATACGCTGCTGGCAAACCCGCCTGCGCCACCGACGCTCATACCGCAGAGTAATTCCAATGCGCTCTCTTACCCTTCATCTGAAAGTCCTGATCGCCATCCTGGTGGTGCTGGGCATTTCGATCACGGCCTACCAGATCTTCGTGCTCGGCATTCCAGTGACCGAGGACGCTACCGATGACCTGTGGAACATCGATGCCAAGGTCGAGTTCGTCGCCAACGGCAAGGACCCGATCAAGATCCAGATGTTCGTGCCGCCCCTGAGCCGCGACTACGTGAGCCTCAACGAGAGCTTCATTTCCAACAACTATGGCGTGGCGGTCAACCGGGTGGACGGCAACCGCAAGGTCACCTGGTCGGCACGCCGGGCCAAGGGCAACCAGACCCTGTACTACCGCCTGGTACTGACCCAGCGCTACAGCGCCGAGAAAGCCAAGGTCAAGGGCCCGACCTTCCGCGACAGCATGGCCGTGGAAGGACCGGAAAAGATTGCCGCCGATGCCCTGCTGGCACCAATCCGCCAGCATTCGGCGGACGTCGAGACGTTCATCAGCGAAGCCATCAAGCGGGTCAACAACACCAACGACGACAATGCCAAGCTGTTGCTGGCTGGCGACGCTTCCAGCGCCAACAAGGCCAAGATCGTCGAGCTGCTGCTGTCCATTGCCCACGTACCGGCCGAGAAGGTCCACACCATTCGCCTGGTGGCCGACCAGCCGCAGACCCCGGAACTGTGGCTGCGCAGCTTCAACGGCACCGACTGGCTGTACTTCAATCCCGAGACCGGTGAGCAGGGCCTGCCCAGCGACCGCCTGCTGTGGTGGACCGGCGACGACAACCTGATCACCGTCGATGGCGGCAAGAAGGCCAACGTCACCTTCAGCATGAACAACAGCGAGATGAACGCCATCCGCCTGGCCAAGCTGACCGACGAGAATACCGACGCCAACTTCCTCGAATACTCGCTGTACGGCCTGCCGCTGCAGACCCAGCAGACCTTCATGATCATGGTGATGATCCCCATCGGCGTGCTGGTGATCCTGGTGCTGCGCAACCTGATCGGCCTGCAGACCCTGGGCACCTTCACCCCGGTGCTGATCGCCCTGGCATTTCGCGAGACCCAGCTGGGCTTCGGCATCGCGCTGTTCACGGTGATCACTGCCCTGGGCCTGTCGCTGCGCTCCTATCTGGAACACCTCAAGCTGCAGATGCTGCCGCGCCTGTCGGTGGTGCTGACCTTCGTCGTGGTACTGATCGCCGCCATCAGCCTGTTCAGCCACAAGCTGGGCCTGGAACGCGGATTGTCGGTGGCCCTGTTCCCGATGGTGATCCTGACCATGACCATCGAACGCCTGTCCATCACCTGGGAAGAACGCGGCGGCGGCCATGCGATGAAAGTCGCCATCGGCACCCTGTTCGCCGCCTCCCTGGCGCACCTGATCATGAGCGTGCCGGAGCTGGTGTACTTCGTCTTCACCTTCCCGGCGATGCTGCTGATCCTGGTGGGCTTCATGCTGGCGATGGGTCGCTACCGCGGCTACCGCTTGACGGAGCTGGTGCGCTTCAAGGCCTTCGTCAAGGCGGATTCCTGATGTTCGGCCTGTGGAAGACCTGGAAGGCCCTGGAAGCCCGCGGGATCATGGGCATCAACCGGCGTAACGCCGACTACGTGCTCAAGTACAACAAGCGCAGCCTGTACCCCATCGTCGATGACAAGATCATCACCAAGGAACGGGCGATCAAGGCCGGTATCCATGTACCGGAACTGTACGGGGTGATCTCCACCGAGAAGGAAATCGACAAGCTCGACGAGATCATCGGTGGGCGCAACGATTTCGTCATCAAGCCGGCCCAGGGCGCCGGTGGCGATGGCATCCTGGTGATCGCCGATCGCTTCGAGGGTCGCTACCGCACCGTGTCCGGGAAGATCATCAGCCACGAGGAAATCGAACATCAGATTTCCAGCATCCTCACCGGCCTGTACTCCCTGGGCGGCCACCGCGACCGCGCGCTGATCGAGTACCGGGTGACCCCGGACCAGATCTTCAAGAGCATCAGCTACGAGGGTGTGCCAGACATCCGCATCATCGTGCTCATGGGTTACCCGGTGATGGCCATGCTGCGCCTGCCGACCCGCCAGTCCGGCGGCAAGGCCAACCTGCACCAGGGCGCCATCGGCGTCGGTGTCGACCTGGCCACCGGCCTGACCCTGCGTGGCACCTGGCTGAACAACATCATTACCAAGCACCCCGACACCACCAATGCGGTGGACGGCGTGCAGCTGCCCTACTGGGACGGCTTCATGAAGCTGGCAGCCGGCTGCTACGAGCTCTGCGGCCTGGGCTACATCGGCGTGGACATGGTGCTGGACCAGGACAAGGGACCGCTGATCCTCGAGCTCAACGCGCGGCCGGGGCTGAACATCCAGATCGCCAACGATTGCGGCCTGACCCTGCGCACCCATGCCATCGAGGCTCACCTGGAAGAACTCAAGGCCCAGGGCATCGAGGAAAGCGTCGAGGAGCGGGTGCGTTTTGCCCAGCAGTTGTTCGGCCATATTCCTGCCGTGGAAGGCTGACCGTAGCGGCCGCAGGTTGCGCATCGAAGGTCCGGCGGACCATTTTGCACCTGCGGCAGCGACTGCCACGAACGGTACGTCGCAAACCGCACCATCCCCGACATCCCCACTAGGAGCAAATCCCCGGGGAGACTACAATCGCCAGCCGCGCTCCGATGGCTGATCTGCCCCGCATGTTGACCTGCTCCGTACACCCGCTGCCCTATCGCGCCAACCCCGTCGATTATTTCGCGGCAATCGAACACGCCCCCGGCGCCGTGCTGCTCGACAGCGGCCGCCCCAACGCCGAACGCGGTCGTTACGACCTGCTCAGCGCCTGGCCCCTGGCAGAACTGGCAGCGGCGACCGACGAAAGCGGCGGCGCATTCCTGCAACGCCTGCGGGACAACCTTGCGCAACTGGGCCCGGCGCAGATTCCCGCGCCCTACCAACTGCCTTTCGCCGGCGGCCTGATCGGCTACCTGAGCTATGACTTCGGCCGGCACCTGGAGCGCTTGCCCAGCCAGGCCGCGGACGACCTGCAACTGCCCGATGCGCGCCTGGGGCTGTATGCCTGGGCGCTGATCAACGACCACCAGGCCGGCACCAGCCAACTGGTGTTCCACCCCTCCCTGCCAGAGAGCGAACGCCAGCGCCTGGTGCAGCTGTTCAACCAGCCACTGCCAGTATCCACTGGCTCGTTCAAGCTGGCTGGGGCCATGCAGGCCGATCTGAGCGCCGAGGACTACCGCCAAGCGTTCCAGCGCATCCAGCACTACATCCAGGCGGGCGACTGCTACCAGGTGAACTTCGCCCAGCGCTTTCGCGGCCAGTACCAGGGCGATCCATGGGTCGCCTACCGCGCCCTGCGCAGGGCCTGCCCTACTCCGTTCTCCGGCTTCCAGCGCCTGCCCGACGGCGCAGCGGTGCTCAGCCTGTCACCGGAACGTTTCGTCCATATCAGCCAGGGCCAGGTGGAAACCCGGCCGATCAAGGGCACCCGCCCGCGGGGGCGGAACCCCGCTGAAGATGCAGCCAATGCCGCCGAACTGCTGGCCAGCCCCAAGGACCGAGCGGAAAACCTGATGATTGTCGACCTGCTGCGCAACGACCTCGGCCGCACCTGTCGTACCGGCTCGGTGAAGGTGCCGGAACTGTTCAGCCTGGAGAGCTACCCCAACGTCCATCACCTGGTGAGCAGCGTCACCGGTGAGCTGGCGGACGGCAAGGATGCCCTGGACCTGATCGCCGGCAGCTTCCCCGGTGGCTCGATCACCGGCGCGCCGAAGATCCGCTCGATGCAGATCATCGACGAGCTCGAACCCACGCGCCGGGCACTCTATTGCGGCTCATTGCTGTACCTGGACGTACGCGGGGAGATGGACAGCTCGATCGCCATCCGCAGCCTGCTGGCCAAGGACGGGCAGATCAGTTGCTGGGGCGGCGGCGGGATAGTCGCGGACTCGGATTGGCAAGCCGAATACCAGGAGTCGATCACCAAGGTGCGGGTGCTGCTGGAGACCTTGCAACAGCTCTAGCGAAAGAGGCGGCTACTCGATCTTGCGGCCGCTGCGCGCCCGTGCGCAACCTGCGGCAGCGGCTACACAAAGCATCTGTAGCCGCTGCTGAGCCTGCGAAGCTGCGACAAGGCCCGCAGGGCCTTCCCGCGATAGCGGCGGCGACTCGGCCTTGCAGCCGCGCTTGGCCGGTTACAGGTTCAGGCTGCGGTTGGAAGCCTTGAGGAACTCCTGCTTGAGCTCGGCAAAGCTGTGCACTGCCGGAAATTGCGGGAACTCGCGGATCACATTGTCCGGTGCATGGAACAGGATGCCGGCATCCGCCTCGCCCAGCATGGTGGTGTCGTTGTAGGAGTCGCCCGCGGCGATCACTCGGTAGTACAGGCTCTTGAAGGCCAGCACCGACTGGCGCTTGGGGTCCTTCTGGCGCAGTTGGTAGCCAGTGACGCGGCCACTGGCATCGGTGACCAGGCGGTGGCACAACAGGGTCGGGAAACCCAGCTGGCGCATCAGCGGCTGGGAGAACTCATAAAAGGTGTCGGAGAGGATCACCACCTGGAACCGCTCGCGCAGCCAGTTGACGAATTCCACCGCGCCGTCCAGCGGCTTGAGGGTGGCGATCACTTCCTGGATATCCGAAAGCTTCAAGCCGTGCTCATCGAGGATGCGCAGGCGCTGCTTCATCAGCACGTCGTAGTCGGGAATATCCCGGGTGGTGGCCTTGAGGGATTCAATCCCGGTTTTTTCGGCAAAGGCGATCCAGATTTCCGGGACCAGCACACCTTCCAGATCGAGACAGGCGATTTCCACAAGACACTCCCATTGGTTCTGATTATTGAAATTGAGCGAGCAAAAGGACTGCCGAACTCTAGCGACTCGCCCCCACGGGCGCAACGCAGACGAGCGCGCCAGGCCCCTGGGGATTTTGCTAAGATCGCCCCCCTATAGAGCGCACAGCGCCACCGACCTGTAGGAAACCGCCCTGATGACTCCATCGTTCGACGTCGCTGAACTCGCCGCGACCTATGCCAACAAATCCGCCCAGGACATTCTCAAGCTGGCGTTCGCCCACTTCGGCGACGACCTGTGGATCTCCTTCAGTGGCGCCGAGGACGTGGTGCTGGTGGACATGGCCTGGAAACTGAACAAGAACGTCAAGGTCTTCAGCCTCGACACCGGGCGCCTGCATCCGGAGACCTACCGCTTCATCGACCAGGTGCGCGAACACTACAAGATCGACATCGAGCTGATCTCGCCGGACCACAGCAAGCTCGAACCCTTCGTCAAGGAAAAGGGCCTGTTCAGCTTCTACAAGGATGGCCATGGCGAATGCTGCGGCATCCGCAAGATCGAGCCGCTGCGACGCAAGCTGTCCACCGTCAGCGCCTGGGCCACCGGCCAGCGCCGCGACCAGAGCCCGGGCACCCGCAGCCAGGTGGCGGCGCTGGAGATCGACAGCGCCTTCTCCACCCCGGAGCGCACGCTGTACAAGTTCAACCCGCTGGCACAGATGAGCAGCGAAGAGATCTGGGGCTACATCCGCATGCTCGAACTGCCGTACAACAGCCTGCACGAGCGCGGTTTCATCAGCATCGGCTGCGAGCCCTGCACCCGCCCGGTACTGCCCAACCAGCATGAACGCGAAGGCCGCTGGTGGTGGGAGGAGGCAACCCAGAAGGAATGCGGCCTGCACGCCGGCAACCTGATCAGCAAGGCCTGATCCTCCGGGACGGCCTGCATTGCAGTGGCCAGCCCGAGCCTCGAAGGCGGTTTCGATGCACACAAAAACGCCGGATCACCCTCGGGGCTGATCCGGCGTTGCTGTCTTGGGCGCTGCATACGCGTATCGCCCGCGTCAGCCCCACATCAGGTGTGGCAACCCGCAAGCAGCGGGCTGAAAGCCCTTCAACGAGCGCAAGATCGCATCGGCATGGGCGAACTTGCCATCGGCCATGGCTGGATCGGGTACCGCGATCGCGGTCATGCCGGCCGCCTTGGCCGCCGTCACGCCAAACGGTGAATCCTCGAACACCAGGCATTGCGCGGGGTCGACCCCCAGTCGCCGGGCCGCCGTCAGGAAGATGTCCGGTGCCGGCTTGGCCGCAGTGACCTCCGGGTCATCAGCGGTGACGATAGTGTCGAACAACGCGAACCAGTCCCCATGGCGGGTGGTTTTTTCCACAAAGGACATCTGCGAGGAACTGGTGCCCACGGCAATCGGAATCCGGTGCTCCTTGAGATGGCGCACCAGCTGTTGCGCCCCGGGCATCGCCTCGGCGCGGGGAAAGCGTTCGCGCATCAGCGGTTCGCGCATCACCAGGAACTCCTCGGCGCTGATGGGCAAGTCCAGGGCTTGCACGATATAGCGAGCGAGGTCGCCAGCGCCGCGGCCGATGATGTTCTGCTTGATGCTCCAGTCGTAGGTGCGGCCAAAACGCTCGGCGATCAGCTGGGTGATCTCGGTATAGATGCCCTCGGTATCCAGCAGCAGACCGTCCATGTCGAAAATGACCGCCTTGATCGGTCCAAAATCATTCAACTGTGCATTCATCGCATCTGATCCGTTAGCAAAAGTACATTCCAGGGAGCGGCTCAGGTACGGCCCGTTCATTCGCGCCCCTTTCGATGAAAGGGTTCAGCAGCATAGCGGCGGGCCTGTACCAGGGGCAACCGGGGCAGGTACAACGGGATGTGCGGGCTTCAGTCGGCCGGGGCGGGTGCGGCATCGCCTGCATCAGGTTCCTCTTGCAGGGGAACGCGTGCATCGTCCAGCAAGAAGCCGGGATCTTCGTTACCCGGGTCATTGATCACCTGGCCATCCTCGGCGCCAGGCGGGACACTGCCTTGGTTGTTGCGGGTCATGATCGCCTCCACGGTCGTCGGGGCCACCTGTCGAGTATGGCGAAGCCTCAAACAACGCGCACAAAAAACCCGGCACAGGGCCGGGCTCTCGGATCGCTAGTACGCGGATCAATGACGCTTCTTGTGACCCATGCTGCTGCCCAGGGCACCCCCTGCGGCACCACCGATACCGGCACCAACAGTAGCGCCAGTGCTGCCGCCCAAGTGGTTGCCGATCACCGAACCACCCGCCGAACCCAGGCCGCCGCCAATGGCTGCCTTGGCACGACTGCCCTTGCGCGCTCCGGCCGCACTGCCGGCCGCCCCCGCGACACCGGCACCGATGGCCGCCCCGGTGCTGCCACCGAGCCTCTGTCCCACCACGTTGCCCAGCGCGCCGCCAAGACCGCCACCAATGGCCGCCGTACCGTCACCCGCCATCGCCCCCTGGGCCAGCAGAAGTCCCACAACCAGGGCAGGTAGAGTTGAACGCATGAATTGAACCTCGAAAAAAGACTGTCGAACTGACATGTAAAACCCGGTGCCGCGCCCGCCGATACGACTCGACACAGCTGCGCCCGCTTGCTTCGCGGGGGTTGGACAGCTGATTCTAAAAGAGTTTTATCGTCGCGCAAAAAAAAGCCCGCTGGGGAACGGGCTAGGGTGTTGCGTTTAACGGATGGTTTGAGCCTACTCAGGCAGATGTGAAGAAAGCGTGAAAAATTTCACCGCCGGGCGACCCATTCGCTCAACACCCCTCTCCTCGCCCCCTGCCTGCGGGCCTGGCGGCGCAATAAAAAATCAGCAATATTTTTCTCGCATCCGTAGCCTGCCATTTCCTCCCCCCACAAAAAGCCCCGCGGGTGCGGGGCAGTCGTTACTCAAGATCGCTTGTTCCTGGGCAACACCTTCGGAAAGAACATCGTATTGCTGGCGACCGACGTCACAGCAGATCTTTTCCTGATGGCATTCGCAGAAGACCGAGCCTGCGCATCGAATGCCGCCTGCCCGCAACGTACCAGGTTGTTGATTGGGAACTCATCCCCGTTGTCTTCGATATAGGCAAGACCCCTCATCTCCCAGCTCCCTCCAACAACCGACCAGCACCGGCAAGCTCCTGATTGCCTGGAAAGTACTGATCGTCACGGCGCTTGAGACTAGACAGTCATTTAGCGACCTGCCGGCCAAAGCGCCCCAGACGCCGACGAGCGGCCAGCCAGTGGAAGAAAAACTGATCCAGGGCAAGTTTTCCCCTGGTGCTTAGCTGTCGTACGCCGCCAGCGCCCGTGCCAGACGCATGTCATGGGGGTGCAATGGCGATATCCGCTGCGGTATTTCTCTGTTTCAATGACGGCCTTCAAGCGACCTCCTGCACTCAAGACGCCCTGCCCCGGAAATATCACGGAATGATGACGATCGACGCCTTCAAGGCATACGGCACCAGAGCCGGCTCTCCCACGCAAATGCCACTGGACGAAATGACCCTACTGGCCACGCCCGGCACACTCAGGGCGCTGAGCGCGTTCCTGATGCAGGCAGCACAGCACATGGAGGAAGACGGCGTGGAGCATCTCCACCTGCAGGATGCCTGGGCCGGATTCGACCCTGAGCATCATGTGGACCTGATACTGGTGAACAGCAACCTGGTGACAGCCGCTGAGCCGCAGCCCGGAGCAACTGCTGGCTGCGACACCAACCCGCCAGATGGCCATCTCCCATGAACCAGCCAGCCCCATCGTTACCGGCATTGCAGCACAAAGCCGCAGATTGTCTGGATGCCTATTGCCAGGCGCAAGGCATCACCCATCCGTGCATCGATGAGCTGCTTGAGCACCTGCGATCCATGGCGCGTTATCCGAACCTCGCCTTGTGGGAGCAGGCCGGCGCCGGACTGGCCCTGAACGGCCGGGGTGACGACATGCCCGCGACACTGCGGGCAATGCTGACCCCCGAGCTGGCCGAGCGTTTTCACACACTGGTCTGCAACGTCGTGGAAGTCGGACTGGCGGATATGTACGGCCAAGACTCGACGCTGCCCCAGCACTTCCTCGCGCAGGTGGAGGCGATGCTGGAAAGGGCAAACGTTGAATTGCCCAAGCACAGGAACAACAGCAAACCCACCTGAGCGCACCAGCGCAGCCGAGAACGACCAAGCTCCCAGCGGGAGGATATTTCTACAGGCAACAAAAAACCCCTGGAAGCCATGAGCCTTCAGGGGTTTCTTGTATGGAATGTGGCGGTGAAGGAGAGATTCGAACTCTCGATACAGTTTCCTGTATACACACTTTCCAGGCGTGCTCCTTAAGCCACTCGGACACTTCACCGTTTCTCTTCAAACCGATTCAGTCTGTCGAGGCGCGCTAATGTAGTCGAAAGCTTTTCAGATGGCAAAGGTTTTTTTCAGAATTTTCATGCGCTTAAGCACTTTTCTGGTTTTCAGGGGCTGCGCGCGCCTGCGGCACAAGGCAAACCGGCCAATCTTCGGCCTGGCTCACTCCAGCCCTGCCGCTCATCTTGCACGGCCCGGCGGGTGGCGCGGGTTGCTCGCCTGGCCTGGGCCTGACTCATCAGTCAGTCACGGCGCTTTACCGGGCCAGTCATGGTGGGTAACGTCTGCTGCACTTCTAATACAAGGAATTGCGTCATGAGTGAGTTGATTTCCTACCATCTAGAAGACGGTATCGCGACCCTGACCTTGAGCAACGGCAAGGTCAATGCCATCTCCCCGGACGTGATTGCTGCCTTTAATGCCGCGCTGGACCAGGCCACTGCCGACCGTGCAGTGGTGATCATCACCGGCCAGCCGGGGATTCTGTCTGGCGGCTACGACCTCAAGGTGATGACCGCCGGCCCTAGGGAAGCAGTGGCCCTGGTGACCCTGGGCTCGACCCTGGCTCGGCGCCTGCTGTCCCACCCATTCCCGGTGATCGTGGCCTGCCCGGGGCACGCCGTGGCCAAGGGCGCCTTCCTGCTGCTGTCGGCCGACTACCGCATCGGTGTCGAGGGCCCGTTCAGCATCGGCCTCAATGAAGTACAGATCGGCATGACCATGCACCACGCCGGCATCGAGCTGGCCCGTGATCGCCTGCGGCGCTCGGCCTTCCATCGTTCGGTGATCAATGGCGAGATGTTCGACCCGCACAGCGCCGTGGATGCCGGCTTCCTCGACAAGGTGGTCAGCCCCGACGAGCTGCAGGGCGCCGCCCTGGCCGCGGCGCGCCAGTTGAAGAAGATCAACATGGTGGCTCACAAGAACACCAAGCTGAAGGTGCGCAAGGGTCTGCTGGACAACCTGGACAACGCCATCATCGAAGACCAGCAACACCTGGGCTGATACGCCAGGCCTGCTGGACCATGGCCCGGCCCTGCGCCGTAATGCTGTTCAGTTAAGTAAATTGTAGGAGCGAGGCTTGCCCGCGATGGACATGGGAGCGCTGCGTTTATCCAGTAAACACGCGCTACCGCTGACGGCCATCGCGAGCAATTGAGCGTCGACCGGCTGCTCCTACGGGGATCACCTCGCTTAACTGATCGGCATTACGGCCCTGTGCCGGGCTTTTTATTGCCTGCCCCGCACCTTGGTTCATCACGCCGAAAGATCCGCTCAAACATCTGTCTTCTTGCCACCCTGCGCGGCAATTGCCGAAAAGAGTGCACATTCGTACACTGCGCCACCTTTTTTCCCCTGCGCGGTGACCGTTCAAATGCTGTATCTGTTTCGCATGTCCTTGATGGGACTTCACTTCATTGCTGCCGGCTGCCTGGGCTTGCTGCTTGGCCTGTGTCGCCCTTTCAATCCGGACAACAGCCGCCTGTGCGCCCGCTTCTATGCCTGGCCGGCCATGCGCATCCTGGGCCTCAAGGTCAGGACCGAAACCGGTCCGTTGATGGACAAGCCGCACAGCTGCGTGATCATCGCCAACCACCAATCCAACTACGACCTCTTCGTGTTCGGCAACGTGGTACCACGGCGCACCGTTTGCATCGGCAAGAAGAGCTTGAAGTGGGTCCCGCTGTTCGGCCAGCTGTTCTGGCTGGCGGGCAACGTACTGATCGATCGAGGCAACCCGCACAAGGCCCGGCGCTCGATCAGCACCACGACCCATACCCTGCAACACGAGGACACGTCTATCTGGGTGTTCCCGGAAGGAACCCGCAATGGTGGCAACGAGCTGCTGCCGTTCAAGCGCGGAGCCTTCCAGATGGCCATCGCTGCCGGCGTACCGATCGTGCCGGTCTGTACCAGCAACTACATCAAGCACATGCGGCTGAATAGCTGGAACAGCGGTGAGATCCTGATCCGTTCGCTGCCCCAGATTCCTACCACCGGCTTGACCCTGGATGACATACCGCAGCTGATTGCCCAATGTCACCAGCAGATGCAGGACTGCATTGCCAGCATGGACCGCCAACTGCAATCGGCCTGAGCCGCCCGCCTCCAGACCCAGCCCGCCCCGTGCGGGCTTTCATTTGCCCGCGAACTCGGCTCTCGCCTGTGACTCTGATGCTGCAATGCAGGCTAAGCTGCTGATCTGTCACCCCCTTGATAAGAAGAAGTGAACCGCCACCATGGGTAGAGTTGTTGCCGCCGCCGTCTACAGCGGCGGAAAGAAAGTCACCGACATCAGCCTCGACGAAGGCGCGGCCTGGGCGGCCAAGCCCGACCATTTCGTCTGGATCGGCCTGGAAGAACCCAACGCCCACGAGCTGGCCAACCTGCAACGTCAATTCAACCTGCATGAACTGGCCATCGAGGATGCGCTGGAGAAACACAGCCGGCCCAAGCTGGAAACCTTCGGCGATGCGCTGTTCATCGTCACCTACTCGCCGGTGCGCACCGAGGGCAAGCTGGAGTTCATCGAAACCCACATCTTTGCCGGCAACGGCTACATCATCACCGCGCGCAACGGCCACTCGGCCTCCTACGGCTACGTGCGCCAGCGCTGCGAGGCGCGCCCACTGCTGCTGGAGCACGGCGAAGACTTCGTGCTGTATGCCCTGCTGGACTTCGTCACCGAGAACTACCAGCCGGTCAGTGAAGCCATCCATGCGGAGATCGACGAGCTGGAGCGCAACGTCCTCTGCAATTCGCTTAACGAACGGGACATCCAGCACCTGCACGGCCTGCGCCGCGACGTACTGCGCCTGCGCCGGCATGTGGCGCCCATGGTGGAAATCAGCGAGGAGCTGCAGAAGCTCAGTTTTCCCTTTATCGACAAGAACATGCGGCCGTACTTTCGGGATGTGCAGATTCACGTCACCCGGCAGATGGAAGATCTGTCGACGCTGCGCGATATAGCCAGCCAGACCATCGAGATCGGTGTGCTGCTGGAGGCGTCACGGCAAAGCATCGTGCAACGCAAGTTCGCCGCCTGGGCAGCGATCCTGGCGTTTCCGACGGCGGTGGCGGGGATCTACGGGATGAACTTCCAGAACATGCCAGAACTGAGCTGGCACTACGGCTACTTTGGCGTGCTGGGTTTCATCAGTGTGGGTTGCGTCGGTCTGTGGGCCAGCTTCAAGCGGTCCGGCTGGCTTTGATCAGCGGCCCTGCGCACATCGGGCAGGGCCATGCGCCACCTCAGGCAGCCTCGGGCTTGTGGGCGACAAAACGCATCATCCACTCCGCGACCGTAGTGCCATGGTGGTCGTGCTCCAGACTGGCCACGCCCTTCTGGTAGACCTGCGCGCCGAGGGCCTCCTGGCGCAGGTCCAGCAGTGCACGGGAATAGTCGTGGATGAACTCCGGATGCCCCTGGAAGCACAGCACCTGGTCGTTGATGTGGTAGGCCGCGAACGGACAAAAGTCGCTGGAGGCAATCACCGTGGCATTGTCCGGCAGGGCGGTGACCTGGTCCTGGTGGCTGATCAGCAGGGTCAGCTCCTCCACCAGCGGGCTCATCCACGGCGCCTTGGCCGCCAGCTTGTAGTTGTGGATGCCCACGCCCCAGCCTTGGTTCGCCCGCTCGCTCTTGCCCCCCAGCAATAGCGCCAGCAGCTGATGGCCAAAGCAGATGCCCAGCAGCTTGTCGCCACGTTCGTAGCGCTCCAGCAGATAGGTCTTGAGGGTCTGGATCCAGGGGTCAGTGCCAAAGGAGTCAGCCTTGCTGCCGGTCACCAGGTAGGCATCGAACTCCAGGCCGGCGGGAGGATATTCGCCTTGCACCACGTTGTAGACAGTGAACTGGGCGGCGATCGGCTGCTGGGAAAACAGGCGCTGGAACATCTGCCCGTAACCCTGATACTGATCGATCAGTTCGGGACGCAGGATATCGGTTTCAAGAATGCAGATGCGTAGCGACATAAAATATTCCTGACAAGGCGATGGCAATAACGAACACCCAGAGCCTGCCTTGAAAGACCACGGCAAGGCAAGCCCCGGGAGCTGTCATTTCATCCCCGCCAGCCTCAGAACAGCTGGCCCTGGCGGGCCTTCTCCAGCAGCAGGTCTGGCGGATTGAAGCGCTCGCCGTACTGGCGCGCCAGGTACTGGGCACGGGCTACGAAATCCTGCACGCCGTACTGGTTGATGAACTGCAGCGCACCACCACTCCAGGCGGCAAAACCAATGCCGAACACCGAACCGATGTTGGCGTCCGCCGTGGACTGCAACACCCCCTCCTCCACACAACGCACGGTCTCGATGGCCTGGATGAACAGCAGACGGTCGCGCACGTCCTGGGGCGAAATCTGCCCATCGGCTTTATGAAAGCGCGTACGCAGTTCTGGCCACAGCTGCTTGTGGCCACCGGCCGGGTAGTCGTAGAAACCGCCGCCGGCCGCCTTGCCCGCACGCTTGTATTCATTGAGCAGCAGATCGATCACGGCGAACGCCGGATGCTCGATGGCCGGCCTGCCCTCGGCCAACAGATCCTTGGTGGTCTGCTGGCGAATGTGGCTCATCAGGCTCAGGGACACTTCGTCGGAAATCGCCAGCGGACCGATCGGCATGCCGGCCTTGCGGGCCTCGGTCTCGATCATCGGCGCCGCGACGCCTTCGCCGAGCATGGCGATCCCTTCATTGGTGAAGGTGCCGAACACTCGGGAGGTGAAAAAGCCGCGGCTGTCATTGACGACGATCGGGGTCTTCTTGATCTGCAAGACGAAGTCGAAACCGCGGGCCAGGGTTTCATCGCTGGTTTTTGCACCCTTGATGATTTCCACCAGCGGCATCTTTTCCACCGGGCTGAAGAAATGCAGGCCGATGAACTTGTCCGGGTCCGGCACTGCCGTGGCCAGCCCGGTGATGGGCAAGGTCGAGGTATTGGAAGCGATCACCGCATCGGCGCCCACCACCTGCTGTGCTGCCTTGGAGACCTTGGCCTTGAGTTCGCGATCTTCGAAGACCGCCTCGATGATCAGGTCGCAACCGGCCAGGTCCGCATCCTCGGCGGTGGTGAGGATCCGCGCCAGGGTCACGTCACGCTGCTCGGCGCTCAATTGCCCGCGGGCCACCTTCTTTTCCAGCAGCGCGGCAGAGTGGGCCTTGCCCTTTTCCGCGGCTTCGCGACTGACATCCTTGAGCACCACCTCGATGCCCGCCACCGCACTGACATAGGCAATGCCGGCACCCATCATGCCGGCGCCCAGCACCCCGACCTTCCGGGTCGCCTGGGGTGGCACGCCCTGGGGCCGCGAGCCGCCTGCGTTGATTTCATTGAGCTGGAACCAGAAGGTGCCGATCATGTTCTTCGCCACCTGGCCGGTGGTCAGCTCGGTGAAATAACGGGTCTCGATCAACTGCGCAGTATCGAAGTCCACCTGGGCACCTTCGACCGCGGCACAGAGGATCTTTTCCGGCGCCGGGAAACAGCCCTGGGTCTTGGCCCGCAGGATCGACGGCGCAATAGCCAGCATCTGCGCAACCTTGGGGTTGGACGGGGTACCGCCGGGAATCTGGTAGCCCTTCACATCCCAGGGCTGCCTGGCCCCCGGATTGCCGGTGATCCAGGCCCGGGCCTTGGCCAGCAATTCGTCGCGGTCGCTGGCCAGTTCGTTCACCAGGCCCGCCTGCAACGCCTGCTGCGGCCGGACCTTCTTGCCTTCAAGCAGATAGGGCAGAGCCTTTTCCAGGCCCAGCATGCGCACCATGCGCACTATCCCTCCGCCGCCGGGCAACAGCCCCAGTGTGACTTCCGGCAAGCCGACCTGCAGCGACTGGTCGTCCAGGGCCACCCGGTAATGGCAGGCCAGGCAGATTTCCCAGCCGCCCCCCAGGGCTGTGCCATTGATCGCGGCCACCACCGGCTTGCCGAGGGTCTCCAGCGCCCGCAACTGGGCCTTGAGGGCCAGCACCATGTCATGGAATGCCTGGGCCTGGGGTTTGCCGACCTTGATCAGCTCGTTGAGGTCGCCGCCGGCGAAGAAGGTCTTTTTCGCCGAGGTGACGATCACCCCGGCGATGCTTTCCTGCTCGGCCTGCAACCGGGCCACGATGGCGGCCATGGCGTCGCGGTAGACCGCGTTCATGGTATTGGCGCTCTGGCCCGGCATGTCGATGGTCAGGACGACGATCTGGTCCTGGCCTTTTTCGTAACGGATGGCATCGGTCATGAAAGGATTCCTTGAAATCGGGGCTCAGAGGCGTTCGATGATGGTGGCGATGCCCATGCCGCCGCCGACACAGAGGGTGGCCAGGCCATAGCGCTGGCCGCGGGCCTCCAGTTCGTCGAGCAGGGTGCCGAGGATCGCGCACCCCGTGGCGCCCAACGGATGGCCCATGGCGATGGAGCCTCCGTTGACATTGACCTTGGCCGGATCGATGGCCATGTCCTTGATGAACTTGAGTACCACCGAGGCAAAGGCCTCGTTGACCTCGAACAGGTCGATGTCCTCGACCCGCAGCCCGGCCTTGGCCAGGGCCTTGCGGGTGGCCGGCGCCGGCCCGGTGAGCATGATGGTCGGATCGGTACTGGTGACGGCCGTGGCGACGATCCGCGCCCGGGGCTTGAGGCCCAGCTCGCGGCCCTTGGCCTCGGAACCGATGAGCATCAGCGCCGCGCCGTCGACGATCCCGGAACTGTTGCCCGGGGTGTGCACATGATTGATCTGCTCGACATGGCTGTAGACCCGCAAGGCAGTGGCGTCGAAACCCATCTGCCCCATCATCTCGAAGCTCGGCTTGAGCTTGCCCAGGCCTTCGAGGGTCGAGTCGGCGCGGATGAACTCGTCATGGTCCAGCAGCACGATGCCGTTCTGATCACGTACCGGCACCAGTGACTTGTCGAACGCCCCTGCTGCCCGGGCGCGGGCGGCCTTCTGCTGGGATCGCAGGGCGAACTGGTCGACATCCTGGCGGGAGAAACCTTCCAGGGTGGCGATCAGGTCGGCGCCGATACCCTGGGGCGTGAAGTGGCTGTGCAGGTTGGTCTCCGGGTCCAGCACCCAGGCGCCTCCGTCGCTGCCCATGGGCACCCGCGACATGGATTCCACGCCACCGACCACCACTAGCTCCTCGAAGCCGGAGCGGACCTTCATCGCCCCCAGGTTGACCGCTTCCAGGCCCGAGGCACAGAAACGGTTGATCTGCACACCGGCCACGCTGACATCCCAATCCGCAGCCTGCACTGCAGTCTTGGCAATATCGGCGCCCTGGTCACCGATGGGCGTCACACACCCCAGGACCACGTCATCCACCTGGCTGGTATCCAGCTCGCAGCGCTGCTGCAGGGCCCGCAGCAGGCCAGCCACCAGGTTCACCGGCTTCACACTGTGCAAGGCGCCATCTGCCTTGCCTTTGCCACGGGGCGTGCGTAACGCATCGAATATCAAAGCTTGGGTCATGACGTCCTCGAACCGTTGTGCAGGGGGGAAAATGTCGAGCTTCCACCTTAGGCGCGACAGCGTCGGATTCAATGACCGATGCGCTCAGCCGCCTTGACGGTGCTGCTCAGACGAACGGTAGGTAGCTAATGGATAGGCCGATGAAGGGTCGCAAGCTGTCTAGCCAAAGGGTGGCCACCCGGGGTCGAGGGATATTTATAATTTTTAAAACGGTTTTGACGATAAATTCATATGAATTGGATCTAAGCCAGGGTATTCAGGGCCCCTAATGTAGAAGCTGTAGGAAGTCCCAGAGGGGTTTTGCACTGGGACAAGTAAGAAAAAGGAAACATGGCCGGTCCATAGTGAAAAACAGGAACCGGCTTGCATTGATGCTCAGGAATAACAACAAAAGGCATTCAGCCATGTTCAAACATTCGAAAGTACGTCAGGCGGGGCTCATTCTCTTCGCAACCACGCTGCTGCTGATCTTGCCGAATCTCACCAAAGTGATCGGCTGATTCGTGGCTGCTCGTTCGGCAGGTCATAAAATTGTCCCCGGTTCCTACCGGGGTACGCACTTGTGTGCCAGTCTTCCTGGGGAACATCACGGGGAAGATTCATGCGCCATTGGATTGCACTTGCCGCGCTCTTGAGCGCCTTCGACGCCTGCGCCGGAATCATCGATGTGAATCGCGCCGTGGATGAAATCAACGACGGCGCGCTGATCCTGGACCTGCGCAACGACAGTGACTTCGCTGCCGGCAACCTGCACAACTCGCTGCAGGTCAATCTCGAACTCGAGGACGGCACCGGCATCAGCGCCGAGGGCCTGGCCTACCAGTTGCGCAAGATGGTGCTGGACCCCAACGCCACGGTGGTGATCTACAGCGACACCAACCAGCACGCCCTGGAAGCCGAGGACACGCTGGTCAAGCACGGCTATTTCGGTATCGTGAACGGCGGCAACTACGAAGAACTCCGGGACGCGCTGTTCGACCACGTGTCGCGACCCGACGATGTGCTTCCTGGCGACGAACCCACTGACGACGATCCGACGGCCATCAATTGAAAGCTCTGTTCCTTTGCACTGCCCTGCTGCTGAGCATGCCCCTGCACGCCGCACAACTGCTGATCGACCTGGGCTCCGGCAGCCACGCCTGGCAGACCCAGGCGCTGCTCGAGCACCCCGATGTTCGGGACATCACCATCCGGGACGACGTCTCCTACAAGCGCGACATGCACTACCGGGCGGTGCCGCTGGCCAGCCTGCTCAAGGGCCTGAAGGCCGAGGATCACCTGCAGGCCGTGGCCCTGGACGGTTTTGCCGCGGAGCTGAGCGCGGCTCCGTTACTCGAGCGCCAGGGGGCCAGGGCCTGGCTGGCCGTGGAGGACCCGCGCCAACCCTGGCCGGCCCTGGCGGCCGACAAGCCCAGCGCCGGCCCCTTCTACCTGGTCTGGACGGACCCCGCAGCCGGGCACATCAGCCCCGAACAGTGGCCGTTCCAGGTGACCCGGATCCAGCGCCTGGCACCGGTGGCCGAACGTTTCCCGGCCCTGAGACCAGCCCCCGGGCTGGCAGCCGATGACCCGATCAACCAGGGTTTTGCCCTGTTCCAGAAGAACTGCCTGGCCTGCCATCGGCTCAATGGCGCCGGGGATTCGCAGTTCGGCCCCGACCTGAACTTGCCCTACAACCCCACCGAGTACTTCAGCGGCGACTTCCTCAAGCGTTACGTGCGCGATCCGCAAAGCCTGAGGCGCTGGCCCCAGGCAAAAATGCCGGGGTTCAGCAGCAGCGTCCTGCCTGAGGCGGAGCTGGATCTGCTGCTGGGCTACCTGCGCCACATGGCCGGCCGCAAGCAACCCTGAGCGCCTAATGCCAGTCAGTTAAGCGAGATGATCCCCGTAGGGGCAGCCGGTCGACGCTCGATGGCTCGCGATGGTCGTTAACGCTAGCGCGTATTGACGGGATAAACGCAGCGTTCTGAAGTCTATCGCGGGCAAGCCTCGCTCCTGCATAACCGATCGGCACGAGCCCTGGGCGCTTCCTTGCACCAGCCCTGCATGGTCGCCAGGGTTGGATAGGGGACTGGCTATCACCTGCATAGCCAGAGTCGATTTCACCCACTGCGAATGCCGGTAGATAATCGCCCCCATCGAACCACTCTTCACCGCCTGATGAAGTTACTGCAACCCTGATGACACCGATGACAACCGAGTCCGGGCTCTCCCGACCGGTTCCCTCTCCTGACCGGTCTTCCCTTTCAGCCACCCTCCCGGGTGGCTTTTTTTTGCTGTGCCGCTCCCTGAAATGCAATTGGCCAACCCGGAGGTTGGCCAATCATCTGCCTTGTCGCGATTGACGGGCTATATCAGGCGCCCGCGTACCTCATGTTTCACACCCCAGCCTTCAATGATGCCACCCAGAGGCTCGACCACTGCCTCGAAATCCTGTTCGAAATCCCCGATGCCACCATGCGTGGCATACATCACCTTGCTCAGTTCCAGATACCAGGCGCCATCATCACGGGGACTGACCTGGGCATTCAAGGATTCTCCTCGAAACTGCCCTGCCGCCCTGCGCGCCCGCTCCTCATCCGGGAAAATGGCGTAGAACTCGATGGGATGAAACCGTGAAAAATCGAAACCGCCTTCTTTCATGCGGCGCAGCACACTGCTGCTGATGTCTTCTTGAAAGGCTGTGCTCATGAAACGTCCTCCTCAAACCGATGGATAGACTTTCCGTGCTTCCCGAATTGCAGGCCAAACAGACCGACGTCACGACCCAGGGAGAGTCGACAGGAAACAAACATGGAGCTGGCAAGATCAGGCCTTGGTGAAGAATTCGCTGACCCTGCTTGCAGATTAGCGCCTACCTCTGGACGCCGCCAGAAATCGTGGCCGGTGCCATTGCCGCTACTTACTGGATCGGCGAGATGCTCAGAATCTGAATGCTGTTCTGCTCTTTCAGGCTCTTGAGAGTAGGCGCATCGGTACGCCCCTCCAGGTCGTTGAGGTCCAGTTCGGCACTCACTGGCAGCAACCGGGCCCGCACCAGCTGCGCAGCGCGCTCCAGTGTCGGTTGCTGTTCGCAATCGAAGTGCTCGACAGACTGGACACCATGATCATCAACGAAAGTGACTTGCCACTTTTGCATCAATGCCTCCTCGATAGCCCCGTGAGTGGGCCTACATAATCTGGACCTTGAGGCACTGGCAAACGTTCCACCGCAGGATCGGCAACCACCCATGAAAAAGGCCGCCCAGAGGCGGCCTTGAGTGGCAGGTGGAACAATTCGGTCAAGGCTTCTCGGCGCGAGCCTTGAGTGCCTTGAGGGTGTTGAACGGCGCCTCGACCACGAACTTGTTAGCCAGCCAGGAGGGCACGCTGCCACCCGGCTCGGTATGGACCTGGTAGGTCACTTCCACCTGGTCGGCGCCCTTGGGTACGAACTTCCAGTAGCCCTGGACCTGGGCCACACGCACGAAGCCTTTCTCTTCGGGGATATAGGTCGGCAACCCCTCGAGCTTGCGAGTCAGGCTGCCGTCGGCGCCTTCACTGGTGGTGATGTGCAGGACCGAGTCGCGGGCAGTGACTGGCCACGGCGCGTTGAACTGCGTGTAGGTCCAGCTCTGGTCGCCCTCGTGCTTGAGCAGCTTCTGGGTCTTGCACTCGTGAATCCAGGCACAGGCTCCAGCCGCATCTTCCTGTAGTGCACGGAGCTTGGCGATGGAGGTCTTCATGGTGGCGACACCGCGGTAGGCCTTGTACTTGGAACCGGCCACTTCGCTCAAGGACACCTTGATGCCGTCTTCGTCCTTGGCCGTTTGCCAGTCTTCGGCCTGGGCCGTTGCCGACAACAGCGCGGTTAAACCACAGATAACAGCAATTCGATGCAGCGAACCCATTGTCTTATTCCTTATTGTTGAAGTTCCGTTCATTGAGAACAACCTAAGCCGCTGTCATTTGCTCCCACCAACCGATCAGGCGGATGGCTTGCTCACGGCTTTCGCCACACACTTCGGGATCTGCCATGAACGCCGCACACACCGCCGGGCGCTCCGGTAATCCGAACAGGCCGCACAGGTGTTCGACCGAAAGATGCAGGCATCGTTCTCCGGCCGGCTTGCCTTGGGGCATTCCGGGAATCGGGGTACTGATGGAAGGGGCAATGCAGCAAGCGCCACAACCTTCACGGCAGTTCATGACGAAACGCTCCTCGCGACGAGCAAAGTGTTGGATGGCGCCGGACAAGAGTAACCGCTAAAACAGCCGTTTAAAATTACTCGAAGAACGGATTTGACGCACAACCGTGCGTGACTGATCAGTCTCCGACAAAGTGTCGGCCAGGACGGTCACAAGGATGCACAAGAATTTATTGCTTGAACTCGAAATCCAGGGCGGCGCCCTCGATGTCTCGACGCTCTTCCCTGCGCAATTGCAACTGCATTTCGTTGCTGAGCAGGCGACCGTTAAGTTGGAACGGGCTGCTTTCCTTGGGTTTCTCGCCGAACATCGGCGGCAGCAACGGCTCGCGCTTGGGCAGCGGCGTGGCACCGATGGGTTGCAGGTGCCTGACCATTTCCGTTGGCAGGTTCAAGTCCAGCTTGGGGCTGACCAGCGGGGTCTTGATGTCCTGGTAGGCCCACTTGGACTTGGGGGCGGCCTTGGCGCTGCGCTTGGAAGCCTTGGCCTTGCCGGCACTCTTCGAAGCCTTGGGCTTGCTTGCCGGCGTCTTGCTGGTTGCAGCTTTGCTGGCAGCTGGCGACTGCCCCGAACGAGTGGCGCCGGCTGCAGATTTTTCAGCGGCCGGAGCGGCCTGCACTGATGTGGCGGCAGCAACTCCCAGCAGGCAGGCACATAACCAGATGGCAGGAAAAAAGGCTTTCATAAAGACAGGCAAATCGAGAAAAGATGCCTCTATGCTCGCTTGTTGCACGCCCCATGACAAGCATGGGGAGCGCATTGGCTAGAAACCGCCGGCCGCTTCCTGGCACAACTGGCTGGCGAGCATGCCCAGGGTCATCAGCGCCCGTTCGGCTTCGCGGTTCCACGGAGTGCCGCAGTTCAGGCGTATGCAGTGGTTGAACTGCTCGGTGTTACTGAAGATCAGCCCCGGCGCGATGCTGATGCCCTGCTGCAAGGCTCGTACATGCAGTTCCTGGGTATTGACTCGCCCCGGCAAGCTGACCCACAGGATGAAGCCGCCAGTGGGCCGGGTGATTTGCGTGCCTTCCGGAAAATGCTGCTGGACCGCCAACTGGAAGGCGCTGAGGTTCTTGCGGTACTCCTGGCGGATGTAACGCAAGTGGCGGTCGTATCCGCCGTTCTCCAGGTAGGCCGCCACAGCCATCTGGGTCACGCTGCACGCCGAATGAGTGCTGAAGGTCTGCAGGCGCTGGATCTCCTGCTGATACTTGCCAGCGATCATCCAGCCGATGCGCACGCCGGGCGACAGGGTCTTGGAAAAGCTGGAACAGTAGATCACCCGGTCCAGGCGGTCATAGGCCTTGAGGGCCTTGGTGCGGCCAACCTCAAACATCAGCTCGCCGTAGATATCATCCTCGACCACCTGGATATCGAAGTCCGAAGCCAGGCGCAGCAACTGCTTCTGCCGCTCTTCGGGCATCGTGCCGCCCAGGGGGTTGCTCAGGCGCGTGGTCAGCACCAGGGCCTTGATCGACCATTGGTTGGCTGCCAGTTGCAGGGCCTCCAGGCTCATGCCGGTGGCCGGATCGCTGGGAATCTCGATGACCTTGAGCCCCAGCAGGTCGGCCAATTGCAGCAATCCATAATAGGTGGGCGACTCGGCGGCGATCAGGTCGCCCGGCCGGGTGAGGACTCGCAGCGACATCTGCAGCGCATCGACGCAGCCGTGGGTGATCACCACCTCGGAAGGGTCGACCACCACGCCGGCATCGCGCATGCGGATCGCCACCTGGCGCCGCAGCGGCTCGAAACCCGGGCTGAACATGTAGCTGAATGCCCGTGGGCTATGGAAACGCGTGACCTTGGCCAACTGCTGGTGCAGTGCGCGCACCGGCAAGTAGTCGACGCTGGGCACCGCTGCCCCGAGGGGAAAGACCCCTTCGCGCCGGGACTCCACCAGGACTTGCTGGATGATGCTGCTGCGAGTGACCAGCCCCGGACGCTCGACCCGGGCGATGTCCGGCGTCGGCGCAGTCAGCGCCGGCGTCTGGTGCACGTAGTAGCCCGACTGGGGCCGCGCGCGGATCAGCCCCTGGTCCTCGAGGTTGGCATAGGCCTGGAGCACCGTGGCATGGCTGACGTTGAGCTGCGAGCTCATCTTGCGTACCGACGGTACGCGCTCCCCCGGCTGATAGACACCACGACGAATATCCTCAGCCAGCTGCTGAGCGATACGTTGATAGAGCAAGAGATTGGTCATTGCGCAGCACCCGATTTCACGGTGTTTTATTCTTGTGTGAAACAATACCGGCACAGTTTAGAAGTGTACTGGGACAGTTTCCACAATAGTCGAGTACACCGGCCAGTGAAAAGCACCGCAGCAGGTTTTTTACCTACCTTCACGCAGACATAAAAAAACCCGACGCCGGCCAGGCATCGGGTTTTCCAGGGATCAGCGTGTGATCAGCGCGCAGCGCCGAGCTGCCCCTTCTCGTCGGAGAAGACGATCTCCACCCGCCGGTTCTGCGCCCGACCACGCTCGGAGGCGTTGGCCTCCACCGGATAGTCGTCGCCATAACCTTCGACCTGGATGCGTTTCTCGTCGACACCAAGGTCCACCAGCACGTCTGCCACCGCCTGGGCCCGATCGCGGGACAACTGCAGGTTGCCCTGCTGTTCGCCGGTGTTGTCGGTGTAACCCTCGATGCGCACCACACGCTTGGGATTGAGCTGGAGGAACTGGGCTACCTTGAGCACGGTGCGGTTGGCCGAGTTGTTGAGTTCTGCTTCGCCGGTATCGAACTGCACGTCCCCCAGCGTCATGACCAGGCCACGATCGGTCTGGGTGGTGGCCATGTTGAGGATCTGCTCTTCCAGCCATTTGCCCTGCTGCTGCACGCTGAGCAGCTTGGCCTCGCGCAGGGCCAGTTGCAGGCGCTGGCGCTCCAGCTCGAGCTTGGCCCCGCGTTCCTGGTTCAGCGCCTGCTCGGTGTGCTCGCGGGCGATCTCGCTGTAGCGACGGCTCAGGTAGGCGTAGTGCTCCACGTCACTGCCGCTGCCCCAGTAGCTGGACAGGCGATCGGCACGGGCCAGGGACTCCCCGGCGCGGATCACATCCTTGGGGGCGATCCGCAGAACATTGGAGTCTTCCTTGACCTTCTGGAAGTCGTTGCTGGCCTGTTGCAGCGCTTCTTCGCTGTGCTGGCCTGCACACCCCATGAGGCTCGCGCCGGACAGCAGCACGACAGCACCCAATACACATCTGGACATCTTCATTGGGCGTCCCCCAGTTGCTTGCGCAGGCGGGCGATGCGGGTATTGAGCATGTTCACCTGTTCCTGGCTCTTCTGGGTCAAGACCTTGGCCTCGGCCAGGCGTGCATCCAGTTCGGCCTGCTCGGCACGCATCCTGGCTTTCTTGTAGGACTCATCCTGCATGTTGCCCTGGGCCCGGGAAAACTTCTCCTCGGCCAGCTTCAACTCCGGCACGTCCTCGGCCGAGGCACCAACGGCCTTGGCCTGTTCCAGCGCCCGGGCAGTGAGGCGCATTTGCTCGCTGGGTGCCGGATCAGTGGCACAACCCGCCATGGCCAGCAGGGCCAGGGCAGCAAAAAGAGGTCGAATAATCACACGAGATTCCTACGGTTTGGGGCTGCTGACGGGTTGCTGCAACTGGGCCTTCCAACGCTCGAGATTGCGCTGCAACAAGACCTCCGTCAGACCGGACGCGGGCAATTCTGTCATCTTTTTGGCCAGCTGTCCGCGCAACCATGGGTCGTTGCAGGCCGAGTTGTGGGACAACGCCAGAAACAGGCCCGGCTTGTCGATGGGCTGGGGAAACGCCACCAGGTCGGCAGCCATTCCCAGGGACTGCGCCATCGTCATGCCGGCATAGCGTGGCGCCAGCGCATAGTCGACTTCTCCCAGCAGCAACTTCTGAAACACCTGAGTCAGGTTCGGCAGGCGCTTGAGTTGCAGATGCTCCTTGGCCAGGGCCTGGAATGGCTGGGTCAGGCGGGCCTTTTCCGACACGGCTCCCGGGTGCCCCTGCAGGTCGGCCAACTGCAGATAACCCAGGCTCGACTCCTTGCGAGTCCAGACCAGGTAATCGTTCTGCACCAGGGCGGGATGAATGTAGTCCAGGGATTCGAGCTCGCTCAGGGTCAACGGGGCGTCGACGAGCATGTCCATGCGCCCGGCACGCACCTCCTCGAGTGCCTCGGAGCGCTTGCCGGCGTACAGCACCTCGATCTTGAGCCCCAGCTCTCCCGCCACTTGCTGCAACAGGTCGGCACTGGCACCCATCAGGTGCTTGGGGTCCTGCGGGTCGCGCCACAGGTAGGGCGGTGCATCGGGGCTGCCCGTGACCACCAGGCGCTCGCACTTGCCCACCGCCAGCGCCAGCGAGGGCAACAGCGTCAGGCCCAACAGCACTGGCCAGCCACACATGCGGCGCAGATCCATGACATCACTCCCCAGATAAACGACAGGCAAAAAAAACCCGGCCAGAAGGCCGGGCTCTTTATAAGTGAAGCAGCCGGATTAGACCAGCTTCTCCAGCTCGGGGACGGCTTCGAACAGGTCCGCTACCAGGCCGTAGTCGGCTACCTGGAAGATGGGAGCCTCTTCGTCCTTGTTGATCGCGACGATCACCTTGGAGTCCTTCATGCCTGCCAGGTGCTGGATCGCGCCGGAGATACCGACGGCGATGTACAGCTGCGGTGCAACGATCTTGCCGGTCTGGCCGACCTGCATGTCGTTCGGCACGAAGCCTGCGTCGACTGCAGCGCGGGATGCGCCGACTGCCGCGCCCAGCTTGTCGGCCAGGGCGTACAGGTGCTTGAAGTTGTCCCCGTTCTGCATGCCGCGACCGCCGGAAACGACGATCTTGGCAGCGGTCAGCTCAGGACGATCGGACTTGGCCAGCTCTTCGCCAACGAAGCTCGACTTGCCGGCATCGTGGGCGGCGCCAACGGCTTCCACCGCAGCCGAACCACCTTCGGCGGCAACGGCGTCGAAGCCGGTGGAACGCACGGTGATGACCTTGACTGCAGCAGTGGACTGCACGGTGGCAATGGCGTTACCGGCATAGATCGGACGCTTGAAGGTATCGGCGCTTTCTACCGAGATGATCTCGGAGATCTGATCGACGTCCAGCTGGGCGGCAACCCGCGGCAGGATGTTCTTGCCGTTGGAGGTGGCGGCAGCCAGGATGTGGCTGTAGCCAGCGCCCAGTTCGGCTACCAGCGGCGCTACGTTTTCCGGCAGTTGGTGCGCGTAGGCGGCATTGTCGGCCACCAGCACTTTGGCCACGCCAGCGATTTTCGCAGCGGCCTCGGCCACGGCGCCAACGCCCTGGCCGGCAACCAGCACGTGAATGTCGCCACCGATTTTGGCAGCAGCGGCAACGGTGTTAAGGGTGGCCTGGGCCAGTGCCTTGTTATCGTGTTCGGCGATTACCAAGATAGTCATGATCAGATTACCTTCGCTTCGTTTTTCAGTTTCTCAACCAGTTCAGCCACCGACTTGACCTTGATGCCCGCGCTGCGTGCAGCCGGCGCTTCGACTTTCAGGGTCTTGTTGGTGGAGGCGGTGGAAACACCCAAAGCATCAGGAGTCAGCGTTTCAAGCGGCTTCTTCTTGGCTTTCATGATGTTCGGCAGAGACGCGTAGCGCGGCTCGTTCAGGCGCAGGTCGGTGGTGACGATCGCCGGCAGGTTCAGTGCAACGGTCTGCAGGCCGCCGTCGATTTCACGGGTGACATTGACCTTGTCGCCAGCCACTTCGACCTTGGAGGCGAAGGTGCCTTGGGCGTAACCGCTCAGGGCCGCCAGCATCTGGCCGGTCTGATTGTTGTCGCTGTCGATGGCCTGTTTGCCCAGGATCACCAGTTGAGGCTGCTCCTTGTCGACCACAGCCTTGAGCAGCTTGGCCACGGCCAGGGAGTTCAACTCTTCAGCGGACTCGACGAGGATCGCGCGATCGGCACCCAGTGCCAGGGCGGTACGCAGTTGCTCTTGAGCAGTAGCAGGACCGATGGAGACGACGACGATTTCAGTCGCCACGCCTTTCTCTTTCAGGCGTACGGCTTCTTCCACTGCGATTTCGCAGAAAGGGTTCATCGACATCTTGACGTTGGCGAGGTCGACGCCGGAGTTGTCCGCCTTGACGCGAACCTTGACGTTATAGTCGACCACTCGTTTGACAGCTACAAGAACCTTCATGGATTCCTCGTTACTCTCCGGTGAAAAGAAAGTCGCCTAGGCGAGAACCTGGCGGTTGATGCTCATCGGCACAAGGGCACCTCCAAAAACGCCGGCGCACAAAGGTTGACCTTGCTCACGGGGCGATGACCATTCGTCAGTGGTGACCGACAAGTCATTCATTATCGCGGCGTGTAAACTGCGCACTTTCAAGTTGCGCGGCACGTCACCTTCACTGCCTTTGCCCTGTCTTTAGAGGTGCTCTTGAAACCAACAGTCAGCCTACGGCGAGCGCAAAACCGACCGTATCTTGACCGGAACACCTTTTCCGGTCAATACGGCAAAATGGTCGTTCATAAGCCGCGCTTCTTTGTTTTACCTGGCCTGCGGCAATTTCAAACAAACGTTTGTATTGGACGCTGAGAGTGGTGTAGATATAATGCGCCGCCCAGAGAGAAAGGTCGGCCGTCCTCCCTTCTCCCCCCATCTGCGATGGGAGAACGCGGGATGCAACGCCAGACCTCCAATTAGAAAAAAACCGTTGAGCCTTGAGTAGGAGATAGCCTAGTGGAACGCGAATACATGGAATTCGACGTGGTCATCGTCGGTGCCGGCCCCGCAGGCTTGTCCGCCGCTTGCCGCCTGAAACAGAAGGCTGCCGAAGCCGGCAAGGAAATCAGCGTCTGCGTCGTTGAAAAAGGCTCCGAGGTCGGTGCTCATATCCTTTCCGGCGCGGTGTTCGAACCACGGGCCCTGAACGAGCTGTTCCCCGACTGGAAGGAACTGGGCGCCCCTCTCAATACCCCGGTCACCCGCGACGACATCTATGTCCTGCGCAGTGGTGAATCCGCCACCAAGGTTCCCGACTTCTTTGTGCCCAAGACCATGCACAACGAAGGCAACTACATCATCTCCCTGGGCAATCTGTGCCGCTGGCTGGCCCAGCAGGCCGAGAACCTGGGCGTGGAGATCTACCCAGGCTTCGCCGCCCAGGAAGCCCTGATCGACGAAAACGGCGTGGTCCGCGGCATTCTCACCGGCGACATGGGCGTGGATCGTGAAGGCCATCCCAAGGACGGCATGTACACCCCTGGCATGGAGTTGCGCGGCAAGTACACCCTGTTCGCCGAAGGCTGCCGTGGCCACATCGGCAAGCAGCTGATCAAGCGCTTCAACCTGGACAGCGACTCCGACGCCCAGCACTACGGCATCGGCCTCAAGGAAATCTGGGAAATCGACCCGGCCAAGCACCAGCCAGGCCTGGTGGTGCACACCGCCGGCTGGCCGCTGGACATCATGAGCACCGACAACACCGGCGGCTCCTTCCTCTATCACCTGGAAAACAACCAGGTCGTGGTCGGCCTGATTGTCGACCTGTCCTACGCCAACACCTACCTGTCGCCGTTCGATGAATTCCAGCGCCTCAAGCACCACCCGGTGCTCAAGCAGTACCTGGAAGGCGGCAAGCGCATCAGCTACGGCGCCCGCGCCCTGGCCAAGGGTGGGATCAATTCGCTGCCGAAGATGATCTTCAAGGGCGGCGCGCTGATCGGTTGCGACCTGGGCACCATGAACGTGGCCAAGATCAAGGGCAGCCACACCGCGATGAAGTCCGGCATGCTGGCCGCCGACGCCGTGGCCGACTCGCTGCTGGCCGGTTCCGAAGGCGCCGACGAGCTCAAAAGCTACGTCGACTCGTTCAAGTCCAGCTGGCTGTATGAAGAGCTGTTCGCCAGTCGCAACTTCGGCCCGGCCATGCACAAGTTCGGCCCGATCCTCGGTGCCGGCTTCAACTGGTTCGACCAGAACATCCTCGGCGGCAAGATGCCGTTCACCCTGCATGACACCACGCCGGACTATGCCTGCCTGAAGCTGGCCAAGGACTGCGTGAAGATCGACTACCCGAAACCCGACGGCAAGCTGAGCTTCGACAAATTGAGCTCGGTGTTCATCTCCGGTACCAACCATGAAGAAGAACAGCCTTGCCACCTGAAGCTCACCGACCCGAGCATCCCCCTGGGCCGCAACCTGCCGCTGTACGACGAGCCAGCCCAGCGCTACTGCCCGGCCGGTGTGTACGAGGTGGTCACCCAGGAAGACGGCGAGAAGCGCTTCCAGATCAACTCGCAGAACTGCGTGCACTGCAAGACCTGCGACATCAAGGACCCGGCGCAGAACATCACCTGGGTCACCCCGGAAGGCTCCGGCGGCCCGACCTACCCGAACATGTAAGTCGACGCCCTGCGAAAAGCCCCCATATGGGGTAATGCTGTTCAGTTAAGCAAGGTGATCCCCTGTAGGAGCAGCCGGTCGACGCTCGATTGCTCGCGATGGTCGTTAACGGTAGCGCGTGTTTACTGGATAAACGCGGCGCTCTGAAGACCATCGCGGGCAAGCCTCGCTCCTACCATTTCCTTAACTGAACGGCACTACCCATATGGGGGCCTTTTTCTTTCCAGCGTTCAAGCCACGCGTTCATCCCCCGGGCTGCGCTCGAAGTAGCGCTTGTACTCGCGGCTGAATTGCGAGGTGCTCTGGTACCCCACACGATGGGCCACTTGGGCCACGCCCAGGCCCTCACCCAGCAACAGCTGCTGGGCCTTGAGCAGCCGCAGGCGCTTGAGGTACTGCACCGGCGACAACAAGGTGCTGCGCTTGAAATGCTCATGGAAGGTCGAGGTACTCATATTGGCGCAACGGGCCAGGGTCTCGACGTTCAACGGCTCGGTGTAATGCTGGTGCAAATGATTGAGCGAGGCGGCGACCCGGGCGAAATGCCCCTGCTGCTCCACCAGTGCCCGCAAGGCTTCGGCCTGGGGTCCGCGCAAGGCAGCGAACAGCAGCTCACGGACCCGCGCCGGCCCCATGACCTTGCACTCCAGGGGATCGTGCAGGCAGCGCAACAAGCGCTCCACACAACCGCGCATGCTGTCGTCGAGGACCACCGAGGTCATGGACTCCAGGGTCTGCGCCGCGGCTGCGGGCCCATCACCGATGCCCATGGCCAGCACCAGTTCCCTCAGCATGGCGCGGTCGATACCAATGGAGATTCCCAGCAGCGGCGCGTTGGGCAAGGCGAAGGTTTCGCACTCGAACGGCACCGACAACGCCTGGATCAGGTAATGCCCGGCGCCGTACTCCAGGGTCCTGGTGCCCAGGTAGGCCAGCTTGCTGCCCTGGACGATGATCATCAGGCTCGGCTCGTAGATCTGCGGCCCCCGGGCCACATCGCGGCTGGCTCGCAGCACCTGGACCCCGGGCAAGGCCGTAGCGGCGAAGCCCTCACGACTGGCCAGGGGCTCGAGCAGCGCGACCAGGGGGGCATTGGCGTCCAGATGGCGGGTCAACAACATGTGGGGAAACTTCATGCAAGGGAGGGGATGCCAGCATCATCGCAGGTCCGTTGGCCAATGCCCCGTGAAAACCGTCGATGGCGGAGGAATAGGCATGACATGCCGAGGAATCGCCATGGTTGCCCGCAAGTCTGGCGCCGACAATGCGCCGCCTCACTTGTCAGCGCTTTGCGAGGTCCACCATGTACACCGCCATCGGTTATGCCGCCCAGTCGGCCACCACTCCCCTCGCCCCCATGAGCTTCCAGCGGCGCAGCCCGCGCCCGGACGACGTGGCCATCGAGATCCTCTACTGCGGCGTCTGCCACTCCGACATCCACCAGGCTCGCAACGAATGGGGCATCGCCGTGTACCCGCTGATGCCGGGCCATGAAATCGTCGGCCGGGTCACCGCCATCGGTGCCAATGTCAGTAAGCACCAGGTCGGCGACCTGGTCGGCGTCGGCTGCATGGTGGATTCCTGCCGCCAGTGCGAGGCCTGCGCGGCCAACCTGGAACAGTACTGCCTGCAGGGTCCGACCCTGACCTACGCCTCGCCAGACCGGATCGATGGCAGCAACACCCTGGGCGGCTACTCCGACAGCATCGTGGTCAGCGAGCATTTCGTGGTGCGCATCCCCGAGTCCCTGGATCCGGCCAGCGCCGCGCCGATCCTCTGCGCTGGCATTACCACCTATTCGCCGCTCAAGCACTACGGCGTCAAGGCTGGGGACAAGGTAGGCATTCTCGGCATGGGCGGCCTGGGCCACATGGGCATCAAGTTCGCCAAGGCCCTGGGGGCCGAAGTGACCCTGTTCACCCGCTCCGCGAGCAAGGCCGGGGAAGCCCGGCAACAAGGCGCGGATCACGTGATCGTGTCCACAGACCCGGCGCAGATGCAGGCCGCGGCCGGGCAATTCGACTTCCTCCTGGACACCATCCCGGTGGCCCACGACCTCAACCCCTACCTCGATACCCTGCGCTTTGACGGCGTGCACATCCTGGTGGGCCTGATCGAACCGGTGGACCCGGCGCTGCACGCCGGCAAGCTGGTGATGGGCCGCCGAGTGCTGGCCGGCTCGCTGATCGGTGGCATCGCCGAGACCCAGGAGGTGCTGGACTTCTGCGCCGAACACGGCATCAGCTGCGATATCGAGATGCTGGATATCCGCCAGATCAACCAGGCCTACGAGCGCATGATCAAGGGCGACGTGAAATACCGCTTCGTGATCGACATGGCGACCCTCAAGGCCTGACCCGGCAAGGATCAGGCTCCTGCGGCCCCTTGCGGGCCGCAGGTTGCTTCAACCGCGGGCGAATGCCCGCAGGACCTCGCCATCCATGCGGTACTTGACCCACTCTTCCTGGGGTTGTGCACCCAGCGACTTGTAGAACTGGATCGCTGGTTCGTTCCACTCCAGCACGCTCCACTCGAAGCGCCCGCAATCATTGTCGCAGGCAATCTGCGCCAGATGCCGCAGCAGTTGCTTGCCGGCACCGCCTCCGCGCTGCTCCGGAGTGATGTAGAGATCCTCCAGGTACAGGCAGTTGCTGCCCAGCCAGGTGGAGTAGCTGAAAAAGAACACCGCGAAACCGATCGGCACGCCCTCGCGCAGACATATCAGGCCATGGGCCGTGGCGCCTTCGCTGAACAGGCTGCGCTCGATGTCGGCGACGCCGGCGATCACCTCGTGACGGGCTCGTTCGTAGTCGGCGAGTTCAGTGATGAACGCAAGAATCTGTGGGGCATCGCTAGGCAGCGCAGGACGGATTTCGACGGTCATCGACGGTTCTCATGGCGGAATCAGGTCGCCATATTAGAACGACAGCCAAAAGACATGCACGGGCATTTGCACAGCCAGGGCAATCCGTGGCTTCAAGATCCGTTCCAGCCCTCGACGCTTATCGCCACCGAAGCCAGAGGTTAGAGTGACGACCAAACCGCCACCTGGAACCTGCATCCATGACTTTCGCCCCCCTGGAGCCCCTCGCCGCCACCCTCCTGCCCCATGCCTTCGAACCCCACGACGATGGTGCCCACGATCTGTCCCACCTGTATCGGGTGTGGAGCAATGTCCGGCGTATCACCGCGCAGGAAGGCGGCGACCTGCGCCTGCTGCTGGCCGCGACCCTGCTCCACGACTGCGTGAACGTGGAAAAAAGCTCGCCGCTACGTTCCCAGGCTTCCCGGCTCTCGGCAGAGCGGGCACGACAGATCCTGGCCGACCTGCACTGGAGCACCAGCGATATAGAAGCAGTTGCCCACGCCATCGCCACCCACAGTTTTTCCGCAGGGCTGACACCTGCCACCCTGGAAGCACGAATCCTCCAGGATGCCGATCGCCTCGACTCCCTGGGCGCGCTTGGCGTGGCACGCACCTTCTACGTTTCGGGGCGCCTGGGCCACGCGCTGTATGACCCGACCGACCCTTGCGCCAGCCAGCGCGAACTGGATGACTCGCGCTTCACCCTGGATCACTTCCAGAGCAAGCTCCTGCACCTGGCCGAGGGATTCCAGACCCCTACCGGCAGGCGCCTGGCCCAGGTCCGACATGAACGCCTTGAGCGCTTCCGGCAGGAGTTGCTGGAAGAAATCGGCCAGTAGCCCGCCGCCTTACTCCACTGCTGGCTAACCCTGAGGCATCGAGGAATGCAACCAACACCCGCCACCGCCATGGTAGAAAGCCTCGCTAACCACAAGCATAAAGAGGCGCCTTCATGCCCCCCTGCACGGCCCCCGCCAACCGGATTGCCGGCCCGTTGTTCGGGCTGTTCTGCCTGGGCAGCTACCTGCTGTCCCTGTCCTATGGCTCGACCTTCCTCCTGTCACTGCTGATCAGCAGCCACGGCGGCAACGAACATGATGCAGGCCAGGTGATCAGCGCAGCGATGATCAGCACCTTCGTCGCCGTGATCGGCTCCGGACACCTCTCGGACTGGCTCGGTGCCGCCCGTTCAGTGGCCCTGTTCGGCAGCCTGCTGGTCGTGGCCAGCCTGGGCTTCGCCCTGACGCCCGGGGTCGGTCCCGCCCTGCTGGGTTTCGGCCTGGTCCTGGGGTTGGGCTGGGGCGTGTTCTACACCTTGGGGCCAATCATCGTCGCCATGCTGGTGGAACCTGCACAGCGAGCCCGCTATTTTGCCCTGCTCTCGGGCAGCATGATGAGCGGCATTGGTTCGGGCCCGCTGCTCGGACGCCTGGCCAGTGCCCTGGATTACCCGCTGAGCAGTGCCTTTTTCATCGCTGCGGCAGCCAGCCTGCTGGGCGTGCTGATCTTCTGGCGCCTGGCCAGTCGCCTGCAACGTCACTCTCGCCCTCTGGGCACCACGGCCGCACGGATCAGCTGGGCGGACAGCGTTCGCGTGCTCAGGTCCAGGGCAGTGTTCCCGATCCTGATGGTGGGCCTGGGGGGCAGCGTATTTGCGGGTCTGTCGAGCTTCCAGACCAGCTACGGCCCCTCGCGAGGCGTCGATTATTCACTGTTTTTCATTGGATTCATGAGCGCCGCCATCGCTAGCCGAATGCTGGTGGCCGGCCTGGTGGTCAAGCGCGATCCGTACCGGGCCGCCTGCCTGCTGTCGGGGCTGATGGTGGTGTCGGTCCTGCTGTTGCTGTTCGGCGTCGACGGCAATGCCAGCTATCTGCTGGCCGCCGTGGTGCTGGGTGTCGGCTACGGCTTGACCTATTCGGTGATCAACGGCCAGGCCGCCAACGAGGCACCCACCGGCTGTACCTCCCAGGCACTGTTGCTGTTCAGCCTGTCCTACTTCATCGGGGTCTTCGGGTTTCCCTGGCTGGCGGGCAAGATCATTGTCGAATCCGGCATCCAGGCGCTGCTGCTCACCGTCCTGGCGGTCGCCGTGCTGAACTGGCTGGTCAGCCTCGGGCGCCTTGGGTGGCGGCATCGCTACCCGCCATTGGCCCAGAGCACCTGACACCGTTCGTCGCTCACCCGGCACCAACGACATGCCCGGACAGACCAATATCAGGTAGCGACTCTAACGAATGGAGGCACACCATGATCAAGGTCCAACTCACTGCCCTGGCCCTGGCCGGGCTACTGTCCGGCGTGGCGCTGGCAGGCTCCACCGGCCCCACCAATCCGGTGGAAGGCCCGAAATCCCCAGCCACCCAAGGCTCACCGAAGATCAACATCAACCCGCCAACCATGGATGAAGGTTCGTTGCCACCGGCCACCGGCACCGATCCACGCATCCAGGGTAACGACAGTGGGCGCCAGGGCGGTGCCGGCACCCTGGATTCCACAACGCCGGACAATGGCAAGACCGGCACCGGCTCGAAGACCACCACCGGCGGCTCGGGCTCCGAAGGCAGCAGCCAGTAACAGGTCATCCTTGCTTCAAGCCAACCCGTCCTGCTCGCCAGGACCCCAGAGGAGAGACGCCATGACTCGAGGAAGCAAAGCCAAGTACACCCCGGCACAGCGTCGCAAGGCAGCGGCCATCGAGGCCAGCTACGAAGAACGCGGCCTGCCCCCGGAACTCGCCGAAGCCCGGGCCTGGGCCACGGTCAACAAGCAGTCCGGCGGTGGCGAGCGGGCCGGTGGCTCCGGCAGGGACAAGAGCCCGGTGGACAAGGCCCGGGCCCGCAGCGATTCGGCACGCCGGGCAGCGGCGAGCCGCCAGGGCCACGCGCGCAACAGCAGCGCATCGCTGGCCACCCAGAGCAAGGACAGCCTGATGCAGGAGGCACGCGTGAAGAACATTGCGGGGCGCTCGCGCATGCGCAAGCAAGAGCTGATCGAGGCCCTGCGCAAGGCGGGCTGAAACGCTCAGCCAACCTCCAGCAGGGCATCCACTTCGGCGCTGCCGGGGGCCGTGGCCGGCCCTCGGCGGGTCACCGCCAGGGCCGCCGCGGCATTCGCCCGACGTGCTGCCGCCAGGGGGTCGAGACCTGCGGCGAGCGCGGCGATGAACACCCCGGCATGGGCGTCGCCGGCACCGTTGCTGTCCAGCACCTCGACTGCAAACCCGGGAACCAGGACCTGCCGTCCCTGCTGTCCTACCCAGCACCCCCGGGGGCCATCGCGCAGCACCACCAGGGCATCGGGTGCCAAGCGCACGGCCAGTTGCTCCAGGGCCGCGGCAATGTGTTCGCAGCCGGTAAACTGCAACGCCTCCACACGGTTGCTGCTCCAGATATCCACCCGGGGCAGCAAGGTCGCCAGCAACGCTGGTTCCACCGAAGCCAGTAGCGGCCCCGGGTCGAACATCAGCGGCAACATGGCCGGCAGGTCCAGCAACCAGTCGAGCAGGGCCCGCGCCTTGCTCGCCTGCAAGAGGCTGTAGCCGCTGACATAGACGAAATCCTCGGCGGTAACCCTGACCTGCGCCAGGTCCTGGGCCGACAGCTCGCCCTCGGCACCGATATGGGAAATGAAGGTGCGTTCGCCACTGGCATCGGTCAGCACCACGCACAACCCGGTATCGGCACCCGGGCTGCAAGGCAGGCTCATCTGAATGCCTTCGGCCTGCATCGCCTCGCGTGCCAGGTCACCGAAACGCCCCTGGCCGTGGCGCCCCAGGTACACCACCGACAGACCGTTACGCGCCGCCGCAGCCATGACGTTGAAACCACCCCCGGCGTCAAAATGCGCCGACTCGGCAAGCACTTCTCCCCCCGGTATCGGCAGACACTCCACGGGCATCACCAGATCGACAATGACCTGTCCGCTATGCAGCAACCTAGGCATTGGCCTTCTCGACAAAACCTGCGCGCCGATCCCGGGCACCACCTAGCAGGCCATACCCGCCGCCCGCCACCAGGAACGTGACAATCCAGCCCAGGCCATTCTGGCCCAGCCAGGAATCGGCCAGCGGCCCGGCGAACCACACATCCTCGGCCGTGGTACCGATGCTGGTGAAGGAGAAGCCCAGGACAATGGCCAGCAGCCAGGCGCCGAACGCCCGCCACTCGATGCCGCCCTGGTACCAGTAGGCGCTGGCGGGGCTGACATCCAGCAGGTCGGCCGCGCTGTAGCAGTGACGGTGGATGAGGTCCACCACGAAGATTCCGACCCAGGCGGTGATGGGCACCGCCAACAGGGAGATGAAGCTGATGAAGGGGCCGTAGAAGCTGTCGGCAATCAGCATGAAGTAGATCGAGCCGACGAAGATCGCCACGATGTCCACCAGCACCGCATAGACCCGCTTGACCTTGAGCCCCAGGGTCAGCGCAGTAAGACCGGCGGAATACACCGACAGGTTGTTGGACAGCAGCAGCCCGCCAAAGGCCGCCACCAGGTACGGCACCACCATCCAGGTCGGCAGCATGTCGCGGATGGCAATGATCGGATCCACCGCCGAGGCCAGGTGATCGTTGCCCACCGACAACAGCCCGCCCAGGGTGATCAGCAGCACCAGGGGTATACCAGCGCCGAAGGCCGCCGAGGCCACCAGGCGGCCGGCACTGACCGAGCGCTGCTGGTAGCGCGACATGTCGGCCCCGGAACTGGCCCAGCCAATGCCCGTACCCGCGGCCATGGTGCCAATGCCGATCAGTACGGCACTCAATGGCGCAGGGGCGGCACTGAACACCGCCGTCCAGTCGATGGTGGCGCAGAGAAAACCGCCCACCAGCACGTTCAGCGCGCCGAAGCCGTAGGTCGCCCACTTCTGGATCAGCAGCAAGGTCGCATGGCCCAGGCCCGAAACGCTCAAGGTCAGCAGCACGAAGATGGCAATGAACAACAGCGTCAGCAGCGGGGCATCCTTGGCCGAGGCCGGGGTCTGGAACAGGATCGAACTCAGGGACAACAGGACGAAGGCTGCCGTGGTGGTGTTGACCGTCTCCCAGCCTACCCGGGACAGCATCGATACCAGGGTCGGGCCGATGTTGCCACGCACCCCGAAGATCGCCCGGGACAGGGTCAGGCTGGGAGCCCGCCCACGTCGGCCAGCCACCGAGATCAGGCCGACCACCGCGAACGAGCCTACCGAGCCGAGGATCGCCACCAGCAGTACCTGCCAGATCGACAGGCCGCGAAAGGCCACCAGCGTCGCCCCGAGCGGCAGGCCGAGAATGCTGATGTTGGCTGCGAACCAGACCCAGAACAGCTGCAGCGGGTGGCCGTTGCACTCTGCCTCGGGAACCGGCTCGATACCACGTGTCTCCAGTTGCCCGGCGCCCTGCCCGGCTGTCGATGAACCCATGAGTAACGCTCCTGGTGCCGTTGTTATGGTTGCAGGCAATTTCGGAAGTCGTTGAACGTCCCGGCATTCCCGGCCGTATCCGACACGGCCACCGATGAGCAGCCGTCGGGCTTTCCCTAGCGATCGGCAGCTTGCCGACGGTATTGCAGCGACCGGTGCGACTCAGCGCAGGGCCAGCAGTTGTTCTACCAGAGGCTGCAGGTCCAGCTTGTTGACCTGCCGCACCCGAGCGATGAGTTCGGCAGGCCAGCTCTCCAGGCCCAGGCAGGCCCCGAGCATGGCGCCCAGGATCGCGGCGATGGTGTCGGTATCTCCACCCAGGCTGGCGGCCATGCACAGGGCTTCGAAGGCTTCCAGGCGGCCCAGCGCTACCTGGCCGGCCAGGGCGAAACTGGCCACTACCGACTCCTGGGAAGCCACCGAGGTGCCAACCAGTTCATACAGGGTCCGGGCGAACCCTGCCTTGTCGCCAGCCACGCCCAGGGTCGCGGCCCATTGCAGGCGGGCGGCGATGTTCGCTCCGGCGACCCAGTGCCCGTGCGCCTCGGCCTGGCAGGCGATCTCCCTGCCGAGCGCCAGCGCCTCGCCCAGGGCCGTGCCGTTGATCCCGGCAGAAACCACTGCCGCCACCGCTGCGGCACTGGCAATGCCCAGGCTGGTGTTGTGGGTAACCTGGCAGGCCTGGACCACGGCCTGGACGAATGCCTCGGGCACCGCCACGTCGCTGGCGATGCCGACCGGGGTGATGCGCATGGCGGCGCCATTGGTCGTGCCGTAACGCCCCGCCTCCTCCACCGAGTGGCCGGCAAGGATCATCTCGATGGCGTGCTTGGTGGAGGGGCCAAGCAGGTCCTGGGAACCCTTGGCCTGCATCGCCGCTTCCCATTCGATCAAGCCCTGGGCCAACTCCTGCGCAGCGATCCGGCCCTGGCCGCGTACCAGCAGGCGCCCTACCAGGACCGCCTGCTCGGTGTCATCGGTGATCGATCCTTTGGGCATGTTGGCGGCGATCGGCTGGTCCGGGCCAGCATCTTCCAGGGTGCGGATCGTCCCGAAGCGCTGCTGGACCTGTTCGCGGCTCAGGGATTGGGTGGGCATGCCCAGGGCATCGCCCAGGGCCAGTCCGTAGAACGCTCCCAGTGCCCGCTGCAGCGGACTCACTGAGACTCCCCGAATTGTAGGTGCATGCGAAAATGCTGCGGATCCAGCAGGCTCTCGACCTGTTCCATGAAACGCCCCTGGCGGTCATAGGTCGTGCGCAGGGCCTTGAGGAACACTTCGCCGGTGGCGCGCCCCAGCAGCTGGGCATCCTCGGCGCTCAACGGCTCGGCACCGATCCACTGGTCGCCACGCTCGCCGATGTAGCCATAGGCAGCCAGGGTAATGGTCAGGGAATCATCGATCAGGCCGACCCGGGGCAGGCCTTCCAGCCCACCGGATGCAGGAATGAGCGAACGTTCGAGGGACAGGACCCGGCCATCGGTGCTGCGTCGGCGGCGGTCCAGGGCGATGAACTGCTCGGTGCCCAGGCGATGCTTGAGGTCCGGGCGGCAGATTGGCTCCAGGCGCAGCACCTCGGTATTGATCAGCGCCCCGCTGTCGGCCAGCGCCTGGGCCCAGCCATGGTTCTGGTCCAGGGCGACACCGTCGAAGGTGACGATGGAGCCGACCCCGCTTTGCGTGGCGATGTAGTTGCGGCGCTTGAGCTCGGCCAGGGCCTCGCGCAAGGTGCCACGGCTGACACCGAATTCCTCGGCCAGGCGATGCTCGCCCGGGAGTTGAGAGCCGTCTTCCATCAGACCGCTCTCAATGCGCCGGATCAGTTCGTCGACCACTCTTTTTTTCTTATCGAATCGGACATGTTTGATCATGTCCGGCTTGATACATGAAACGTCGAAGGGAGAGCAAGAAATATATTCTTACAACAGTTTGAGGCACTAACCGAGTGGCGCACCAACGCTTGCTACACAAGGGCCGGGCCGGCCAGAACAGCTGGAAAACCCGGACAGCTCGTCAAAAAGTCTAAGGCTCCAGGCCAATGGGGAAAAACACCCCAGCGCTCCATACCCCGAGCCAGCGCTGACCATCAATGTCATGGGGCTGCGCCAAGTCCACCAGTTGGTAGAAGACATTGCGGTGGATCAGCGCTTCGAGATTGTGTCGAACCCCGATATACGGCGCCGGTTCCTGGGTCCGCGGGTCGATGACCACCCGCAGGGGGCGCTCACTGTCGGCACACACCAGTTCATCGACATTGGTGGTAAAACGCAGCACCTGCTCTTCGCCCTGGCCTTGCACCTCCAGGGTCACGGCGACAAAAGGCGCATCATCGACCTTGATTCCCACCTTCTCCACCGGCGTGACGAGGAAATAGTCGTCGCCATCGCGGCGGATGATGGTGGAGAACAGCTTGACCATCGGTTTGCGGCCGATGGGTGTGCCCAGGTAGTACCAGGTGCCGTCGCGGGCGATCCGCATGTCGATATCGCCGCAGAAATCGGGGTTCCACGAATGAACCGGCGGCAGGCCTTTTTCAGCCTTGGGAATTTGCGCCAACAGGTCATTGGCCTTGCCTGGACCACTCATGCCACCCTCCTTGTCAATGATTCAGTCACTCAGGCCCAACAGGCCACGCGCGTACTGCCGCAGGGGCGGGCCGAGCAAGTCTTGGGGCTTGTTGTCGTGAAACGTCAGTAAACCGCCACGACTGCGAATCCGTGCCGAGTCGATCAGGTATTGCGTACTGGTTTCGATCAGCATGATCTGGATGGTGCTGGTGTCGACGCCCAGGCGGTCCACCGCCTCCTGGTCGAACCACTCATCGGAGTTGCCGATACGGTCGTCGGCTCGAGCGAACCGTGCATAAAGCAGATAGTGCGCACCCTGGCTGCGAGCTTCGGTCATGGCTTCGTTGAGGCCTTGTGGAGCACGCGCCCGGCGGACCATGGGGAAATACTCGACGAAACCGTTGAAGGCTTCCTCGGCTACCACGTTGGGCCTGGGGTAGGCATCACCCGGCGGAACGAAATGCCCCTGGGCAATAAAAATGTACGAATCGGGCTGAATGCGGAACGAGCTGGTGCGACGGGTATCGCTGTGATCGAGCACTCCCGCATCGCTCAGGTGGTAGCGCACCCCTTCGCCCATATCACTGACATTCATGCAGCCGCCGAGTGCCAAAAAGGCCAGCAGCAAAACCAGGCTACGCATCCTACCCTCCAAAATCCGGTGACAGAAAACCGGCGAATGGCCACGAGATGCAGCTTCCGCGCCAGCTCCGCCCCTTGAGGGCATCCGTCTAGAGAGAGGATCAGCCACCGATGATCTTCATGACCGTGGCGCCCCCGGAGAAGGCCACATCCTGCTTGTCGCCCAGGGCCTTGACCAACAACCGCTGCAGGGCCGGCAGGGCCTGGTGACGCGGTTTATCCAGCAGGTCGCCAACATAGTGGCGATTGCTCGAGGACAGGCAGCCATGCAACCAGCCGGTGGACGACAGGCGCAGGCGCGAGCAAGTCCGGCAGAACGGCACGCTTTCGTTGGCGATCACCCCAAAGTGACCGAGGCCGGGAATTTCATAGCGCACGGCGGTGGCATCCACCGGTGCATCGGCCTGGAGGTATTCGTAGCGCTGGCCGATCAGGTCCAGCAGCTGCTGCAGGCTGACAAACTGCTGCAGGAAGGCATTGCTGTCGCTGGCCAGATGCCCCATGCGCATCAACTCGATGAAGCGCAACTCGTAACCCTGCTCCAGGCAATAATCGAGCAACGGCATGACCTGGTCCAGGTTCTGCCCACGCAGCGGCACCATGTTGACCTTGATCCTCAGCCCCGCCGCTCGCGCCTGGCGCATGCCATCGAGCACCGTGGCCAGGTCGCCGCCACGGGCAATGCCGCGAAAGGCCGCGGCATCCAGGGTATCGAGGGAAACGTTGATCCGCCGGATCCCGGCGTCCAACAACAGCGGCAGCTTGCGGGCCAGTAACTGGCCGTTGGTGGTCAGGCTGATGTCCGCCAGGCCCATGCGACCCACAGCCCCCATGAACGCAGCAAGCTTTGGACTGACCAGCGGTTCGCCACCCGTGATGCGCAGGCGCTCGATACCGGCGGCCTCGATCAGGTAGGCCACGCCGCGGGCCATCGCCTCAGCCGACAACTCGTCCTGGGCAGCCACCAGTCGCTTGCCATTGGGCACGCAATAGGTACAGGCGTAATTGCAGGCTGACGTCAGACTGATCCGCAAGTTGCGAAAGCGCCTGCCTTGACGATCAACGATCATGGGTGACTCCGACATAGGAAGGGAGAGGCGCGCAGAACCTGACTCAAAAATCAGGTTTTTACAAGTCCCATGCCTGAGTATATTCCGCGGGCACTGCGCCATACAGGCCCCTGATGGAGCAATCCCGCGGCGCTGGGTCAGTTTCCGGAGGTATCGGGGTCGCGTTTGCGCTTGTTGCCCATGCGTACGCCGATGTCCATCAGGAACTGGAAGAACCCTTCCTGATCCTCCAGCACATTGCTCCAGAACGGCGAGTGATACAGCGCCACCGCGCCATGCACCAGCGCCCAGGAAGCACAGTAGTGGAAGTACGGCGGCACGTCTTCCAGCTTGCCTTCGCTGATACGGCCCTTGATCAGCAGCGTCAGGCGTTCGAAGTTGGAAGCTCGGATCTTGTGCAGTTCCTCGACCATCTCCGGCACCTGGTTGCCCTTGACCACCTTCTCTTCCAGGCGGTCGAACAGCCGGTAGCGCTGCGGATCGCGCATGCGGAATTCGAAGTAGGCCCGGGACAGGGCCTCCTTGTCCTTGTCGACATCGGCAGAGTGCAGCAGCTCGTTCAGGTCACGCTCGTAGTCGAGCATCAGGCGCAGGTAGATCTCCGCCTTGGACTTGAAATGCTTGTAGATGGTCCCTTTGCCGATACCCACGGCATCCGCAATCATCTCGACGGTGACGCTGTCTTCACCTTGTTCGAGGAACAGCTTGAGCGCGGTATCGAGAATTTCTTGCTCGCGGCGACGAAACTCACGGACCTTACGAGGTTCTTTCTGCATAAGAAAAGGTCTGTTCGGGGTCAAAATCGAAGGCGCGTATTATGCCTAACTTGCACCAAAATGCACGGATCATCCATCGTTGCTGCGGCTTTCGACACAAAAACCGACCCGCCAAAAGCCCTCGGACAGGCCTGAAAAACCCGATACAGGCCGAGAATACAGGGCCGGCAGCGGTTTCAGAAAAAAACACCAGGTGCTCCCCTGCTCCGGATCAGACTGCAAGGTCTCTAGATCCTCACAACGCAAACCCAACAGCGCTACAAGCCTGGCCCTTGACGAAAAACACGCGCTCAGTCGCGCTTTCATGGAGCGTGGATACCCGGATAGCCCGCTCGAACCAGCCCCCAGATAGGGACCACGAGCCCGGCTGCATCAACCTGAATTTGAGAGCAATGGCGGCGACCACCCGGTGACCGTCGATACTGCCGAGAGCAGGCTCAGCAGGACAACGTCCTTGAAAGAAAGGGAAAAATGCAGAAATCCGCCGAATATACGGGTAAAACCCATTCCTGGAGCGCAACTGAGAACCCAAGCGAAGCGCGCGTATTCCAAATTTGTTTAAGAAACGCGCAAGGCCAACTGGACTGAACCCGATCCTGATCAATACTTGAACTGTCGGCGGGACATCTCCCCCAAGTGAAACGCCGATATAGGTACCGAGGGACCGCGTGCCTAAGTTTTACTCCTAATGGTCTTAACCCGGATTCACCCCCCAGAACCCGGGTTTTTTTTGCCTGGAATTTATCCGCACACCCGGCTCAAGCCTGCTCCTTGACCCGTGCCAGGGGGAACAGGCGCTTGAAGTTCTCCGTGGTCTGCGCTGCGAAGTCGTCGTATGACTCACCTCGCAGCATGGCCAGGAACTCCGCCACTTCACGCACGTACTGTGGCAGGTTGGGCTTGCCGCGATAAGGGATCGGCGCCAGGTAAGGCGAATCGGTCTCCACCAGCAGGCGGTCGGCGGGTACCTGTCGGGCCACATCGCGCAAGGCGTCGGCATTGCGGAAAGTGACGATTCCCGACAGCGAGATATAGAACCCCAGGTCCAACGCCGCCCTGGCCATCTCCCAGTCCTCGGTAAAACAGTGCAGTACCCCAGCGTTGGGCAGCGCCGCTTCGCGCAGCAGGGCCAGGGTATCGGCCCGGGCGCCGCGGGTGTGCACCACCACCGGCTTGCCAGTCTGCCGAGCGGCCTCCAGGTGCAGGCGGAAGGAGGCCTGCTGCAGCTCGGCCGCCTCGGGTTCGTAGTGATAGTCCAGGCCGGTCTCGCCGATGGCCACCACCCGCGGATGGTTCAGCTCATCCAGCAGCCAGTCCAGCGCCGGTGCTGCCCCGGGCTGTACATCCAGCGGATGCACGCCCACCGAACAGTCGACATCGTCATAACGCTCAGCCAGGGCCTTCACATCCGCCGCGTTATCGGCACTGACGCCGATGCACAGGAAGTGTCCGACTCCGCGCTGGCGGGCCGCTGCCAGCGCGGCATCCAGGGAGCCGTCGTGAGCGGCCAGGTCGAGGCGATCAAGGTGGCAATGGGAATCTACGAGCATAGGCGGTGGCAACTGCATCCGGTAAATGAACGGGCCTGACAGGTAGATCAGGCCCTGGAAAGATTCGATTCTAGGCGTCGAGCGTCAGTTCTGGACAGGCAAGGCTGCCCACTGCACCAGCAAAGCCTCAAGCAACAGCACGCGATTGAGATTGGCCTTGCTCAAGACTTTCTGCCGCTGGGCCAGGATCCAGTCCTGGATGGCCAGAACCTTGGCCTGGGCAGACTTCTGCGCCAGGTATTGCACCACCTTGCGCATGTCCGGCAACCCCAGCCCCTGCTCGTCCTGAGTCAGCTGGTAGCGCAGGGTCAGGCTGGACCAGTCGCAGAACCAGTCGAACAGTAACAGCAGCGGCACGGCGCTCCAGGACTCGGCCAACTGGGTCGGCGATTGCTGCTGCTTGAGCAACTTCTTCACGCCGTCCACCACTTGTGCCCGCTGCTCGCGAACACCCTGGGCCTGGAGGCTGACCGCAGCCAGCGGCGAACCGGCGGCCAGGGTCAGCAACTCCATGCGCTCCTCATCGCTGCAATCGGGTAAGGCCGCGGCCAACCACTGCAGGCTCATGGCCTCGCTGGGCAGGGGGCAGGCCTGCTGCACGCAGCGGCTCTTGATGGTCGGCAGCAACCGGCTGGGCTGGTGACTGACCAGCAGCAGCACAGTATCCCCGGAAGGCTCCTCAAGGCTTTTCAGGAGCGCGTTGGAGGCATTGATGTTCATCGCCTCCACCGGCTCGATCAGCACCACCTTGCGTCCGCCCAGCTGTGCGGTCTGGACCACGAAGCTCACCAGCTCACGGACCTGGTCGACCTTGATCGCCTTGTCCGCTTCCTCGGGCTCCAGGATGTAGTTGTCAGGATGGCTACCGGCGTGCAGCAACAGGCAGGACTTGCATTGCCCGCAGGCTTCCAGGCCTTGCGGCCGCTGGCACAGCAGGCGCGCCATCAGCCGCTCGGCGAGGGCCCGCTTGCCGATACCCGCAGGACCATGCAGGAGGTAGGCATGGGCATGCTGGGTACGACCTGCCATCTGCTGCCAGAGCTGATCCTGCCAGGGAAAGACCTCAGCCACGGGCGCGCTCCAGCAATTGCGGCAACAGCGCATCCAAGGACTGTTGGACCTGGAGCAGGGGCTGGGCCGCATCGACCAGGAAGTAACGCTCGGGTGCCGCCTCGGCTCGCTTGAGGAAAGCCTCGCGGACCTTCTGGAAAAACACTTGGCCTTCCTGCTCGAAACGGTCCAGCCGACCCCGGGCGCTGGCCCGTGCCAGGCCGACCTCCACTGGCAGGTCGAAGACCAGGGTCAGGTCCGGGCGCAGTTGCCCCTGGACAAAATCTTCCAGCGCCTCGATCCGCGCCAGGCTCAGGCCACGTCCCGCCCCCTGGTAGGCATAGGTCGAATCGGTGAAGCGATCGCAGAGCACCACCGCGCCTCGGTCCAGGGCCGGACGAATCACGGTCGCCAGATGCTGGGCCCGGGCGGCGAACACCAGCAACAGCTCGGTGTCAGGATTCATGACCTCCTCGACCGGCGTCAGCAAGACCTCGCGAATGCGCTCGGCCAGCGGTGTGCCGCCCGGCTCGCGGGTGAGCACGACCTCGATCCCGGCTGCACGCAGGCGCTCGGCCAGATAGTCGCGATTCGTGCTTTTGCCGGCGCCTTCAGGGCCTTCCAGAGTAATAAACAAACCAGTCACAGGCAGTCCTTGGTCAAATTCATTGCGGGCTTTTCGGCGCAGGCTCGGGCTCGGCAGGAGCCGGAGCCTCTGCCGGCCTCGATGGCAGCTCTACAGGGTCGGCTGGCGCCGCCTCCGGTGTGGCAGCCGGGCTCGACGTCTCGGGTGTTGCCGGGCCGGCAGCAGGTGCCGGGCTGGAGCGATAGTCGGCGCGCCGCTTGAGCTGGAACTCGCGCACCGCACTGTTGTGGGCATCCAAGTCATCGGAGAACACATGACTGCCATCTCCCCGGGCGACAAAATAGAGACTCTTGCCCGACACCGGGTTGAGAGCGGCGTGAATCGCCTCGCGCCCAACCATGGCAATCGGTGTCGGCGGCAAGCCGGCGTTCACATAGGTATTGTAGGGCGTGGCCTCCTTCAGGTGAGCCCGGGTCAGCTTACCGGCGTAGCGCTCGCCCAGGCCGTAGATCACCGTGGGATCGGTCTGCAGCAGCATGCCGATCTGCAGCCGGCGCACGAACACCCCGGCAATCTGCCCACGCTCCTGGGGCACGCCGGTTTCCTTCTCCACCAGGGAAGCCATGATCAGCGCCTGGTAGGGATCGCTGTAGGGAGCGTCCTCGGCGCGCTTGCCCCACTCCTTGGCCAGTACCTCGTCCAGGCGATCGTAGGCCTTGCCCAGGAGCTCGGCATCGGTCATGCCCCGGACGAAACGATAGGTGTCGGGAAAGAACCGCCCCTCGGGAAACACGCCTGCGTGCCCGAGCTTCTCCATCACCTGGCTGTCACTGAGGCCAGCCAGGGTCTGCTGCAGCTTGTCGTTCCTGGCCAGGGCATTGCGGACCTGACGGAAGTTCCAGCCCTCCACCAGGGTCAGGCTGTATTGCACCACCTCGCCACGCTGCCAGACGCCAATCAGGCCCTGCGCCGTCATGCCCGGGGTCATGCGATATTCACCGCTGTGCAGCGGCTGGCCCGGCAGGTTGAAACGCCAGTACACACGCAACCAGAAGGCATCCCGGATCACACCATCGGCTTGCAGGCGATTGAAGGTTCCGGTGGGGGTGGAGCCTGCGGGAACATCGAGCAGCTGTTCCTGGCTCAGGTTCAACGGTTGTTCCAGGGCCGAGTGCAGCTTCCAGGCACTCGCACCCAACAGCAGCCCTGCCAGGACCAGTCCGGTTTCCAGCAGGAGCAGTAATTTACGTCTCACGAATCAAGCATCCAGTAGTGCGCGGGTAATGCCCTGCAGTTTACGGGTGAGCGGTCCTGCCGACCAGCTCATCCCGGCGCAGCCCAGTACCGGCCAGACGCCATAGACACTGTTGCAGACAAAGACTTCGTCAGCCTGTTGCAACTGCTCGAAGCTGATGTCGACGACCTGCACGGAAATACCCTGGGCCGCAGCCTGGGCCAGAATCTCGGCGCGCATGACGCCGGCCACGCCACATCGGCTCAAGTCTGCGGTGAACAAGCCGCCCCGGGAAACCAGGAACAGGTTGCTGAACACGCCCTCGATCACGCGTCCCGCGCCATCGAGCATCAGGCCTTCGGCGTGCTCGCTGTCGCGCCACTCGGCACGAGCCAGAACTTGCTCAAGGCGATTGAGATGCTTGAGACCGGCCAGCAACGGCTGCTCGGACAAGCGCGTGGCACAGGGGAACAGGCGAACCCCCTGTTCAGCATGAGCCGCAGGATAGGCCGGCAAGGTGCTGCCCAGGAGGATCCGTCGCGCCCTGGCAACGGGGTCGGCGGTGTAGCCTCGCAAGCTGTCGCCCCGGGTCAGGATCAGCTTGAGCACCCCCTCCCCCATGGCCTCGGCGTAGGCCTGCATTTCGCCGCGGACCAGGTCCGGGTCCACAGTCAGCGCCAGGCGCCGGCAACCTTCGGCCAGGCGCTGCAGATGTCGATCCAGCAACAGCGGCTTGCCGGATCTGACGACGATGGTCTCGAACAGACCATCGCCGTAGGCCAGGCCACGGTCCTTGAGCGACAGAGCGTCAGCCGGCTGACCGTCGACCCAGCTGTGCATCACTCGGAAAACCGACGGAACACCAGGGAGCCATTGGTACCGCCAAAACCGAAGGAGTTGGACAGCACTACATCGATATCCATGCTGCGCGCAGTGTGCGGCACGAAATCCAGGTCGCAACCTTCATCCGGCTCATCCAGGTTGATGGTCGGCGGCGCAACCTGGCTGTTGATCGCCAGCACGCTGAAGATCGCCTCGATCGCCCCGGCAGCCCCCAGAAGGTGACCGGTCATGGACTTGGTGGAACTGACTGCGAGCTTGTAGGCATGATCACCGAACACGCTCTTGATCGCTTCGGCTTCCGCCAGGTCGCCGGCGGGCGTCGACGTGCCATGGGCGTTGACATACTGCACCTGGTCGACATTGATCTGTGCATCACGCAAGGCATTGGCGATGCAGCGAGCAGCACCGGCGCCGTCGGCAGGAGGCGAGGTCATGTGGTAGGCATCACCGCTCATGCCGAAGCCGATCAGTTCGGCATAGATGGTCGCTCCACGCGCCTTGGCATGCTCCAGTTCCTCGAGAACCAGGGCGCCGGCACCATCGGACAGCACGAATCCGTCACGCCCCTTGTCCCACGGGCGACTGGCACGAGCTGGCTCGTCGTTGCGGGTCGACAGTGCACGGGATGCACCGAAACCACCCATGCCCAGGCCGCAGGCTGCCATTTCGGCACCGCCGGCGATCATCACGTCGGCTTCGCCGTAGGCAATATTGCGCGCGGCCATGCCGATGCAATGGGTGCCGGTGGTGCACGCCGTGGAAATGGCGTAGTTCGGCCCCTGAAGCCCCAGGTGAATGGACAGGAAGCCGGAAATCATGTTGATGATCGAACCGGGCACGAAGAACGGAGAGATCCGCCGTGGACCAGAATCGTGCAGGATGCGGCTGGTTTCCTCGATATTGGTCAAACCGCCAATACCTGACCCCATGGCCACGCCGATACGATCACGGTTGGCGTCGGTGACTTCCAGGCCGGCATTGCGTACCGCCTGAAATCCGGCCGCCAGGCCGTATTGAATGAACAGATCGAGTTTGCGGGCCTCTTTGGCCGACAGGTATTCCTCGACATTGAAGCCCTTTACCGAGCCGCCAAAACGGGTGGAATAGGCAGAAAGGTCAGTGTGTTCGATCAGACCGATGCCACTTTGGCCAGCCAGAATGCCCTGCCAGCTACTCGGTACATCCGTACCCAGCGGCGACAACATACCCATACCGGTGACTACGACGCGTCTACGCGACACAGCACTCTCCTTTTTCTAATGACGACACTTTGCATCAGGCCTAAAGAAAAAACCGCACGCCGTGACGGCAGTGCGGTTTTTCCATGACAGCAATATACGACTACAAACGATTAAGCCTGGTGGCTGTTAACGTAGTCGATAGCTGCTTGAACGGTAGTGATCTTCTCAGCTTCTTCGTCAGGGATTTCGGTCTCGAATTCCTCTTCCAGAGCCATCACCAGCTCAACGGTGTCAAGGGAGTCGGCACCCAGGTCTTCAACGAAGGAAGCGGTGTTAACAACTTCTTCTTCTTTAACGCCCAGTTGCTCAGCAACGATTTTCTTGACGCGCTCTTCGATGGTGCTCATACCTTGTTTTCACTCCTAATGGACAAATTCAGGCAGCTGGCCAGTGGGTAAGTGTATAGAAAGGCTTTTCAGCTTTTCAACCGAAAGCTTTGTCCCTCAAACCCTTTGGCCATCTGCCTATAAATAGATTGCAGCTTTATAACGGATTTTAGACAGCTCGTATGACACTTTTTTGAAGCAATCCGTCACATTTGCCTCACATATACATCCCGCCGTTAACCGGGATTGTAGCCCCAGTAACGTATGCTGCACCGTCGGATGCCAGGAAAGCGACCACTTGCGCAATCTCTTGTGCCTGACCCAGACGACCCAGCGGAATCTGCGTCTGCAGGGCTTCACGCTGTGCTTGCGGTAGCTCGCGGGTCATATCGGTGTCGATGAAACCAGGAGCGACCGAGTTCACAGTGATCGACCGCGAACCTACTTCCCGCGCCAGGGCACGGCTGAAACCTTCCAGGCCGGCCTTGGCGGCGGCGTAGTTTACTTGGCCTGCGTTGCCCATGGCACCCACAACCGAGCCAATATTGATAATTCGCCCCCAACGGGCCTTGGTCATGCCGCGCAGAACACCTTTGGACAGGCGATACAGGCTGTTGAGGTTGGTATCGACCACGTCGTACCACTCGTCATCTTTCATGCGCATCATCAGGTTGTCGCGGGTGATGCCTGCATTGTTCACCAGGATCGCCGGCGCGCCGAACTGCTCGGTGATGCTGGCCAGGACTGCAGCCACGGATTCGTCGCTGGTGACATTGAGCTCAAGGCCAGTGCCCTGAACACCGTTTTCCTTGAGAGTGGCGGCGATGCGCTCGGCACCCGAGGCGGAAGTGGCGGTACCCACCACGATGGCGCCCATGCGCCCCAGCTCAAGCGCGATGGCCTGGCCGATCCCACGGCTGGCGCCGGTCACCAGTGCAACTTTACCTTGCAGACTCATGCAAGCTTCTCCTAATTCAGGCCAACGCTGCACGGGCGGCAGCGAAAGCATCTGGGGTATTCAGGTTAGAGGTCGAAACGCCTTCGGCACAGCGCTTGTTGAGGCCTGCCAGGACCTTGCCCGGACCACACTCGACCAGCTCGGTAGCGCCGCTGGCGGCCAGGGCCTGCACGGACTCGACCCAGCGGACAGGCTTGTACAGCTGTTCCAGCAGGTCACGCTTCAGGCCATCCAGATCGACTGCCACCGCAGCGCTGACATTCTGCACCAGCGGAATCTGTGGAGCCTGCCAGTTGATGGCCGCGATCGACTCGGCAAAACGCTCGGCTGCTGGGCGCATCAGTTCGCAATGGGATGGCACGCTGACCGGCAACGGCATGGCGCGCTTGGCGCCACGGGCCTTGCAACCTTCGATGGCGCGATCCACAGCCGCCTTGGCACCAGCTATCACCACCTGGCCAGGGGAGTTGTAGTTCACCGCACTGACCACTTCACCTTGTGCAGCCTCCTCGCAGGCGGCTACCACGTCGGCATCGTCCAGGCCGAGAATCGCCGCCATGCCGCCCTGCCCTGCCGGCACGGCTTCCTGCATCAACTGGCCACGACGCTCCACCAACTTGACTGCCTCGGCGAGGGTCAGGCTGCCAGCGGCGACCAGCGCACTGTACTCACCCAGGCTGTGACCGGCGACAAAGGCCGGACGCGCGCCGCCCTCGGCCAGCCACAAGCGCCACAGCGCAATGGAAGCAGTGAGGATCGTGGGCTGGGTCTTGTCGGTCTGATTGAGCAGCTCTGCCGGACCTTCCTGGGTCAGGGCCCAGAGGTCGTAGCCCAGAGCATCGGAGGCTTCCTTGAAAGTATCGAGGATCAACGGGTATTGCGCGCCCAGCTCGGCCAACATGCCGAGGGACTGCGAACCCTGTCCTGGAAAGACGAATGCGAGGGATGCAGACATGTAACGAGCCCCTAATGATCTTGTCGTCGGATAATTGACGTCACACCGTAGTGGACGCAAGAAACTGACAGTTGGATGGCCAATCGAACCAAGCGGTCACATTTAAGCACTCCCCCGGACAAACTCCTAAAGGAGCATGTCCTCGAGGCGCCCATGCAAACGGCGCGGCAGGTCTTCCTGGATCTCGATCAGAGCACGCTGAATCGCGCTCTGGAAGCCCTGGACCCCCGCCGAACCATGACTTTTCACCACGATCCCCTGCAAGCCAAGGAAACTCGCGCCATTGTGTCGCGCCGGCGCCAGGTCAGCCTGCAGGCGTCGCATCAAAGGCAGGGCCAACACCCCCACAGCTCGAGACACCAGGTTGCGCCGGAACAGCGCCTCGATACGGGCCGCAATCATGGTCGCCAACCCCTCGCTGGACTTGAGCAGGATATTGCCGACAAAACCGTCGCACACCACCACATCCGCCTCGCCACGATACAGCCCGTCGCCTTCGACAAAACCGATGTAGTTCAGGCCGCGGGCCTGCTGCAGGAGGCTCGCCGCCAGCTTGACCTGCTGGTTGCCCTTGATGTCTTCGGTGCCGATGTTCAGCAAGGCCACCCTTGGACGCACGATGCCCAGGGTCTGCGCTGCAACCGAACCCATGACGGCAAACTGCAGCAAGTGTTCGGCACTGCAGTCGACATTGGCTCCCAGGTCCAGCAACTGGCAATAACCACGCTGAGTAGGAATGGCAGCCACCATCGCCGGACGATCGATACCGGGCAGGGTCTTTAGCACATACCGCGAAAGCGCCATCAGCGCCCCGGTATTACCGGCACTGACACAAGCCTGGACCTTTTCCTCACGCAACAACTCAAGCGCTACCCGCATCGAAGAGTCAGGCTTGCCACGCAGGGCCTGGGAAGGCTTTTCGTCCATGGTGATCACCTCGCTCGCCGGGATAATCGTCAGGCGCGCGCGATCCACGGCCGAATGGCTGGAAATCAATTCTTCAAGGAGGGAGGGTTGACCCACGAGAGTCAGGTGCAGCGAGGGGGTAGCAGACAGGCAAGCAATACTGGCCTGAACAATGCTGCGGGGACCGAAGTCCCCGCCCATTGCGTCAATCGCGATGACTTGAGCGGACAAGGATTACTCGTCAGCGCCCTTGTCGATCACTTTACGACCACGGTATACGCCTTCTGGCGATACGTGGTGACGCAGGTGAACTTCACCGGTGGTTTTTTCTACGGACAGGGTGCTAGCCTCGAGAGCGTCGTGCGAACGGCGCATGTCACGGGCAGAGCGGGATTTTTTGTTCTGCTGAACAGCCATAATTGATTAACTCCTAAACGTTTGGGTCACGCTTTAACTGCGCCAATACACTGAACGGGTTGGACCGCGTTACCTCGTCCTCGCTCGGCTCGGGCTCATCGAGCCCCGCCGGCTGCTGGCATTCTTCCGGATGATGAGCAGGCACGATGGGCAAGGCAAGCAAAAGCTCCTCCTCGACCAACGCCTGCAGATCCAAAGGATCCTCGCCCAGTTCCAGCACGTCATAACCTTTCGGCAACGACTGGGTATTCGCACCCTCCTTCACCACCGCGTAACTGCACTCGCTGTGGATCGGCAGGGTGACCAGCTCAAGACAACGCTGGCAAACCATTTTGACTTCGACGTCGATGGAGCTGTGGATAACTACAGCTTTACGCTCGTCACGCTCGAAAACGAATTTAGCCTGCACCGTACCGACATTATCGGAAAGCGGGTCGCAGAGTCTCTCCAAATCGGCCAGCAGCAGTTCACCCTGGAGGGTGGTGCCACGGTCAGCCAATTTGCGCGGGTCAACGTGAGGTGGAATCGGGTCATTCAACATAGGCGCAGCATTATAGGGATGCCCCCGGCCATGTCAAAGGAAATTCAGCCCTGTCCGTCACTTGCGAGCCTCGCTAGAATTCCTGGCCCGCCCAGGAGATGTACATGCTGCCCTTATTACTCGCCTCAAGCTCGACCTACCGCCGGGAATTGCTGTCCCGCCTGCAACTGCCATTCACTTGCAGCGCCCCCGACATCGACGAAAGCCGTCGCCCAGGCGAAAGCGCCTCAACGCTGGTAAGACGCCTGGCCGAGGAAAAGGCTCGTGCGCTCGCTCCCAGCTACCCAGGGCACCTGATCATCGGCTCGGACCAGGTAGCCGTGCTGGGTGACCGGATCATCGGCAAGCCCCATACCTTTGACAAGGCCCGCCAACAACTGCTGGACGCCAGCGGCGCGAGCGTGACCTTCCTTACCGGACTGGCACTGCTCAACAGCCGGACCGGCCACTGCCAGGTCGACTGCATCCCCTTCACCGTCAACATGCGTCACCTGGACAGCCAACGCATCGAACGCTACCTGCAGGCCGAGCGCCCCTTCGATTGCGCCGGCAGCTTCAAGGCCGAGGGCCTTGGCGTCAGCCTATTCCAGAGCACCGAGGGCCCTGACGCCACAGCCCTGATAGGCCTGCCGCTGATCCGCCTGGTGGACATGCTTCAAGCTGAAGGCGTGGACATACCCTGAGCCCATTAAAAAGCCGACCCCAGGGCCGGCTCTTCATTGCGCATCACACGCTCAACGCAAGGTCGGCCCGTGGAAGCCCATCCACATGGCAATCTGCTCGGCCACACTCGCACCCAGCTTTTTCGAGAAGCGGTCGAATGGCGACTCCTGGATCGTGAAATCCACCACTTCCTTCTCGCCAATCACGTCTCGCGCAACCGAACTGGTATTACCCAGTCCATCGATCAACCCCAGCTGCAACGCTTGCTCACCGGACCACACCAATCCCGAGAACAGCTCGGGATGATCCTTGTCCTTGAGGCGCTCACCTCGGCCCTGCTTGACGCTGGCGATGAACTGGCGATGGGTGGTGTCCAGCACTCCCTGCCAGAACTGGGTTTCCTCAGGCTTCTGCGGCTGGAACGGATCAAGGAACGACTTGTGCTCACCGGAGGTGTAGGTACGGCGCTCGACCCCCAGCTTCTCCATGGCGCCGACAAAACCGTAACCGGCCGCCGTCACCCCGATGGAACCCACCAGACTGGCCTTGTCGGCATAGATCTGATCAGCGGCGCTGGCGATGTAATAGGCACCGGAAGCCCCCAGGTCGGAAATCACCGCATAGACCTTGGTGTCCTTGTGCAAAGCCCGCAACCGGCGAATTTCGTCATAGACATACCCGGACTGCACCGGACTGCCACCCGGACTATTGATTCGCAGGACAATACCCTTGACCTTCGGATCATCAAAAGCCGTGCGCAGGCTCCCGACGATATTGTCCGCACTGGCGGACTCCTTGTCGGCGATCACCCCAGCCACATCGATCACCGCCGTGTAGCTGCCGCCGCGAGTAGCACTCTTCTCCATGCTCATCAGCGGCGTGAACAAAAGCAGCGCCACGAACAGGTAAACAAAGGTCAACAACTTGAAGAAAATCCCCCAGCGCCGCGAGCGACGCTGCTCCTGAACGCCGGCCAGCAGGGTTTTCTCCAACAGCTTCCAGCTTCTATCGTCAGAGTCTCCGGCACCCGATGCGCTCGGAGCCTTCCATTCGTCGGTCATGCCTATTACCTCAGCAACAAATTAACCAGCAGCCCGACTGAGCCAGGCATGCAGTTGAGGAAAATGATCGATGGACAAGCGCGGTTCGAATGCTTGCAGCGCCTCGATGGACTGAGCCCCGTAACTGACGGCGACCGAATCCATGCCGGCATTGCGCGCCATCAGCAGGTCGAAGGAAGAATCCCCAACCATCAACGCCTGCCTGGCCCCGATACCACAATGAGCAAGAATTTCCTCGAGCATCAAAGGGTGCGGCTTGCTGGCAGTTTCGTCAGCGGCCCGGGTGACATCGAAATACCCTTCCCAGCCATGAGCCCTCAGCACCCGATCCAAGCCCCGCCGCGCCTTGCCGGTGGCAACCGCCAACCGATAGCCTTCGGCCCGGAAAGCCTCCAGCGACTGCACCACCCCGGCAAACAGCGGCGAAGGCTCAGCCTCAAGGGCGATATAGTGATCGGCGTAATGCTGACGGAAAGCCACCATCTGTCCATCATCGATTTCCGGATACAGAGTGCGAATCGCCTCCGGCAAACCAAGACCGATGATGCCCTTGACGGCGAAGTCGTCGCACCGGGAAAAGCTGGAACGATCGGCCGCCACATGCATCGACTCGACAATCCGACCAATGGAATCTGCCAGAGTGCCATCCCAATCAAAGATCAGCAGCTTGTAATCAGGGTGCACTCAAACGCTCCACGGTCTTGGCCCACATCTCATCCACCGGAGCCTGCAACTTCAGTTCGCCACCATCGGGCAACGGCACGGTCAGCATATAGGCATGCAGAAACAGGCGCTTGCCACCCAGGTCGCGGATTTCACGAGTAAAATCATCGTCACCGTACTTGCTGTCACCTGCGATGCAATGCCCTGCATGCAAGGTGTGCACACGGATCTGGTGAGTACGCCCGGTCACCGGCTTGGCCTCGACCATGGTGGCGAAATCGCCAAAACGACGCAGAACCTTGAACATCGTCAAGGCCTCCTTGCCTTCGTCATTGACCTCCACCATGCGCTCGCCAGAACGCAAGTTGCTCTTGAGCAGCGGCGCACGCACCTGCTTCACTGCAGTCGCCCAGTGACCACGCACCAGCGCCATGTAGCGCTTGTCCACACCATCACCCCGCAGCGCGGCATGCAAGTGGCGCAACATGCTGCGCTTCTTGGCAATCATCAGCAGTCCGGACGTATCGCGATCGAGACGATGCACGAGCTCCAACTCCTTGGCATCGGGACGTAACTGACGAAAGGCTTCAATCACTCCGAAGTTCAGGCCGCTGCCACCATGCACGGCAATACCGGCAGGCTTGTTGATCACGATCAGGGCCTTGTCTTCGAAGACGATCGACGCCTCCAGGCGTTGCAGCAGCCCCTGAGCCAAAGGCACCGGCTCATCACGTTCGGGCACACGCACCGGCGGCACACGCACCACATCACCGGCCTGCAACTTGTATTCGGGCTTGATCCGCCCCTTGTTCACCCGCACTTCGCCTTTACGCAAAATGCGATAAATCAAGGTCTTGGGCACGCCTTTGAGCCGAGCGAGAAGGAAGTTATCAATACGTTGGCCGGCATATTCCGGCGTGACCTCAAGCAGTTGAACGCCTGGAGTCGAGGGGGCAGTAGTCGTCATGCCGCGGATAATAACAATTTTTATGGATTTGAAGCACTTAATGATTACTGCTATAGTCGCGAACGCCGCCAAAAGCGGCTGGACAGAGGAACAGCGGCCAACAGCCGGCCCTGACCAACGCAATTCACGAGGACGCAAGGCCGTCCTACGCAGCTCTCGCTACATAACGGACAAGTTGGGCGTTGTAACAAGCGCAGGTGACATGAGGCCTGAAACCCGTAAGAAGCAGAGTAATCACTCGCCTTTTACGCAGCGATTAACGGCCAGTTCACAAAGTGCAGTCAGCGATCGACGACCCCCAGGCGAAAGTTGTGGAAACAACGCCTTAGCCATAATGCGTGACCTCCCCTTTCGGAGTTCACGGTAAATGCCAACCCGCTGCGGATTCTGCGCGCGGCAGCACCCGAATTATCAGGGATACGTGTAGGGTGGAGATGCACAACCGTCGGACTGTGTAGCATTAGGCTTTATCAAGACGCTTCATCTCGTCCACAGTCGCCGGTTGATTCCTCCTCCTGACAGACTTTTGCTTAAGCGGTGCCTTAGTCACCACAGCAAGCAGGACGCGTGAGTCGCGACTTCGTTCCCGGTTACCGACAGGAACGAACATCGTTAGACACTCGAGTGGTCAACCACTCCTGACGCACCTGACACCGACCGTGAGAAGTCGTGTGTGCCGAACGCCGTTTCCGGCAGCCCGGAAACCGACGGTACTACATGAAAAGAATGCTGATTAACGCAACTCAACCCGAAGAGTTGCGTGTTGCCCTGGTAGATGGCCAGCGCCTCTACGACCTGGACATCGAGTCCGGTGCACGCGAGCAGAAAAAGGCCAACATCTATAAAGGCCGCATCACCCGCATCGAACCTAGCCTCGAGGCCGCTTTTGTCGACTTCGGCTCCGAGCGCCACGGCTTCCTGCCTCTCAAAGAAATTTCCCGCGAATACTTCAAGAAAGCCCCCGAAGGCCGCGTCAACATCAAGGACGTCCTGAGCGAAGGCCAGGAAGTCATCGTCCAGGTCGAGAAAGAAGAGCGTGGCAACAAGGGCGCCGCCCTGACCACCTTCATCAGCCTGGCCGGCCGTTACCTGGTACTGATGCCGAACAACCCACGTGCCGGTGGCATCTCGCGCCGCATCGAAGGCGAAGAGCGCAACGAACTGCGTGAAGCGCTGAACGGCCTGGTAGCCCCTGCCGACATGGGCCTGATCGTGCGTACTGCCGGCCTGGGCCGCAGCAGTGAAGAGATGCAGTGGGACCTGGACTACCTGCTGCAACTCTGGAGCGCCATCAAGGAAGCATCGCTGGATCGTTCCGCGCCATTCCTGATCTACCAGGAAAGCAACGTCATCATCCGCGCGATCCGTGATTACCTGCGCCAGGATATCGGTGAAGTACTGATCGACAGTGTCGAGGCACAGGACGAAGCGCTCACCTTCATCCGCCAGGTGATGCCGCAGTACGCCAGCAAGATCAAGCTGTACGAAGACAGCGTGCCGCTGTTCAACCGCTTCCAGATCGAAAGCCAGATCGAGACCGCCTTCCAGCGCGTGGTCGAACTGCCTTCCGGCGGCTCCATCGTTATCGATCCGACCGAAGCCCTGGTGTCCATCGACATCAACTCGGCGCGCGCCACCAAAGGCAGCGACATCGAAGAAACCGCCCTGCAGACCAACCTTGAAGCCGCCGAAGAAATCGCCCGTCAGTTGCGCCTGCGCGACATCGGCGGCCTGATCGTGATCGACTTCATCGACATGACCCCGGCCAAGAACCAGCGCGCCGTGGAAGAAAAAGTCCGCGAATGCCTGGAAGCCGACCGCGCCCGCGTGCAGATCGGCCGCATTTCGCGTTTCGGCCTGCTGGAAATGTCTCGCCAGCGCCTGCGTCCATCCCTGGGCGAAAGCAGCGGCATCGTCTGCCCACGCTGCAGCGGCACCGGCATCATCCGTGACGTCGAGTCGCTGTCCCTGGCAATCCTGCGCCTGATCGAAGAAGAAGCCCTGAAGGACCGCACTGCCGAAGTCCGTGCCCAGGTGCCGATTCCGGTCGCAGCATTCCTGCTCAACGAAAAGCGCAACTCGATCACCAAGATCGAACTGCGTACTCGCGCCCGTATCGTCATCCTGCCGAACGATCACCTCGAGACGCCGCACTTCGAAGTCCAGCGCCTGCGTGATGACAACCCGGAAGCCAACACCAACCAGTCCAGCTACGAAATCGCCGCTGCCGCTGCCGAGACCGAAGAGCCACAACCGGCCGCCGCCACCCGCACCCTGGTTCGCCAGGAGGCAGCAGTGAAGACGGCCCCGGCCCGCGCCAACGCTCCGGTTCCGGCCGAAGTTGCCGCTCCAGCCCCTGCACCTGCCCCGGTTGCCGAGCCGAGCCTGTTCAAGGGCCTGGTCAAGTCCCTGGTCAGCCTGTTCGCCACCAAGGAAGAGCCCGTGGCTCCGGCTGTCGTCGAGAAGCCAGCGAGCGAGCGCCCTGCCCGCAACGAAGAGCGTCGCAACGGTCGCCAGCAGAGCCGCAACCGCAACGGGCGTCGCGATGAAGAGCGCAAACCGCGCGAAGAGCGTGCGCCACGTGAAGAACGCGCACCACGAGAAGAGCGCCAGCCACGCGAGCCGCGCGAAGCCCGCGAGGAAGGTCAAGCCACCGCCCGTGAAGAGCGCCAGCCTCGCGCACCGCGTGAAGAGCGTCAACCACGCGCCCCGCGCGAAGAGCGCAAGCCTCGCGGTGAACGCGAAGAGCGTGTACGTGAACTGCGCGAGCCTCTGGATGCTGCTCCGACAGTCGCCGCTACCGCCGCCGCTGTTGTCGCTGAAGAGCGCCCGGCTCGTCAGCCGCGTGAAGAGCGCCAGCCTCGCCCACCGCGTGAAGAGCGTCAGCCACGTACCGAACAGGTCCAGGCTGCAGCTGCCAGCGAAGAAGAAGCGCTGCCTAGCGAAGAGCAACTGCTGGAAGAAGGTCAGGACGGCGCCGATGATGAACGCCCACGTCGCCGCTCCCGTGGCCAGCGTCGTCGCAGCAACCGTCGTGAACGTCAGCGCGATGCCAACGGCAACGTGATCGAAGGCTCGGAAGAGAATGCCGAAGAGCCAAGCGGTGCCGACCTCGCCGCTGGCCTGGCAGTGACCGCCGCCGTGGCCAGCACCGCTATCAGCGCCAACGCCGAAGCCGAGGCCCATCAGCAGGCAGAACGCGCCAACGCCTCGATTGCAGAGCAGGCCCCGGAAGCTCCGGTCGTCGAAGCCACTACCCCGGTAGAAACGCCGGCTGCACCGGCCATTGAAGTTGCTCCGGCAGCCGAAGTCGCACCGGTCGCCGAGCAGTCGGTCGAAGTCGCTGCCGAACCTGCAGAGGCCCAGCCGGTGGTTGCCGAGCAACCTGTTGCCGAACCTGCCGCCCCTGTGAGCGAGGAGCCAGCTGCCGAGCCAGCTCCGGTTCCGGCCCCGATTGCCGAGCCGGTGATCGAGCAACCAGTGGTTGCCGAGCAGCCTGCTCCAGCGGAGGAAGCAGCCCCGATTGCCGCTCCAGCAGTGGTCGAGGCCCCTGCCCCGGCTGCCGAAGCTGCTCCGGCCAGCACCCTGACCAGCAATGGCCGTGCGCCGAATGACCCACGCGAAGTGCGTCGTCGCAAACGTGAAGCCGAACGCCTGCAGAAGGAAGCTGAACTGGCCGCCACTGCTGCCCCGGCTGAAACCGTGGTCGCCGCCGAGGCTGTTCCGGCAGTTGAAGCTCCTGCCGTCGTCGAGGCTGCTCCAGTACCTGTCGAAGTACCTGCCGCAGCCCCTGCGCCAGTCGCCGAGCCAGAAGCAGAGCAACCAGCCCCGGCAGCCGAGCAAGCGCCACACGCTGTCGAGCACAACGTTGAGCACGCAGCGCACGCCGAAGAAAAAGAGCACGAGACCAAACCTCTCGTCTGATTCCCTCGGCAAATGAAAAGCCCCGCTCCGGGTCACCGGGCGGGGCTTTTTCATGCCTGCCTTTCAGGCCTGCCGAGAGATCAGCGCCTGGGGTACATCCACATCCCAGACGACACCCGGATCACTCACCGGTACCTCCACCACACTACCCGAGGCAAATAGCGGCCTGGCCCCGCGATCACCGGACAATCCACGCAATGCCTCGCCATAGCGGCGACCAAACCCCACCGGGTGGCCAAGCTCAGCCCCCCACCGAGGTACGCAGATTTGTTGTGCGGCCATGCTATCGACCACCTGTCGCGTGGTGTCGGACAGGATGAAGGGCATGTCCCCCAGCAAGACCAGCCAGCCATCGGCATCGGCACAAGCCGCCACGGCCGTCGCCAAGCTATGCCCCATGCCGGCAGAGTCCAGTTGCAACACTTCACACCCGTGGGCGCCCCCCAACTCCACCACCAGCGGTCGATGCACGGTCGTCACCAGCACCCTGCGGACAATCTCCCCTGGCAAGTTCACCAATACCTGCTCCAGAACCGGGCGCAGCACGCCGTCGCGTCCCCGGCAAGGCGCCAGCAACTTGTCCTGGTCATCCCCCGAGGCCTGCCGATAACGCCGGCCCTGCCCCGCCGCAAGAATGACCGCACAGGGAAGCAGGCTCACACCACTACCCGGCTGGCACGTGATATCGACTGTTTCGGTTGAGGCTCGACACCGTTCTTCAGCGCCACGATCTCGGCCATCAGCGACAGGGCGATTTCCGCCGGGGTGTGGCTACCTATGGGCAAGCCGACCGGCCCATGCAAACGCTCAACAGCCTGGGGCGACAGACCCAGAAGCAGCAGATTGTCGCGGCGCTTCTGACTGTTGACCCGGGAACCCAGCGCGCCGACATAGAACGCCCGGGAGTCGAGCGCCGTAAGCAAGGCCATGTCATCCAGCCGCGGATCATGGGTCAGGGCCACCACCGCAGTGCGTTCATCGGGCTCGATGCTCAACACCGCATCGTCGGGCATGCCGGCGACAAAACGACCGTCCTGATCTTCCCAACCATGGACGAACTCCCGACGCGGATCACAAATCAGCACCTCGAAGTCCAGCAGGCGGGCCATTTGCGCGACGTAGCGGGACAGTTGCCCGGCCCCGATCAGCAGCAGGCGCCAGCGCGGTCCGTAGATCGCCCGCAAGATGACGCCGTCGAACGCCAATTCGTCGTTCTTGCGGGCCGTCTTGAGCTGCACCTCGCCCGTGGCCACGTTCAGTTCCCGGGCCACGATCTGGTGTGCCTGGCAACGTTCGAGCAGTTCGGCGACCCAGGCCGGATCACCGATACGCTCCTCAACAAGGCGCAAGGTGCCACCACACGGCAGGCCGAAACGCGCAGCTTCCTCGAGAGTCACGCCATAGGTCACCCACTGCACCGGTGGCCCGCTCGCTGCCAGGCGCCCATCCTCCTGGCGGGAAATCAGGTCATCCTCGATGCAGCCGCCCGACACCGAGCCGATCACCACGCCATCGTCGCGCAGAGCCAGCATTGCGCCGGGGGGGCGCGGTGCACTGCCCCAGGTCTGGACCACGCTGTACAGCACCACACCCCGCCCGGCACGCCGCCACTCCAGGACGCTGCGCAGGACATTCACGTCGACGCTGTCCATCAGGCACCCGCCTGCTGCCAGCCCTGCAACTGGTAGCGCACCGGCAAGTTGCGGATGCGCTTGCCGGTGGCGGCAAAGATGGCATTGCACAGGGCCGGGGCAATCGGTGGCACGCCAGGCTCACCCACACCTCCCAGCGGCACCTCTCCAGGCGGTGTCACCAGATGCACTTGAACCTCCTTCGGTGCCAGAGACATGCGTGCCACTTCGTACATATGGAAGTTGTCCTGCTGGACCTTGCCATCCTTGAAGCTGATTTCCCCCAGCACCGCATTGCCCAGCCCCATGACACAGGCGCCTTCGAACTGCGAGCGGATACGCTCGGGGTTGATCTGCGGGCCACAGTCAACGGCGATATCGGCCTTGTGCACCACCAGGGTGCCATCACCCTTGACCTCCACCTCGATCACCGCCGCTACATAGGTCACGAAACTGTAGTGCACAGCCAGCCCCAAGCCTCGCCCCTTGGGCAGCTTGCGCCCCCAGCCGGCAGCCTTGGCCGCGGTCTCCAGCACGTTGCGCAGGCGACCGGTGTCGATGGGATAACGCTCGGGCGACTCGCCATAGTTCCACTCCTCGCTCAAGGTCCGCGGATCGATCTGCCGATCCGGCCCCAACAGCCGCAGCTGGTACTTCAGCGGATCCTCGCCGGCCTTGTGCGCCAACTCGTCGATAAAGCTCTGGATCGCAAAACCATGGGGAATATTCGACACCGAGCGATACCAGCCAACCCGGGTATGAGCCGCCGCCTCGGGGTTCTCCAGGCGGACATTGGGAATGGCATAGGCCATGTTGGTGAACCCCATCCCCAGCTCGAAGGCTCCTTCGTGGGTCATACCCGGGGCGAACAAGGCAGTGATGCTCGGCGCTACGGTGCGATGCAGCCACGCCGCAGGCATGCCGTCCTTGTTCAGCCCGGCCTTGAGGTATTCGGCCGATACCGTATGGAAATAGGAATTGTGGATATCGTCTTCCCGTGTCCATTGCACCCGCACCGCCTTGCCGGGAAAGGCCTTGGCCAGGATCGCCGCCTCGATAATGAAGTCGGGCTTGGACTTGCGACCAAAACCGCCACCCAGCAAGGTAACGTTCACCGTGACCTGGTCAAAGCCGATCCCCAGCCGTTCGGCGATCCGCTCGCGGGTCACCTGGGGCGCCTGGCTCGGCGCCCAGGCCTCACAGCGGCCATCCTGGAAACGGGCCACGGCGACCATCGGCTCCATAGGCGCCTGGGCCAGGTGCGGCAAGTAGTAGGTGGCCTCCAGACTCTCGTCGGCGCGGCCCAGGGCCTCTTCAAGGTTACCGGTGTTGCGCACCACCTTGCCCGGCTTGTGGGCGGCGGCCTCCAGCTCCTTGCGGTACTCGACGGAGTTGTAACCGGCATTGACTCCATCGTCCCACTCGATTTTCAACGCATCACGGCCCTTGATCGCCGCCCAGGTGTTGCTCGCCACCACCGCTACACCGCCCAGGGGCTGGAACTCCGAGGGCAGAGGGCGGCCTTCGATGGGAATCACCTTGATCACCCCGGGCACCTTCAGCGCAGCGCTGTCATCGACGGACCTGAGCTTGCCGCCATAAACCCGGGGCCGGGCCACTGCGGCGAACAGCATGCCCTCGAAATGCACATCGGCACCGTACACCGCACGACCGCTGACAATGTCCTGGCCGTCGATCGCGCGAGTCGCCTCCTTGCCGATGTAACGAAACTCCGAGGCCGGCTTCAGCCGCAGGCTGTCCCGAGCGGGCACCGCCAGAGCTCCGGCAGCGGCGGCCAGGGCGCCATAGCCCAGCTCCCGCCCGCTGGGCTGGTGGATCACCTTGTGCAGCTGTGCCCGGCACTCCGCCAGTGGCACTTGCCACTGCGCGGCGGCGGCCTGTTCGAGCATGGTCCGCGCGGCCGCGCCACAACGGCGCATCGGCTCGTACCAGTGACGCATGCTGCGCGAACCGTCGGTGTCCTGGTTGCCATAACGCACCTCGTCCCCCGGCGCCTGCCTGACCTTGACCAGGGCCCAGTCGGCTTCCAGTTCGTCGGCCACCACCATGCTCAGGCTGGTGCGCACGCCCTGGCCCATTTCCGAACGGTTGCAGATCACCGTCACACTACCGTCGGCGTCGATGCTCACATAAACCTTGGGATCATCGATCCAGCCGTGGGGCATGCCGTCGGCACCAAATGGCTTGTCCTCGGCAAACGCGTCCTGCCAGCCCCAACTCGCGGCCAGCACCAGGGCGCCGGTGGCGCCCACGCCCTTGAGAAAACCCCGGCGACTCAGGTTGTTCAGGGTGAAATCCGCGGGTAGGCGACTCATGCCTTGTCCTCCTGCAAATGGCTGGAGGCATGGCGGATCGCGGTCTTGATCCGGTTGTACGTACCACAGCGGCAGATGTTGCCGAGCATCGCCTCCTCGATCTGTTCATCGCTGGGATTGGGGTGGGTCTTGAGCAACGCGGTGGCGGACATGATCTGTCCGCCCTGGCAATAACCGCACTGGGCCACCGCGATATCCAGCCAGGCCTGTTGCACCACCTGGCCTACCGGATCGTTGTGCAGGTTGTCGATGGTGCTGACGTTCTTGCCCAGTACCGCGCCAACAGGGGTGATGCAACTGCGAGCCGGGTCGCCGTCGATATGGATGGTGCACGCACCGCACAAGCCCATGCCGCAACCGAACTTGGTGCCGTTGTAGCCGATCACGTCGCGAATCGCCCACAACAGGGGCATGTCCTCACTGACGTCCAGTGGATGATCCTGACCATTGAGTTTCAGAGTAATCATGGGCACGCCCGCATTCTGTAAGGGGATGGGGTCGAGCCATCTGGTCGCGCGGTACTGCAACTGCGGTACGCAGATCGGCTCAGGCTAATCGAGCTCTCTTGTGAAGACGGGTCTTCACCGGGCCCTTGGACACAGCAAAAAGCACATTCTTAGCCTGCTAAGTTAAGCCCTAATTAAGCAAAAAGCCTTGCCCGAACGTCATTCGAGCAAGGCTTTTTTTGATGGCCACGGCCAACGAACGATCAGGCCCCGTAGAGGTTGGGCTCCATCTCCAGTTCGACCTGGAAGCGCTCGGCGATGTCGCGCTGGATCTTCAGGGCCAGGGCCAGTAGTTGCTGGCCACTGGCGTTGCCGTAATTGACCAGCACCAGAGACTGCAAGCGATGAACCCCGGCATCGGCCTCGCGAAAGCCCTTCCAGCCCGCCTGTTCGATCAGCCACCCGGCCGCCAGCTTCACCTGCCCGTCCGCCTGGGGGTAACCCACCAGGTTCGGGTGTTCCTGGCGAATTCGCTCCGCCAGCACCGCCGGGACCACCGGGTTCTTGAAGAAGCTGCCGGCATTGCCCAGTACCGCCGGATCCGGGAGCTTCTCGCTACGAATGCTGCAGATCGCCCGGCTGACATCGCTGGCAGTGGGGTGCGCGATGCCCTGCTCCGCCAGGCGCTGGCGTACCGGGCCGTATTCCAGGTGCAGGTGTCCGGCCCGGCTCAGGGCAAAACGCACCCGCAGGATCACCCAGCGCCCGGTTTCACGCTTGAACAGGCTGTCGCGGTAGGCGAACTGGCACTGCTCCAGATCGAAGTCCCGCAGCTCGCCAGTCCGGCGATCCAGGGCGGTGAGACCGGCGAACACATCCTTGATCTCGACACCGTAGGCACCGATATTCTGCATCGGCGCTGCCCCCACGGTACCGGGGATCAGGCTGAGGTTCTCCAGGCCGGACAACCCTTGGTCCAGGGTCCACTGGACGAAGGGGTGCCAGGTCTCCCCGGCCTCGGCTTCCACCACCACCCTCTGCCCGTCGTCGCTGAGCAGGCGAATGCCACGGCTGGCCATGCGCAGCACCAGGGCCTGGATGTTCCCGGCCAGCAACAGGTTGCTGCCACCACCGATCACCAGCAGAGGCAATTGGTGCTTGCGACCATAGTCCAGAGCCTCGCGCACATCGGCATCGTCATGGGCCTGGGCGAACAGCCTGGCCTTGACCTCGACCCCGAAACTGTTGAACGGCTTGAGGGACACATCGGACTGGATATCCAGGTTCATAGGCGCCCCTTCAATTCGATCACCAGCCGGTCACAGGCCGCCTCGATCAGATCCAGCACTTGCTCGAAGCCCTTCTCACCGTCGTAGTACGGGTCCGGCACCTCATCAATCACGGCCTCGTAGCGGCGCAGGAAAAGATCCAGCTCTGCCTTGCCCCGGGCCGGCTGCAAGGCCTTGAGGTTGCGCAGGTTGCTCTGGTCCATGGCGAGAATCAGGTCATAGTGCGAGAAGTCGGCACTGCTGACCTGCTGCGCCCGTTGCGCCGACAGGTCATAACCGCGCTGCAGCGCCGCCCGCTGGCTGCGTGAGTCCGGCGCCTTGCCCACATGCCAGTCGCTGGTGCCGGCGGACGCCACCCGCACCTGGCCGGCCAGGCCGGCTTCACGCAATTTGTGGCGCAGTACGCCTTCGGCGGTGGGCGAACGGCAGATGTTGCCCAGGCAGACGAACAGGACCTGCATCAAGCCTCCAACAGGCGTCGGACGCGCTCGAGGTCTTCGGCGGTATCCACGCCGGTAGGCGGCGCCTCAAGGGCATCGGCCACATGAATTCGCACGCCGTGCCACAAGGCCCGCAGCTGCTCCAGGGACTCGGTGTTCTCCAGCCAGCAAGGTCCCCAGCTGACGAAGTCCTGGAGGAAGCCGGCACGGTACGCGTAGATCCCGATATGGCGCCGATAAGGCACGCCGGCCGGCAGTTCGTCGCGATTGCGGGCGAAGGCGTCCCGGGCCCAGGGCAAGGTCGAACGGCTGAAGGTCAGCGCCAGGCCATCGAGGTCGCTGACCACCTTGACCACATTGGGGTTGAACAAGGTCTCTGCATCCTCGATCGGCTCGGCCAGGGTGGCCATGCGCGCCTCGGGATGGGCTGCCAGGTTGGCCGCCACCTGATCGATCACCGCCGGAGGGATCAGCGGCTCGTCGCCCTGGACATTGACCACGATGGCATCCGCCGCCAGGCCCAACTGGGCAGCGACCTCGGCCAGGCGATCAGTGCCCGAGTTGTGGTCTTCGCGGGTCAGCAGCGCCTCGGCGCCAAAACCCTGGCAAGCATCGACGATACGCTGGTCGTCGGTAGCCACCACCACACGCTCGGCGCGGCTCTTGCTGGCCTGCTCCCAGACCCACTGGACCATCGGCTTGCCGGCGATCATCTGCAGCGGCTTGCCCGGCAGGCGGGTGGACGCGAAACGCGCCGGAATGACCACGGTGAAGGCGCTGGTCATTTGTCCAGGCGCTCCTCGGTGCTCAGGGTGCGGGCTTCGCTTTCCAGCATCACCGGAATACCGTCGCGGATCGGATAGGCCAGGCCGGCGCCCTTGCTGATCAGCTCGGTCTTGTCGGCACTGAGTTTGAGGGGGCCCTTGCAGATCGGGCAGGCCAGGATGTCGAGCAGTTTGGTGTCCATGAGGATTTCCCTGGATAGAAGCGATTTAAGGCAATAGACGGTCAGGCAACAGGCGCATCAACTGGGTATCGAACCAGGCGACGAAGGCCGGCGAAGGCACCGCGTCGACCGCCAGGTACCACCAGTCGGCCGCCGCGAACTCGCGACACTTGACTGCATCCTTCTCGGTCATGACCAGCGGCAATGACGGAGTGAAGGCCAAGGCCTGAGGGCTGTATTGGGCGTGATCGGCAAATGCATGGGGGACAGGTTGCCAGTGTAGCGTTTCAAGGGTCTTGAAGAAACGCTGGGGATTGCCGATGCCGGCCACCGCATGCACCGCCTGGCCCGGGGCGAAATGCTCCACCGGGCGACGCTCGCCGCTTTGCAGGTTGACCAGCGCCGAAGGCTTGAGTTGAAAGGCAAAACCATCGGCACGATCGGCGCCGGCCCCGTTGTACAGCAAGGCATCCACACTGTGCAGGCGCTCCACCGGCTCGCGCAGCGGGCCGGCCGGCAGGCAGCGGCGATTACCCAGCCCTCGGGCAGCGTCGATCAGCACCAGTTCCAGGTCGCGGGCCAGGCGGTAATGCTGCAGCCCATCGTCGGACAGGATCAGGTCCAGCGGCTCGGCGGCCAGTAGCGCCTGTACTGCGCGACTGCGATCGGGATCGATCATCAGGGGTACGCCGCAGCGCTGGACAATCAGCAGCGGCTCGTCGCCGGCCACTTCGGCGCTGTCCGTGGCGGCGACCCGCCAGGGCAATTGCGGTGGCTTGGCACCGTAGCCGCGACTGACCACCCCGACCCGCAGGCCAAGGCGCTGGCAATGTTCCACCAGCCACAGGATCAGCGGCGTCTTGCCGGTGCCGCCCACGGTGATATTGCCCACCACCACCAGCGGCACCGGCGGCTGGTAGATGTCGCCCTCGCCCGCCAGGAAGCGTTGGCGCTTGCCTACCACCACGCGGCGGTACAGCCATTCCAGGGGCTGCAGCAGTTTCAGCGCGGGGTGGCCCTGATACCAGGCGGCGAGCAGACGATCGGAAAGTGCCATCAGGGTGCCGCTGCCGCCTCGACGGTGGTCATGCGCAGGTGGCTGAAACCGAGCTTGCCGGCCGCGTCCATGGCAGTGATCACCGCTTGATGCTGGGTCTTGCCGTCGGCGCTGATGGACAACGGCAGGTTGGTATCGCCAGCGGACTCCTTCTGCAACGCGTCGATCAGGGTCGCCAGGTCGTTCTTGGGCAGCACCTGGTTGTTCACCGAGAACACCCCGTCGGCGCTGATGGCGATATCCAGCTGCTTGACCTGCTGGTCCTCGGCGGGCGAGCCGCTGACCGCCTCGGGCAGGTCGACACGCAACTCGGTTTCGCGAGTGAAGGTGGTGGTCACCACGAAGAACAGCAGCAGGATGAACACCACGTCGATCAGGGACGCGAGGTTGATATCCACGGTTTCCCGCGGTTTGCGACGGAATTTCACGCTTTGCCCTCGGCCAGGTCGACATCGCGGTCGCCCTGGATCACTTCCACCAGCTTGATGGCCTCCTGCTCCATGCCCACCACCAGTTCATCGACCCGGCGCTGCAGGAAGCGGTGGAAAAACACCGCTGGAATACCCACCATCAGGCCCGCAGCGGTCGTGATCAGTGCCTTGGAAATACCACCGGCCAATACATGGGCGTTGGAGGTCATGCCCGACCCCATGAACGAACTGAAGATGTCGATCATGCCCAGCACCGTGCCCAGCAGGCCCAGCAGGGGCGCCATCGCGGCGATGGTGCCAAGGGCATTGAGGTAGCGCTCCAGCTCGTGAATGACCCGGGCGGCCGCTTCTTCAATGCACTCCTTCATGATCTCGCGGCCATGCCTGGAGTTGGCCAGGCCTGCCGCCAGGATCTCGCCCAGGGGCGAATCGGCGCGCAGCTCCTTGAGCTTGTCCTTGTTCAGTTGCTTGTCCTTGATCCAGCGCCAGACCTGGCCCAGCAAGTGAGGAGGTGTGACTCGGCTGGCCCGCAGGGTCCACAAGCGCTCGGCAATGATGCCCACGGCAGCGATGGAACTCAGGATGATCGGCAACATCATCCAACCGCCGGATTTGACCAATTCCCACACAGTGACAGTCCCCTCGAAAAAGTGCGCCACTCTAACATAGGGGCCGGACGCACCGAAGACCGTGATGTCGCATGTTCCCGGGCTTTAATAACCCACGGTTATTTAAGGCATTGTTGGCGCCTCGCGCCAGAAACGCCGCTGCCCCCGCACGCTGTAGACAGACCCGAAGGTTCCTAGCTGCACCCGCAGCGCCCCTTGCTCGGCACTGTCATAAAGAGGCACGCCCAAGTCCCGATACCGCGCCACCACCTGTGGATGTGGATGGCCGTAGGCATTGCCTCGACCTCGGGACACCAGCACCGCTTCGGGCTGCAACCGTAGCAACAGGGCCCGGGATGACGAAGTCCGGCTGCCATGGTGCGGCGCCTGCAGCCATTGGGTGCGCAGCGCCAGCGGGCTGTCGAGCAAGGCCTTCTCGGCATGGATGTCGATATCGCCCGTGAGCAGCAAGCGCTCGCCACGGGCCTCGACCTGCAGGACGCAGGAAGCCTGGTTGCCGTCGCGGGCCTGGTCCCATTGCCACTGGCTGAAACGCACGCCATCCCATTGCCAGCTCGCCCCGGACTCGCAGGGCCTGGCACCCAGGGCAGGCGGCAAGGCCTGGGGCTCGCCACTGCGCACCAGGCGCACCGGCAGCGCACGCTGCACCGCCAGGGCACCACCGGCGTGATCGTTATCCGCATGACTGAGCAGCATCAGGTCCAGTTGCCGGATACCCAGCCGGTGCAGGGTCGGCACCACCACTCGCTCGCCCAGGTCGAAGTCGCCGCTGCGAGCGCCGGCGTCATACAGCATCGCGTGATTACGGGTACGCAGGATGAACGACAAGCCCTGCCCCACATCCAGCTGCCAGACCTCGGCCTGGCCATGGGGCACCCGCTGCGGCGGCGGCCACACCACCAGCAGCAACAACGGCCAGCCCAGGATCCGCAATGGCACGCCCGGGGGCAACAGCAGCAACAGCGCCCCCAGGCTGCCCAGCCCCCAGACCCAGCCGGGAAGCAGCGGCGCTACCCAGGCGGGGCACCATCGGGCGACAACGCCCAGCCAACCAAACAGCCAGTCCAGCAATCCGCCGGCCAGCCACAGCAAACCCTCGCCCACCGCGGGTACAGGCAGCAACAGGCATCCCAGCAAGGCCGGTGGCAGCACCAGGAAGCTGATCCAGGGGACGGCCAACAGATTGGCCAGCGGGCCACTCACGCTGATGGGCAGGCCCAGGGCCAGCATGGCAGGCAACAGGCCGATCGCGACCAGCCACTGGGCACGGGTCCAGCTCTGCCACCAGCGCCAGGTCCCCAGGCGACCGGCAAAGGTGAAGACCAGCACCGCCACCGCCGCGAATGACAACCAGAACCCGGGTTGCAAGCTGGCCAGGGGCTCGAACAGCAGCACCGCATCGAGCGCCAGCAGCAATGGCCACCAAGTGCCCAGGTGACGGAAACGCAAGCGCCAGAGCAGGACCAGGGCCACCATTACGCAGGCACGCTGCACCGGCACATCGAACCCCGCCAGCAAGCCATACCCCAATGCACCGAGAAACCCCAGGGCACAGGCCCAGGGCAGCCAGGGCCAGCGTGCCGGCCATACGCCCAGCCGTGCCAGCCCCGCCACGGCGAGGTAGATCACCCCGGCCAGAAGGCTGATGTGCTGCCCCGAAATGACCATCAGGTGCACCGTTCCAGTGTCTTGCAGCAGTTGCCAGTCTTCACGCGCCAGCCCGGAGCCATCACCCATCACCAGGGCCGCCAGGCCGCCGGCCCGGCCATGGGCCTCGACTGCCAGCAAGCGCTGGCGCAGGCGGTCGCGCCAGGCGCCATGGGCCGGCGCCTGCAGATGGCCGTCCTTGACCGTACCGATAGCGCCGACTCGCCGGGCCAACAACCAGGCCTCGTAGTCGAAACCCTGCAGGTTGAGCATCCCCACGGGACGTCGCAAGGTGACCGCCAGGCGCCATCGCTCGCCGCTGCGCACCGGCGGCCCGTCGCGCCAGCTCAGGCGCATCAGCCGTGGCAGGCGCTCACGCCGGGACTGGGCATTGTGCAGTTCGAAACGCACCACCCCCGCACTCGCCTCCGGCAAGCCGGTGACCCGCCCCTCCAGCCAGCGAGTCTGCCCATCCAGGCGGGATACCAGGCGATCGTCGAGCGCCCACTGAGCACAAGCACAGGCCCAGGTGAAACCGAATAGGAAAAATGCCACCGGATGTGTACGAAATGGCAGCAGCATCAAGGCCAGCACCGACATCGCCAGCAACGACCAGCCCGGTGGCAAGACCGGCAGAAAACCCATTGCCAGCAGCCCCGCAGCCAATGCCAGCATCCCTGTGCGCATAAACCAGCCCATCCATGGCAGTCCCTACCCTTGGCTTAGCCGAGGATGGCCGGAGGGGGCTTTATCATTTGTCACAATGTCTGAATTTTCGATGGTTACAATCCGGTCATAATCGACGCTTGACCCGACCGAGAAGCCTTATGCCCCGGCGCTTATTCAAACGTTACATGCCAGACCCCACCAGCATCCGGGAACACAAGTCCTTACGCTTTCTCGGCACACTGCTGCATGACGCCAACCTCTGGCACCTCAATCGGCATTCCGTGGCCCGGGCCATGGCCGTTGGTCTGTTCGCCGCGTTCATCCCGATCCCGATGCAGATGCTCCTGGCCGCCGTGCTGGCCGTCTGGCTGCGAGCCAACATGCCCATCAGCGTCAGCCTGGTGTGGCTAACCAATCCCATCACCATGCCGCCGGTGTTCTTCTGCACCTATCAACTGGGGGCCTGGTTGATGAATGTACCGCCACGCACCCTGCCCGACAGCCTCACCTGGGAATGGATCAGCAGCCAGCTGGCGACCCTCTGGCAACCCTTCCTCCTCGGCTCGGTAGTGGCGGGCCTGGTGCTGGGAGCCCTGGCCTATTGCCTGACCATGCTCTACTGGCGCTGGTGGGTCGGCCGCCAATGGCGACGGCGCAAGCAGCGGCAGTAGAAACGACAACGGCCTCCCGAGGGAGGCCGTTTTCATTGGCGCAATGCTGCTTACTGGCGCATCCCGCGCCCGCTGACCAGCAGCCGGGCGCAGCCGACATAGAGCACCGCAGTGGCTGCCAGCATGAAGGTGATCGCCGTGCCGATGCTGATGTCCGACACGCCGAGAATGCCATAGCGAAACGAGTTGACCATGTGCAGCACCGGGTTGGCCAGGGACACGGTCTGCCAGAACGGCGGCAGCAGGTTGATCGAGTAGAACACTCCGCCCAGGTAGGTCAACGGCGTCAGCACGAAGGTCGGGATGATCGAGATATCGTCGAAGTTGCGCGCGAACACCGCATTGATGAAGCCCAGCAGCGAAAAGATCGTGGCCGTCAGCACCACCACCAGCACCGTCACCCCCAGGTGGTGCACCTGCAGCTTGGTAAAGAACAGCGACAGCAGGGTCACGATGATCCCCACCATCAACCCGCGCAGCACGCCCCCCAGGGTGTAGCCAATGAGGATGGTATGGGGCGACACCGGCGACACCATCAGCTCTTCGATGGAGCGCTGGAACTTGCTGCCAAAGAAACTCGAGACCACGTTGCCGTAGGAGTTGGTGATCACCGACATCATGATCAGCCCTGGCACGATGTACTCCATGTAGGTGAAGCCACCCATGTCACCGATTTGCCGGCCAATCAGGTTACCGAAGATGACAAAGTACAGGACCATGGTGATGGCCGGCGGCAGCAGGGTCTGCGGCCAGATTCGGGTGAAGCGCTTGACCTCGCGGTAGACGATGGTATTGAGCGCCACCATATTGGGCTTGAACTCCGAACTCATATCGCCACCTTCGACAGGTTTTTCTCCACCAGGGACACGAACAGCTCCTCAAGTCGATTGGTCTTGTTACGCAGGCTCAGCACCTCGATGTTCTGCAGTGCCAGCTGGCTGAACAGCCCGGTGATGCCCATGGCCTTGTCCACCTGGACCTCCAGGGTATGGCTGTCCACCAAGCGAGTCGGATAGCCGACCAACTGCGGGGCCGCACCCAGGTCACGCTTGAGGTCCAGCAGGAAGGTTTCCACGTGCAGCTGACCGAGCAACTGACGCATGCTGGTGTTCTCGACGATGGTGCCGTGGTCGATGATCCCGATGTTGCGGCACAACTGCTCGGCTTCTTCCAGGTAGTGGGTGGTGAGGATGATGGTGATGCCCTTCTGGTTGAGCTCGGTGAGGAAGCTCCACATCGAACGGCGCAGCTCGATATCCACCCCGGCAGTGGGCTCGTCGAGAATCAGCAGCCGCGGCTCGTGGACCAGGGCCCGGGCGATCATCAGGCGGCGCTTCATGCCCCCGGACAGCGAACGCGAAGGCACGTCGCGCTTGTCCCACAGGCCGAGCTGGGTCAGGTACTGCTCGGCGCGTTCCTTGGCGACTTTCGCCGGGATGCCGTAGTAGCCGGCCTGCGTCACGACGATGTCGAAGGTCTTCTCGAACTGGTTGAAATTGAATTCCTGCGGCACCACGCCGATGCAGCGCTTGAGCGCTGCCGGCTGGCGATCCAGGTCATGGCCGAAGACATTCACCGTGCCGCTGGTCTTGTTCACCAGGGTCGAGAGAATGCCGATGGTGGTGGATTTGCCAGCCCCGTTGGGGCCAAGCAAGGCAAAGAAATCACCTTCGGCGACATCCAGATCGATACCACTCAGGGCCTGGAAACCGTTGCCGTAGGTTTTGGTTAGCTGCCGGATGGACAGAGCGGAACTCATATCGGATTCATGCACCAAGAAGGGAGAGAGTTATAGGTAAGGGCGGCCCGAGCGGATTGCAACGATGCCGGACGCCCGCCATGTTGCGTGCCGACGCCGCGCAAGTACAGTCATGCCTGTCGATAGTGGGTATTAAGTCAACGCGGTCATCACCACCCGGCGATAGGCCGGACGCTGTTTCAGGCGTTGGTACCAGGCTTCCAGGTGAGGCATCGAGGGCCGCTCGATCGGCATCTCGAACCAGGCATAAATGAAACTGCCCAGGGGAATGTCACCCATGCCGACCTGCTGGCCGGAGAGGTAGGGCTGTTTTGCCAGTGCCTGGTCGACCCGTCCCAGCAACTCGGCGCACGTGTCCCTGGCTGCGTTGATCTGCACCCAGTCCTGCTCGGCCGCCGGGGTTCGCACTACCCCCCAGAACAGGGGACGGAACACATCGGCGAAGCTCGAGGTCGTCCAGTCCATCCACTTCTCGGCGCTGGCTCGTGCCTGCACATCGGCGGGGTACCAGGGCGTACCGCCAGCGTGCCGAGCCAGCAGGTAACGCACGATGGTGTTGGATTCCCAAAGCACGAACCCTTCGTCCTCGATCAACGGGATGCGGCCATTGGGGTTCAGGGCCCGGTACTCGGGGGTGTCTACCACTCCGAAGGCGCCACCGGCATCCAGGGACTCGTAGGCCAGCCCCAGCTCCTCGGCGCACCACAGTGCCTTCCTGACATTCGACGAGTTCTTGCGACCCCAGATCTTCAGCATGACCATCCCTCCATAATGAATGCCGGGGCAGTCTACGCCTGATCAGCCGCCACTCAAATCGCTGCGCATGTCGCCCAGCAACTGGGCGCGCGGCTCGCTGAACAGATGTGGATAACATTTCTCCAGATGGCTGAAAAAGAAGCGCTCCGGAACATCGGCGAACTGCCCGTGATCCACCAGGTATTCCATCATCTGCTCGCCCTGGCGATTGAAGGGATGGAACACACTGTCCTGCACCCCGTCGAAATCCAGCGGGGCCACATCGAACAGTTCGCACAGGTGCAGGTTGAACGCGGGCGTGGCCTTGACCCAGCGCCCGTCCAGATACAGCTCGGTATAGCCGTGCATGGCGAACACGTCACTGCGCAACAATTCCAGCAGGCGCGGGGTCGACAGATGATTACGCACGTCGGCCAGGCCGATGCGGGCGGGAATTGCGCAATGCCGGGCACAACCGGCCAGCAGGGTGGCCTTGGGCACGCAATAGCTCTCTGCCGTGGCCAGGGCATGGCTGCCGCGCAGGGTTTCGGGGTCGAGGCTGAAGGTATAGGGGTTGTAGCGCACGGCTTCGCGCACCGCGTAATAGAGGCTCACCGCCTGCTGCCGAGGGTCACGACTGGCACCGCGATGAGTTTCGGCGAACTCCACCACCGCAGGGTGGTCACTATCGATGAAGCGGCTGGGACGCAAGTACTCGTGCATGGGCTTGACCTCCAGGTGAAGCCTGAGTCTATAGGCGCCTGCGGCCCAGAGATAACGACGTTTCAGCCAAAGATCATGGCCTGTTTCATCCAGCCGGACGGAATGTGCAACTGACGTCCACCGGCCAGGGCCAGCATGGCACCCGCACCGCCCCGACCACCCGCTTCGTCGCCAGCCGACTAAGCTCTGAAGGTGCTTTGGGCCCCTGGCTTCATGGAGGATTGAATATGCTGTTGTTGTGGATACTGGTTCTGCTGGCTGGCGTCGCCTATCTGGCACACAGGCGCACCGCCCCGCTGCCCGCCCTGGGCGTGGTCGCCCTCTACCTGCTGGCCATGGGTGCCTTCAGCCATGCTCCCGACTGGCTGCTGCTGGTGTTCTGGGTACTCCTGGCGGCAGTCGCCGCGCCCCTGCTCCTGCCCGACCTGCGGCGCAAGCATTTCAGCGCCCCCTTGTTCAACTGGTTCCAGAAGGTCCTGCCGCCGATGTCGCAAACCGAACGCGATGCCATCGATGCCGGCACCGTGTGGTGGGATGGCGAACTGTTCAGCGGCCGCCCCGACTGGAACACCCTGCTGGCCTACCCCAAGGTCCAGCTCACCGAGGAAGAGCAGGCCTTCATCGACGGTCCTACTGAAGAACTGTGCGCCATGGTCACCGACTGGCAGATCGGCCAGCACATGGACCTGCCGGCCGAAGCCTGGACACACATCAAGGAGCACGGATTCTTCGCCCTGATCATTCCCAAGGAATACGGTGGCAAGGGGTTCTCCGCCTATGCCCATTCCCAGGTGGCTATGAAGCTGGCGACCCGCAGCGGTGACCTGGCCTCCACCGTGATGGTCCCCAACTCCCTGGGGCCTGCCGAGCTGCTGCTGCACTACGGCACCGACGAACAACGCAACCACTACCTGCCGCGCCTGGCCCGCGGCGACGACATTCCCTGCTTCGCCCTCACCGGTCCCCTGGCCGGCTCCGATGCCGGCGCCATGCCGGACACCGGCATCATCTGCAAAGGCCAGTGGCAAGGCGAGGAAACCCTCGGCCTGCGCCTGAACTGGGAAAAGCGCTACATCACCCTGGGTCCGGTCGCCACGTTGCTGGGCCTGGCCTTCAAGGCCCACGACCCGGACCACCTGCTGGGCGATGAAGAAGACCTGGGCATCAGCCTGGCCCTGATCCCCACCGACACTCCCGGGGTGGAAATCGGCCGCCGCCACCTGCCCCTGGGCGCCGCCTTCATGAACGGCCCGAACTCGGGCAAGGACGTATTCATCCCCCTGGACTTCCTCATCGGCGGCCAGGAGATGCTCGGCAAAGGCTGGATGATGCTGATGAACTGCCTGTCGGTGGGACGCTCGATCTCGCTGCCGGCCGTAGGCACCGGCGCCGCCAAATTCACCAGCCTGGTGACCGGCCAGTACGCCCAGGTGCGGGAACAGTTCAATGTGCCCCTGGCTGCCTTCGAAGGCATCCAGGAAGCCCTGGCCCGCATCGGCGGCAATGCCTGGCTGATGGACAGCGCGCGCATGCTCACCGCCAACGCCGTGGACCTGGGGGAAAAACCCTCGGTGCTATCGGCGATCCTCAAGTACCACCTCACCGAGCGCGGCCGCGAGTGCATTGGCCACGCCATGGACGTGCACGGCGGCAAGGGCATCATCATGGGGCCCAACAACTACCTGGGCCGCAACTGGCAGGGCGCACCGATCTTCATCACTGTCGAGGGCGCCAATATTCTCTCGCGCAACCTGATGATCTTCGGCCAGGGAGCGATCCGCTGCCATCCGTTCGTGCTCAAGGAAATGGCCCTGGCCGGACGCGAGGATCATGACCAGGCATTGAAGGAATTCGACGCCCTGCTGCTCAAGCACATCGGCTTCGCCGTGAGCAACGCTGCCAGCACCCTGGTGCTGAACCTGGGCCTGGGCCACTTCGAAGCGGCGCCGGGGGACAAGCTCAGCCAGGGCTACTTCCGGGCCCTGAACCGCCAGGCTGCGGCCTTCGCCCTGCTGGCCGACCTGTCGATGATGCTCCTGGGGGGCGAGCTCAAGCGGCGCGAACGCCTGTCCGCACGCCTGGGCGACGTGCTGAGCCACCTGTACCTGGGCTCGGCGGCACTCAAGCGCTACCACGACCTGGACTCGCCGGAGTACCTGCAACCGCTGCTGGCCTGGGCCATGGAGGAAAGTCTCGGCCAGTCGGAGCGTGCCCTGGACGAGCTGCTGCGCAACTTCCCCAGCCGCACCTTCGGCTGCCTGCTGCGGGTCCTGGTGTTCCCCTTTGGCCGGCGCCATACCGGTCCTTCGGATCACCTGGATGCCGAAGTGGCGGCGATCATCGGCCGGGCCCAGGGCGATCCCGCCCTGGAAGCGGTACTCGCCGGCTGCTACCGGCCACAATCGGCAGACGATCCGGTAGGCGCCCTGCAGCACGCGAGCAACCTGCTGAGTGCGGCGCACCCCTTGCAGAAGAAGCTCCACGAAGCGCTGAAGAGTGGCCAGGTCAAACCAGGTGCTGGCGAATCGGCCATCGACGCGGCACTGCAGGCCGGCGTCCTGCAGGCCGCCGAAGCGCAAAGCCTGCATGCAGCCGAAGCAGCGCGACGCAAGGTCATCGATGTGGATGACTTCGCCAAGGAAGAACTGACCCTGGGCGAAGGCAAGATCCGCTAGCAGGCCGTTGAAAGAGGTAAGCGAGGCAGCCAGCGCAAGGCAAAAACAGGCGAAAAAGCGCAGTTTACGAGTGGTAAATGAGCATTTTGAGCGTGTTTCAACGCAGCGATGGCAACGCAGGTAGTTTTTCGACGGCCTGCCAGGCGACCGCCCTTGGGCTGGTCGATTATGAAACCGGGCGCGGGGGCTATATACTCCCGCGCCCGTTTTGCTCTTGAGGACCCTGTCATGTCCAACACCGTCGCCGACCATCTCGTCCTGCTCGACCACCTGCGCAGCATCCTGGTGGCCGTGGGAGAAGCCGAACAGGTTCCCGAAGAAAGCCACGCGCTGTTCCTGGAGCGCTTCGACGAACTGCGCGCCTCGCTGCCGATCGACCCGATCGAAAGCCAGTACCTGGGGCAGGACCTGCTGTGCCAGATCATGCAGCGCTACCCGCAGATCGCCCATCTGGTTCCGCGCGACCTGCTGTGGTACTTCGCCGGCGACTGCCTGCACTACATGCCCGACGAGGAAATCGACCTGTACCAGACCCTCGAGGAGCGCCGCTACGAGGCCGAACAGAACGACGAGCCGTTTGACTGGAACCAGGAAAAGCAGCTGCTGGCGCTCTCCGACCAGGACAGCCGGCACTGATCACGCCCCTGGCACCCAAGGCCCGCACGGTTTTACCGGCGGGCCTTTTTCATGGGCCCGCCCTGCCCGGTCGGTTCAGGGTCGGCTCCTTGGCCAGGCACTCCACCAGGTAGTCGATGAAGACCCGCAGCTTGGGCGGCAGGTAGCGGGTCGGCGAGTGCAGTAACCAGGCACCGCCGTGATAGGACGCCAGGAAGGTCCAGTCCGGCAGCACCTGAACGATCAGCCCCTGCTCCAGGGCATGACGCGCAGTGAAATACGGCAGGCTGCCGATCCCCAGGTGCTGTTGCACCGCATCCAGGCGCACGCCTGTGTGGTTGGCCGCGTAGCGCCCTCGCACTCCCACGGTCACCGCCTTGCTGCCCTGGGTGAACTTCCAGCGGGCATCACCAGGTGTCTCGCCCAGGTAGATGCAACTGTGCTGGCGCAGGTCCTGGGGATGGACTGGCGTGCCGTGCTCCGCCAAGTACTGCGGCGTAGCGCACAACAGGTGGTCGATGCGCAGCAACTGGCGACCGATCAGCCCCGGCGGCGGACGATCGGTGATACGGATTGCCAGGTCGACATGGTCATCGATCAGGTCGACATCCCGATCCTCGTGCAGCAACTCCACATCCACCTTCGGGTAGCGCCGCAGGAACTCCGCCATGTGCGGATGGACCACGAAGCGTCCCACCGCCTTGGGCACGCTGACCCGTACCAGGCCTTGGGCTTCATGGGTGAACTGGCCGCTGACTTCCATCACCGAACGGGCCGCACTGACCATCTCGCTACAGCGCTTGAAGACCTCCTCGCCGCCGTCGCTCAAGCGCAGCTTGCGGGTGGTGCGTTGCAACAGTCGGGTGGCCAGGGCCTTCTCCAGACGCGAGATGCTGCGACTCACCGCCGAAGGCGAGGAGCCCAGCTGGCGCGCGGCCTCGGAGAAACTGCCGGTTTCCACCACGCGGACGAAAATGGCCATTTCAGCCAGCAGGGACAAGGGTAGATTTATGCTCATGACGCAACAGTCCATTGAGTTTTGAATGGATTATCACGCAATTGATGTGGCCACATAATAAAAAGACACACGACTCCAGGGTTTGAAACATGACGCTGCGCCTGTATTACCAGCACGATCAATTGAATGTCCCGGTCGAAGTATTGAGTTGCTCAGGCGACGAGGCCCCCTACACCGCGATCCTCAGCACAACCCCCTTTCACCCCCAGGGCGGTGGCCAGCCCAGCGACACCGGCTGGATTGGCCAGGCCCAGGTATTACGAGTACTCCTGGCTGGAGAACAGATCGTGCACTACCTGGCTCAGCCGCTGCTGCCAGGATCTTTCGAAGCACGGGTGGACCAGGCCTCGCGCGAGTTCAACAGCCGCATGCATTCAGCCGGGCACCTGATCGGCCACTTCGTGCAAAGCCGGGGCTGGACTCCGATCAAGGCCCACCACTGGCCCAACGAAGGCCGCGTGTCGTTCACGCCGGGGGCAGCCCCCCAGGCCATCGACTGCGCCCTGGTGCACAGCGCTGTCGAGCAATGGATAGAGGCCGATTTCCCGCGCCATGTCCACATGGAGCAAGGGATGCGCCAGATCAGCTTTGGCCCGTTGCCGGCCTTTGGCTGCGGCGGCACCCATGTGCGCCAGCTGCGTGAGCTGGGACGGGTGCGAATCCAGTCGGTCACACAGAAGAAGGGCGTGCTCTCGGTCAGCTACGACCTGGGTTGAAAACGCCCTCGCCCACCCAACCTGCCTCGCGGAGTTTCCATGCTGTCCAGTTATCTCGGTGAATTCACCGCCCTGGCGGTGGTTCACTTTCTCGCCGTGCTCGCCCCCGGCCCGGACTTTGCCGTCACCATCCGCCAGAGCGTGCGCTTTGGGCGGATGACAGGCACCTGTACCGCCCTGGGCATCGGCGCCGGCATTTCCGTGCACGTGCTCTACACCCTGTTGGGGGTAGGCGCCCTGATACACGCCACGCCGTGGCTACTGAGCGCCGCCAAGCTGCTGGGTGCCGCCTATATCCTGTACCTGGGCATCAGCCTGCTGCGTAGCAAGGCCAAGTCCAGCGTCCCGGGGGAAGCCGAACCGGAGCTGGCACCACAGACACTGCCACGGGCCTTTGTCACCGGTTTCCTGACCAACGCCACCAACCCGAAGGCCACCCTGTTTTTCCTGGCGATCTTCACCACCCTGGTCAGCGCCAGCACACCGCTGGGCATCCAGGCACTGTATGGCGCCTGGATGTGCCTGGTGAACGGCCTGTGGTTCGTCATCGTCGCGCTGTTCTTTTCCAGCCCGCGGGTGCGCTTGCTGTTCATGCGCCTGGGGCACTGGTTCGAACGCTGCATGGGCCTGGTCTTGCTGCTGTTCGCCGGACGGTTGCTGCTATCGCTCTGAGCCCACGGCCAGCCGGGCATCACTGGCTGGCTGCCGAGAGACCGTCTGCTCCAGGGAGGCGCACAGCGATTCTGCATCCAGCTGCCTTGAACCGATCACCACCAAGTAGCTGGCCGGGACCTCTTGCCCCTGCCAGGTCCCTGCAGCTGGATATCCAGGCGTGAGCCCACCAGATGCAGGACGAAGCGTCGCTGCGGGCAATCCTTCAGGTAGAGAAAACCCTTGGCCCGATAGACGTGCTCCGGAAACTCGCCGAGCACCTTGCGCAGCGCCTTGAGAGACAAGGGGGCCGCACTCTGCCAACTGAAACTGCTGAACAGATGATCATGTCGCGGGGATCCCGTTGCAGCGAAACCGGCCTGGCGAACAGCCGCCGAGAATGGCAGCACACGATTGGGGCTGGCTTGGCCGCGGACCGCTGGAGCCCTCGGACAAGGGCCAGGGCAAACGAGCGCAGTGGCGCCTTTTCGCGCGCAAACAAAAACGCCGCTCGAATGAGCGGCGTTTTTGTGAATTTGGAGCGGGAAACGAGACTCGAACTCGCGACCCCGACCTTGGCAAGGTCGTGCTCTACCAACTGAGCTATTCCCGCAAATGGCGTCCCCTAGGGGACTCGAACCCCTGTTACCGCCGTGAAAGGGCGGTGTCCTAGGCCACTAGACGAAGGGGACACGCTACCCGGAACACATGGTGTGTGTTTCGGTGTTCCAGCCCCGCATCCGAAGACTTGGTTCTGGTTTCACTCAGCCTCGCCCGAAGGCCAGACCGTTTAAAATTGGAGCGGGAAACGAGACTCGAACTCGCGACCCCGACCTTGGCAAGGTCGTGCTCTACCAACTGAGCTATTCCCGCAAATGGCGTCCCCTAGGGGACTCGAACCCCTGTTACCGCCGTGAAAGGGCGGTGTCCTAGGCCACTAGACGAAGGGGACACGCTACCCGGAACACATGGTGTGTGTTTCGGTGTTCCAGACCCGCATCCGAAGACTTGTTCCTGGTTTCACTCAGTCTCGCCCGAAAGCCAGACCGTTTAAAATTGGAGCGGGAAACGAGACTCGAACTCGCGACCCCGACCTTGGCAAGGTCGTGCTCTACCAACTGAGCTATTCCCGCATTGGCGTCCCCTAGGGGACTCGAACCCCTGTTACCGCCGTGAAAGGGCGGTGTCCTAGGCCACTAGACGAAGGGGACACGCTACAACATTCACTTCCTTCAGCGTTTCGCGCTTTGCTTTCCGCTGAAAGTGGCGCGCATTCTATGGATGCTTTGAGAGGTCGTCAACCCCCAGATATAATTTTATTTAAATCAATGACTTCGAGGTGGATTGAGGGCCGTCGCAGGGTTTTCTGCTGCCCGGGCTTTGACGCCTATATTCTGTCACCCGACAAGGCGTTATAGTCCTCGCAGCCGGTGATATCAATTTGAATCCAGGGACTGCCCTGGCGCTGCCGTGCCTATTAAAGGTGGACAGCACAATCCGTCCCCGGCTCGTCGAGCGGCGCTATGCGCCCCAATGCCAAGCCACTACACTCGCACGCGAAATCCTATAACGAGGTTTTAACGGTGACACCACTCATGATCACCCTGCTGGTAATAGCCGGGATCGCACTATTGATCGCCATTGGCTACATGAACCATGTGGTGGAAAACAACAAGCTGGAAAAGGCTCGCACCAAGGTCGAACTCAATGACCGCCTGCGCCGCTGCGGCGAAATCACCGAAACCTTCCCCGGCCAGTTCATGACACCGGCCCTCAAGCTGCTGTTGACCCGCCTGGAACTCAACGTCGTGCAGCGCATGATCAACCTCGACAAGTCCGACGCCAAGCTCAAGGCACGCCTGGCCGAACTCATCACCCTGGTGGGCCAGGGCGAGTCGATCCCGGTGAACAACCCGCCCGCGCCGATCCAGACCGAAGCCAAGGCCAAGGACGTGCGCTTTCTGCTGGAAGCCATGCATGGCCAGGTGACCCGCGCCGCCCACGACGGTTTCCTGCAACCCAATGAAGCCAAGCGCTGGATCAAGGAAATCCGTCACATCCTGGTGCTGCTGCACATCGAGTTCTTCAACAACCTGGGCCAGTACGCCCTGCAGCAGAATCAGCCGGGCCAGGCCCGCCTGGCCTTCGAGCGCGGAGTGCAGTATCTGCGCAAGCAACCGGATCCCAAGGTCTACAGCGAACAGCTGGAGTACCTGGACAAACTCCTGGGTCGCGCCAATGCCATGGTGCTGTCCACCCTGGAGCCGGCTGAAGACGAGGTCAACGAGCTGACCCAGGGCCTGAAGGACGTTGAAGCCGACGCCGACTGGAAAAAGAAGGCCATCTACGACTGATCGACCTGCCATGCCCGGCCCCAGCGCCGGGCATGCTTGCTGCATTACCACCCTCCCCGCCGCTAGAGGCGGAAATGCCCCACCATCGATTTCAATTCGCCCCCCAGTTGCGCCAGCTCGATGCTCGAGGCGGCATTGCCTTGCATCGCCTGCGAAGACTGATCGGCACTGGCGCGAATGCTGGTGACACTGCGATTGATCTCCTCGGCCACCGAACTCTGCTGTTCGGCAGCGGCGGCGATCTGCTGGTTCATCTGCTGGATCAGCGACACAGCCACAGCGATGCTGCCCAAGGCACTTTCGGTCTGCAACGCATCGCTGACCGCCAGTTTCACCAGTTCACTGCTGCCCTGGATCTGCCGTACCGAAGCATCGGCGGCCGTGTGCAGGGTCGCCACCAGGCGGGCGATTTCCTCGGTGGATTGCTGGGTACGCTTGGCCAGGGCTCGCACTTCATCGGCCACCACCGCAAACCCCCTGCCCTGCTCGCCGGCCCTGGCGGCCTCGATGGCGGCATTGAGCGCCAACAGGTTGGTCTGATCGGCCACGCTCTTGATCACATCCAGCACGCTACCGATGTTGTCGATCTCCGCGCTCAGGCTCTGGATACCGTTGCTGGCCTGGCTCGCCGAGTCGGCCAACTGCTCGATCCGCTGCATGCTCTGGCGCACCACTTGCTGGCCGCTCTCGACCTTTTCATCCGCCGTCTGGGCCGCATGAGCCGCCTCTTCGGCATTGCGTGCCACATCATGGACCGTGGCGGTCATCTGGTTCATGGCGGTAGCCACTTGCTCGGTTTCCTCTTTCTGGGTGCTGACCTCGAGATTGGTCTGCTCGGTCACTGCCGACAGCGACTGCGCCGAGCTGGCCAGGCGCTCGATCCCCGATTGCAGGCCACTGACGATGCCGCTCAAGCCGCTGCCCATCTGCTGCATGGCCTGCATCAGCTGGCCGATCTCGTCACGTCGCGTCACCGTCACCCTGGCACTCAGGTCCCCGGCGGCAATCTGCTGGGCCACCTGCATCACACTGCGCAGCGGCCGGACGATCAAGCGGGTGATGCTCAGCGCCGCGAGCAGCCCTACCAGTAGCGCCAGGGCCGACGAGGCGAGGATCAACAGCGAGTTTTTCTTCAGCTCCCCCTGCATCGACAAGTCCTGGGCGACATAAGCCTGGTCGACCTGCTTCATCACCTGGGCGGCACGCTCACGCAATTGTTGGTAGACCTGTTTTTCCCGGGCCAGGAGGCCGGTGTACTCGTTGAGCTTTTCGCTGAAGTTGCCGATGTGCCCCGAGACCTCGTTGAGCACCGTCTGGTAACCGGCATCCTTGACGCTCGCCTTCAGTTGCTCGACCAGGACCAGGGCCTGGTCGGCCTGCTCGATCCTGCCTTGCTCGGCCGGCTCCTGGTCACCACTCCTGCGGCTCTGGTCCAGGCGCACCCGTGCCTCGTTCATGGCTTGCAGCATCAAGCGCGAGACCTGGCTGATCTGGTTGGCCTGTTCGATGAACTCGGCGCCCTCCTTGCCCTGGGAGTCTTTCAGGGTATAGGCGCCATCGTCGGCCAGGCCGGCCTGCAGCACGTCGAGGTTGTTGGCCACGCTGGACACCGACCAACTGGCCATCTCCAGCGCCAGGTCCTTGGCCTGGGTCAGCTCGACGAACTCATCGAAAGCCTGGCGATAGCCCGCCAGTGCCCCGTCGACTTGGCCCATGGCCACCTGGTTGCCCGGGGATCGCTCTTCGAGCTGCCGGGCCAGGGCCAGCAATGCGTCCAGGCTTTCGCGCAGGCTGTCGACACTCTGGCTGTCGCCATGCAACGCGTAGTCCTGTTCCAGCAACCGGACCTTGAGTACACCGCTGTTGAGCTGCGACATGCGCTTGAGCCCATCGAAGCGCTGGCTGACGGTTTGCAGGGACCAGACGCCGATGGCGGCCACCAGGGCCGTCAACAGCAATACCAGGGTAAAACCGATTCCCAGTTTCCTGGCCATGCCCAGGTTGGCAAAGCGTCCACTTGCGACCGTCGTCATGCTGCGAACTCCCCTCAAGTCCCCAATGGCTACAGGGCCATGGTTTTTTTCGAAGGGTCGCAACGGCCTGTACCGACGCACAAGCCTCTGGTGTCGCAATAGTGGCAAAAACGCTGGTACAGGTCGCTTTCAGGACGCTGGAGGTCGATTCCATCCGCCTGTCAGGCCGCCAGGCAGATGGCCGCACTCAGATGGCCGTGGCACCGCCATCGATGGCCAGCGCCTGGCCGGTGGTAAAGGCGGCCCCGTCGCTGCACAGGTAGAGCACCGCACTGGCGATCTCCTCGACCTTGCCGATGCGTCCCACCGGGTGCATGGCCGCGGCGAACTCGGCCTTCCTGGGGTCCGCCTCATAGGCACGGCGGAACATGTCGGTATCGATCACCGCCGGGCACACGGCATTGACCCGGATCTTCTTCTTGGCGTACTCGATGGCCGCCGACTTGGTCAGGCCGATCACCGCGTGCTTGGACGCAGCGTAGATGCTCATCTTCGGTGCCGCCCCCAGGCCCGCTACCGATGCGGTGTTGACGATGGCCCCACCGCCCTGGGCCAGCAGCAACGGCAGCTGGTACTTCATGCACAGCCACACACCCTTGACGTTGACCCCCATGATGGCGTCGAACTCATCCAGCGAGCCATCGGCCAGCCGCCCCTTCTCGATCTCGATCCCGGCATTGTTGAACGCGTAGTCCAGGCGACCGTAGGCCTGGAGGGTGCGCGCCATGAGCTGCTGCACATCCGCTTCCAGGGTGACGTTGCAGGGTATGAACAGCGCCTCGCCTCCCGCCTCGCGAATCAGCGCCACGGTGCCTTCGCCCCCGGCCACGTCCAGGTCCGCCACCACCACCTTCAGGCCCGCCGCGGCGAACGCCAGGGCCGTGGCCCGGCCAATCCCGTTGGCCGCGCCAGTCACCAGGGCCACCTGGCCGGAAAACGTCATGCTCATGCAAAGATCCTCAATCCAGTACGGGCCCAATACCCGGGGCCATCTAGCCACAGGGCAGCGGCGCCGGGGCAGCACTATCAGGTGTCCATCTGCCACGGCATGCGTTGCGGTGATGAAGGCCCCCTAAGCTCATCACGGCACTGGATCGCAGCTCATTCGCTGGACAGGCGATCCTTGCGGCGCCCGGCCCGAGGGTCTATCAACTAGGGTTTCATCCAGCCCTCGAGAGCCTGTCATGACCACCCTCACCAACCGCCAGTTCCTGCTCGCCAAACGCCCTGTCGGCGCGGCTACCCGCGACACCTTCACCTACCAGCAGAGTGCCCTGGCCGAGCCCGGCACCGGGCAGATCCAGGTGAAGAACGAGTACCTGTCCCTGGACCCGGCCATGCGTGGCTGGATGAACGAAGGCAAGTCCTATATCGCGCCGGTGGGAATCGGCGAAGTCATGCGGGCCCTGGGAGTGGGCCAGGTCACCGCCTCCAACCATCCGGATTTCGCCGTCGGCGACTACGTCAATGGCGCCCTGGGGGTGCAGGACTACTTCGTTGGCGAGCCACGGGGTTTCTACAAGGTCGACCCTCGGCTGGCGCCCTTGCCACGCTACCTGTCCGCGCTGGGGATGACCGGCATGACGGCCTACTTTGCCCTGCTGGATGTCGGCGCGCCCAAGGCCGGCGACACCGTGGTGCTGTCCGGGGCGGCGGGTGCGGTGGGCAGCATTGCCGGGCAGATTGCCAAGCTCAAGGGCTGCCGGGTGGTGGGGATCGCTGGTGGCCAGGACAAATGCCGTTTTCTCATCGATGAACTGGGGTTCGATGGCGCCATCGACTACAAGAACGAGGACGTCCACGCCGGCCTCAAGCGCGAGTGCCCGAAGGGGGTCGATGTGTATTTCGACAACGTTGGTGGCGACATTCTCGATGCCGTGCTCGGTCGCCTGAACCTCAAGGCCCGGGTGGTGATCTGCGGGGCCATCAGCCAGTACAACAACAAGGAGGCGGTCAAGGGCCCGGCCAACTACCTGTCGCTGCTGGTCAATCGTGCGCGCATGGAGGGTTTCGTGGTGATGGACTACGCCGCGCAGTTCGCCGCCGCCGGGCAGGAAATGGCCGGCTGGATGGCCAATGGGCAGCTCAAGAGCAAGGAGGACATCGTCGAGGGGCTCGAGACGTTCCCGGAGACCCTGATGAAGCTGTTCAGTGGCGAGAACTTCGGCAAGCTGGTGCTCAAGGTCTGAAGCGAACCAGCCCCGGAACCGGGGCTGGTGCAGGGAGCGAAAGGCTCCCGGGGCCTTACAGGGCCAGTTCGGCCACGACGTCGGCCAGCGCCTTGGCCGGGTCGGCGGCCTGGCTGATGGGGCGACCGATCACCAGGTAATCGGAACCGGCATCCAGGGCCTGGCGTGGGGTCAGGATCCGCCGCTGGTCATCCTGGGCGCTGCCCGCCGGGCGGATCCCCGGGGTCACCAGTTGCAGGGACGGATGGGCGCTCTTGAGCGCCTGGGCTTCCAGGGCCGAGCACACCAGGCCATCCATGCCGGCCTTTTGCGCAAGGGCCGCCAGGCGCAGCACCTGCTCCTGGGGCTCGATGTCCAGGCCGATGCCGGCCAGGTCCTCACGCTCCATGCTGGTGAGCACGGTCACGCCGATCAGCAGCGGCTGGGGGCCGCTGCGCTTGTCCAGCTCCTCACGGCAGGCCGCCATCATGCGCAGGCCTCCGGAGCAGTGCACATTGACCATCCAGACGCCCATTTGCGCAGCTGCCTTGACCGCCATGGCGGTGGTGTTGGGAATGTCATGAAACTTCAGGTCCAGGAACACTTCGAAACCCTTGTCGCGCAAGGTCCCGACAATCTCGGCGGCGCAGCTGGTGAACAGCTCCTTGCCGACCTTGACCCGACACAGTTTCGGGTCCAGTTGATCGGCCAGTTTCAGTGCGGCGTCACGGGTGGGGAAATCCAGGGCGACGATGATAGGTGTCTGGCAGGCGGACATGAAAAGGCTCTCAGGCAAGTCGAAATCGGCGCGGATTGTAGCGCAAGCCGGGCCGGTCCGGGACCCGATGCAAGGCGATTCGTCTGCAACACCACGCCAGGCCGACGATCAGGTGGCGCAATGTATCAACACCGATACACGGACGACACGCCAGCAACACCCCCCGCCGCTACCCTCGCCAGCCGCAACACCCATGAACAGCACTTCCAGCCCCCGGGCCGGACGCCTATGCTGAAGCCATAACCTCGCCGTCGCCGCCCGGCCGCCGGCAGCCTACCTGGCAGATGACCGCCCATGCACAACACCCCATTCCCCAGTGAAGACAGCAAAGCCCCGGTCAATGGCGACGACAAGCGCTGGACCACCCGGGCCCTGATCGTCGACGACGATGTGCCGATCCGCGAACTGCTGATCGGCTACCTGGAGCGTTTCAACATCCACGCCAGTGGTGTCACCGATGGCACAGCCATGCGCCAGGCCCTGCAGGCCGAGCATTTCGACGTGGTGGTGCTCGACCTGATGCTGCCCGGCGAAGATGGACTGTCCCTGTGCCGCTGGCTGCGCAACGAATCGGACATCCCGATCCTGATGCTCACCGCCCGCTGCGAACCCACCGACCGCATCATCGGCCTGGAGCTGGGGGCCGACGACTACATGGCCAAGCCGTTCGAGCCTCGGGAACTGGTCGCACGCATCCAGACCATCCTGCGCAGGGTGCGCGACGACCGCAGCGAACAACGGGCCAGCATCCGCTTCGACAACTGGCGCCTGAACAGCGTCCTGCGCCAGTTGATCTCCACCGACGGCCTGGTCGTGCCCCTGTCCAATGCCGAATTCCGCCTGCTCTGGGTGTTCCTCGAGCGCCCGCGCCGGGTGCTCAGTCGCGAGCAACTGCTGGACGCTGCCCGTGGACGCTCCATCGAAGCCTTCGATCGCAGTATCGACCTCCTGGTCTCGCGCCTGCGGCAAAAACTTGGCGATGACCCGAAATCACCGCAGCTGATCAAGACCGTGCGTGGCGAAGGCTACCTGTTCGACGCCCGGGACATCGGCTGATGCGGGGGCGCTTCGATACGCTGTTCGGCCGCCTGTTCGGGGTCTTGCTGATCGCGATCGTGCTCGCCCACCTGCTGGCATTCTTCTGGTTCCAGCACTACGGCCCACCGCGCCCGCCGCCACCGCCGCCCACTGCGACGGCCTTCGACAATGGCCTGCCTCCCGGTCCACCCCCTCACTTCCCCCGGCGGCCACGGCACTGGTTCAGCGGCCCCCTGGTGCCCCTGACCTTCCAGTTCATTTCGCTGATCATTGCGGCCTGGTACGGCGCCAAGCTGCTATCACGTCCCATCCAGCGCCTGAGCGATGCCGCCGAACGGCTCAGCGAGAACCTCGACAGCCCGCCCCTGGAAGAACTCGGGCCCCATGAAGCACGGCAAGCGGCCAGTACCTTCAACCAGATGCAGAAGCGCATACGCGAACAGGTCCAGCAGCGCGGGCGCATGCTCGGCGCGGTCTCCCACGACCTGCGCACGCCACTGTCACGCCTGAAGTTGCGCCTGGAACAGATCGAGGACAGCAAGTTGCAGGGGCAGATGCGCCAGGACCTGGACGACATGATCAAGATGCTCGACGCCACCCTCAGCTACCTGCACGAACAGCGCACCAGCGAAATGTGGCAGTTGATGGACGTGCAGGCGCTGGTGGAATCGATGTGCGAGAACGCCCAGGACCAGGGCGCCGATGCGCAAGCCCTGGGCCATTGCGCACCGCTGCTGGTGCAACCCATGGCCCTGCAGTCGTGCCTGAACAACCTGCTGGACAACGCCCTGCGTTATGCCGGCCACGCGACCCTGGCCCTGGAAGACAACCGCGAACACCTGCTGATCAGGGTCATCGACCACGGCCCGGGCATTGCCGCCGACAAGCGTGAGGCGGTGTTCGAGCCATTCTTTCGCCTGGAAGGTTCGCGCAACCGCAACTCCGGTGGCGTCGGCCTGGGCATGACCATCGCCCGCGAGGCCGCAGAACGCACAGGTGGCCAACTGCTGCTCGAGCAAACCCCGGGCGGTGGCCTGACCGCAGTCCTGCGCCTGCCGCGCCCCTGAGGATCCGCCGCCTCAGCGAGGCTCCTGGTTGCGTGCCTGGCTGGCGCTCCAGTCCAGCAGCAGGCTGTAGGCCACCGCCAGCAAGGTCGGGCCGATGAACAACCCGATGAAACCGAAGGCGATCAGGCCTCCGAAGACCCCCAGCAGCACGATCACCAGCGGCAGGTTGCCGCCGCGGCTGATCAGGTAGGGCTTGAGCACGTTGTCCACGCCACTGATGATGAAAGTGCCCCAGATCCCGAGGAACACCGCCATGCCGTACTCGCCCTTCCAGGCGAGCCAGGCTGTGGCCGGGATCCACACCAGCGGCGGGCCCATGGGAATCAGGCTGAGCAGGAAGGTGACGATCCCCAGCACCAGTGCCCCGGGCACCCCGGCAATGATGAAGCCGATCAATGCCAGCAGGCCTTGGGCCGCCGCCGTACCGATCACCCCGTTGACCACCCGCTGCACCGTGCCGGCCACCAGGTCGATGTAATAGCCGGCGCGATCGCCGATCAGCCGCTCCAGCAGCTTGTGCACGAACAGCGCAAGGCGAGGGCCGTCACGGTAGAAGAAGAACACGAAGACAATACTCAGCGTCAGCTCCAGGATGCCCCCGCCCACCTGGGCGCTGCGCGCCAGCAACCAGTTGCCCACCTGCCCCAGGTACGGCTTGACCGTCACCATCAGCGCCGCGCCCTGCTCATCGATGCTGTTCCACAGGCCGACCAGGCGCTCACCCACCAACGGCAGGCCACCCAGCCAGGCTGGCGCCTCGGGCAAGCCGTCGACCTGGACATCCTTGATGAATGCCGTGGCGTCGCGCACATGGTCCGCCAGGTTGAGGCCGAGCCAGACCAGCGGCGCCGCCACCAGCAGCATCCAGCCCAGGGTCAGCAAGCCAGCGGCGAGGGACTCGCGGCCATTGAGCCAGCGGGTCAGCAGACGCATCAGCGGCCAGCTGGCAAATGCCAGCACCGCGCCCCAGAACAGGGCCGACCAGAAAGGCGCCATCACCCAGAAGCTGGCACCGAACAGCACCAGGAGCAGGATCTGCACCAGCAGGCGATCGTTATTGGGCATGAAATGTCTCGCGCAAGAATAACCAGTGAAGAGTAGGCGAACCCGCGGGCGCGGGTCGCCTATGAAAGCTTAACGCAGCAGTTCGAAATGCAGGCCGGTGGCTTCGGTGTCGCCGGTTTCCATTCGCGTGGCACGCACGCCCTGGCCGATCAGCGCCTGGCGCCAGGCTTCGGCCTGCTGGCCGGAAAGACTGACCCGCAAGGTGGTATCCAGGTTCAATCCGCGAGACAGCAAGGTGAGCCACGCAGGTTGCGGTGCGACCAGGTTGGCCAGGTCCAGCCGACCGGTGTCCTTCAACTGCCGGAGCAGGGTCGCGGACGTGGGCAGCAGCTCCCCCAGGGGGGCAGCGGCGTCGAATTGTTCCACATGCAGGTAGGCCCGACGATTGCCCCGGGTGATGCTGTACAGGGCCACCAGAGAGTTGTCCTGGGGCGCTGCCAGGCGCAGCAGCAGGTAGGCCTGCTGCTCGTCGGCGCCGTACAGCTTGGCATTGCCGAACACTTCGTTGGCCCACAGGCTGCTCTCGCCGCAATCGCGGGCCTGGCACCAGAACAACAGCTCGGCGCCCTGCTTCTGCAAGGCCTCGCGGGCCAGGGTGAAAGCCTCGTTGGAGGTGCGCTCGGCCGGCAACTGGTAGGTGATGGCGGTGAGCTTGCCACGGGCATTGACCTGGCCGTCGAAACGCAACTGGCCGCTGATCTTGCGGATCGCCCCCATGGGGTAGATCCGCTCCTGTTCCACCGCGGGGCGGTAGTCGACGATCTGGGCATCGGTCAGGCGAGGCACCAGGGGCAGGTCCTGGCTACCCGGAAGATCGGCAGCACAGGCCAGCACACTGGTCAGGGACAGGCCCAGGAGGATGAGTGAACGCATCGGGGCCCTCATCGGATCAGCATGGCCTGGGCGCCCTTGACGACGCTGGCGTCGTCACTGCGTTGCGGAACCTGCAAGCCGCGCTGGACCGCAGGCCGGGCCTCCATGGCCGCCATCCAGCGCTGCAGGGCTACCAGCCCCTGCACCGAGACGCCCGACCATTCATGGCCGCGCACCCAGGGGAAGGTGGCGATGTCGGCAATGCTGTAGTCCCCGGCCAGGTATTCGACCTGCTGCAAGCGGGTGTCGAGGACTTCGTACAGGCGCCGGGTCTCGTGCTGGTAACGGTCGATGGCGCCCTGCAGCTTTTGCGGGAAGTAGCGGAAGAACACGTTGGCCTGGCCTTGCATGGGGCCGATGCCGCCCATCTGGAACATCAGCCATTGCATGACCTGCGAGCGCCCCTTGGGATCGCTGGGCAGCAGGCGACCGGTGCGCTCGGCCAGGTACACCAGGATCGCACCGGATTCGAAGACCGGGAAATCGCCATTGTCGCGGTCGACGATGGCCGGAATACGCCCATTGGGATTGATCTTGAGGAACGCCGGCGCCTTCTGTTCCTGCTTGTCGAAACTCAGGGCATGCACGGTATAGGGCAGGCCGAGCTCTTCAAGGAGGATGGAAACCTTGTGGCCATTGGGGGTCGCAGCGGTGTACAGATCTATCATGGTTGTCTCCCATTTCAACCCGCCAAGCCTCGACAGTTGACCGGGTCAAGTCAAGGAACGGCGAAAAACCGATTGAAACAGTCTGCGACAAAAGCGGCACCGGCCTCATCGTTCAGATGCAAGTGGTGCCCGCCCGGCAGCTGTTCAAGGGAGAAGGGTAGACGCTGCAGCAACTCCTCGTGCCTGGCCAGCATGCCATCGGCCGCCACCACCAGTTTTGTCGGGCAGGCAACCCGCTGGACGAAGGACATGGCCTGCTCCTCGGTCAGGCGCAAGGGCGAGGCCAGCGTCAGGCGACTGTCGCTGCGCCAGGTGTAGCCCCCGGCCACCGGCATCAAGCCACGTTGCGCCAGCAGCTCGGCAGCCTCCCGGCTGACCGCCACCAGGCCCTTCATCCGTGCCTCGACCGCCCGCTCCAGGGTGCTGTAGACCGGCTTGCGCTTGTCCTGCAAGGCCAGTTGCGCCTGCAGGGCCATGCCCAGGCGCTCGGCAGCCCCGTCGCCGCTGGCGGTGGGCGGAATGACTCCGTCGATCAGCGCCAGGTGGCTGACTCGCCCGGGCATGGCCGCCGCCAGCACCAGGGACACGATGGCTCCCAGTGAATGGCCCATCAGGGCAAAACGCGACCAGCCGAGCTGTTCGGCCACCTGCAGCACGTCGTAGACGTAGTCCCACAAGGCATATCCCGCTCCCGCCGGGCGATGCCCCGAGTGCCCGTGGCCGGCCAGGTCCAGGGCCAGGATGCGCAGGCCCTGGAGCCTGGGGGCCAGGCGCGCGAAGCTGTTGGCATTGTCCAGCCAGCCATGCAGGGCGATCACCGGCAAGCCGTCCTCGGGACCGAACAGATGGGCCGCCAACTCGATATGCGGCAGGTTCAGCCGCACTTCTTCCACGCCCGGGCTCATGCAAGGCTCCGCTGCTGGCCATGCTCCCAGCGGTTGAACAGGTCCTTGAGCAAGGCTGCGGTGGCCTGGGGCCGTTCCAGGGGAAACATGTGGCCGCCCGGCATGGTCAGCGACACGCCCTGGGGCATGCGGCCCACAGCGCTGGTGTGGTGACGCATCACCACCCTGCTCTGCTGGCCGCGCACCACCGCCAGGGGCACCTTGAGCTGGCGGGCACTGCCGGGGCTGGTGTGCGGCACGCCGCGATAGATGCTGATCTCCGTGGCCGGGTCGAAGCGCAGGCGCAGGTGATCGCCCACCTGCTGCAGGCCATGCAGCAGGTAGGCATCAAGGCAATCCGGATCGAAGGCGCGGAACAGGGTCTTGCGCGAAAAGTAATGGCGGGCCGACTCGATATCGGTGAATTCCTCACGCCGGCCCAGGGTGCGGCCGGCCGGAGTCAGGCGGTCGATGAAACCAAAGCGCTTGGCGGCGCGGATCACCCACTGGTCGGCCCGGGTCAGCACGGGCGAGTCGAGCATCACCACGCCCCGGTACAGCTCCGGACACCGCAGCGCCGCATGCAGGTGCAGAACCCCGCCCAATGAGTGCCCGACGCCCCAGACCGGCTGGGACTGCTGCTGCAGGTGATGGATCAGTTCATCCACCAGGCTGCGCCAGTTGTCGTCCACCGGAAAACGCGGGTCATGGGCATGCTGCTGCAGATGGGCGACCTCGAACTCCGGCGCCAGGGCAGCGAACAACTTGCCGTAGGTCCCTGAGGGAAACCCGTTGGCGTGAGCGAAAAACACCTGTTGCGACATACCGACTCATCCATTCACCAGATCAACGGCGATTGTCCGCAAGGGTCGGCACCAGGGCAATGACCGTAACGAACAGGAATACTGACACCCGGGGCCGACCCACACCTGGCGCCTCAGGCAGCCGGCGGGGTCTGCCCCAGCGGCACCACCGCCATGGTCAGGCGCGACACGCAGCTGGCCTTGCCCTCGTCGCTGCTCAGGCGGATATCCCAGACATGGGTGGTCCGGCCAATATGGATTGCCCTGGCCACGGCCGTGACCCGGCCGCTGCGCAGGCCCCGCAGGTGATTGGCATTGATCTCCAGGCCCACGCAATAGAACTTGCTGGCATCGATGCACAGGTAGCTGGCCATGGAGCCGACCGTTTCGGCCAGCACCACCGAAGCCCCGCCATGCAACAGGCCGTAGGGCTGGTGGGTGCGATGGTCGATGACCATGCTGGCCGTCAGCGACTGCTCGTCAAAGGACTCGAAGCGGATGTCGAGCACTTCGCCGATGGTGTTCTTCTGGAGCGCGTTCAGTTGCTCGAGGTTCGGGGGGGTACGCCATTGACTCATCACCGCGTCCTTCTTGTAGGTTGTTGTCGCTCAATCCTGCCACAGCACAACGTCCTCGCGCTCGCTCCAGGCCTGGAAACTGCCGCCATAGGTGGATTCGATCACATTGCGCTTGATCTTCAGGGTCGGGGTCAGGAAACCGTTCTCCACCGCCCAGATGCCCTTGACCACCACCAGGCGATGCAGGCGCTCGTGCTTGTCCAGGCGACCATTGACCTGGGCCAGGAGGTTTTCCAGGCTGCTGTGCAGCCCCTCGCGGGCACTGCCCCCCGCCTCCCGCTGGCCAGCCTCCGACAGCACGCACAGGCCCAGGGGGGCGCTCAGGCCATCGCCGACCACGCACACCTGCTCGATGTGCGCATGCTCGGCCAGGCGAATCTCGATGGGCGCAGGGGCCACGTACTTGCCCTTGCTGGTCTTGAAAATTTCCTTCAGCCGGCCGGTCAGGCGCAGGTTGCCGGCGCTGTCCTGCTCGCCCTTGTCGCCGGTGCGCAGGAAGCCGTCCGCAGTGATGGTCTCGGCAGTCCTGTCCGGGTCCTTGTAGTAACCCTGGGTCACCGCAGCGCTGCGAACCTGGACCTCGCCGTCCCCATCGATACGCACCTCGACCCCCGGGCAGGGCCGGCCGATCCAGCCCGGCCTGTATTCCCCGGAACGGCCGATGTGGGAATACCCGCAGTTCTCGGTCATGCCGTAGACCTCCAGTACGTCCAGGCCCAGGCGCTGGTACCAGTGCAACAGGGCCCCGGGCACCGGCGCGGCTCCGGACAGCGCCACCCGCAGTGCGTCCAGCCCCAGCCCTGCCAGGACCTTCTTGCCGACGCGCTTGCCGATCAGCGGCAGCCCCAGGAGGACGTCCAGGCGCTTGGCCGACATCTTGCCGTAGACCCCCATCTGGAACTTGGTCCAGATTCGCGGCACGCCGAACATCGCCGTGGGCCGTGCCCGCCGCAGGTCGGCCAGGAAGGTGTCGAGGTTCTCGGCAAAAAACACCGTTTGCCCGGTGTAGATCGCCGCCATCTCGACGAACATGCGCTCGGCCACATGACACAGTGGCAGGTAGGACAACAGACGATCACCAGGGCCCAGGCGAAACAGTTCGACCCCGCCGCTGGCGGCGAAGCCCAGGTTGGCGAAGCTGTGCATCACGCCCTTGGGCGAGCCGGTGGTGCCGGAGGTATAGATGATGGTGGCCAGTTGGTCGGCCGGTGGACAGGGGCTGTCCGCCAAAGGCTGGCACGCCTGCAACTCGTCCCAGCTGAAATCGAACCTCGCCTCGGGCGCCAGCGGCAGGCCGATGGTGGGCAGTCCGGGCCTGACGCCCGGGGCCATCTGTGGCCAGTCATCGAGCTTGCCGATGAACGCCAGGACCGATTCGGAGTGATCCAGCACCTGGGCCACCGACTCGGCCGTGAGGTTGGGGTACAGCGGCACCGAGACATGCCCGGCCATCCAGATCGCCAGGTCGGCGATGATCCAGTGGGCGGAGTTCTTGCCGATGATCGCTACATGGCTGCCTGCCGGCAGCTGCCGCTCCCGCAACCACTGGGCGGCCCGTCGAGCCTGCTGGCCGACCTGGGCCCAGCTCAGCTCCTGTACCTGCCCTCCCGCGCTGGGCTGGACCATGAAACGCTGGTGGGGATGACGAGCTTCACGCTCGTAGAACACTTGCAACGGCAAACTGAAAGCAGCAGACATGACTCGCTCCTTTGTTTTTGTTGTGTTCGGGAACAGCCTCTGACCAACCAAGCACTTGCTCGGTCGACTATTCCACGCACAAAGGAGCGCTGCAAGTTAAGAAATGTAGCCGGCGCAACCACCCGCGATCCGGCGATCGAGCCCGTGGGCCCGGTCGCCGCCAAGGGCGTCAGGGGTGACTGACACGCACCAGGGTCAAGGATCCGGCCAATGGCCAGTCGCCCTGCAGCTCCGCCAGGCTGGCGGTGTCCATGGCTTGCGGGTCACGCAGGTGACCGTGTTGCAACAGGCCGATCAGGCTGCCCACCAGGGGTTGATGGCTGACTAGCAGCAGGTTCTGGGCACTGTCCAGTTGCTCCAGTGCCTTGAGCGGATTGGTGTCAGGCGTGAGCCAGGACACCGTGCGCACGTCCCCTGCGAAACCCAGGGCCTCGCGTACCAGGTCCGCCGTCTGCTGGGCCCGGACATACGGGCTGGCGACGATCCCGTCGATGGGCTGACCGATCAACCGTGCGGCGCTGGCCAATACCTGCTGGCGGCCGTGGGCGGTGAGGTTGCGTTCGGCATCGGTCGCCGCATGGGCTTCGGCCTGGCCATGACGCAGTATCCACAGCCTCACAGCTTGGGCTCCTCGTCACGCACCGGGTGCGGCGCTGGTGGCACGCTATGGGGCGCCTCGCCTTCGGGCGGCCGGGGTGTCGGCCAGTCACCGAACGGCCAGGGCTTGTGTTCGGTGTGGAAGCTGCCGAAGCGACCGATTTGTGCCAGGAACTGGCTCAAGCTATCGCCAAAGTTCATCAGGCCGGCGTTCGGCGCACCGTAGACCAGCCGATAGATCAGCTGTACCACCACCAGTGTGCCAAGGAGGAATTGCGCCACCTGCCACACCAGCGCGAACACCAGCATCCACAGGACCCGCAGCAGCAGGGATTGGTACTTGGCTTCGGAATTCATATCGTTCATGTCTGGCTCCTGTACCGCTCAGTTGAATCCGCTGGTGGAAATGAAGTCGACGTCGGTCTTCGGTTCGCCGCGCATCAGCAGCTCGATCACCTGGTTCAGCGTCCGGCCTTCGAACAGAATCGCGTGCAAACCGGCCACCAGCGGCATGTAGACGCCCAGTTCCTGGGCCTTGGCCTTGAGTACCTTGAGGGTATTGACGCCCTCCGCCACCTCGCCCAGACGGCTTACAGCCTCATCCAGGCTCAGGCCCTGGCCCAGGGCAAAACCCACCTGGTAATTGCGGCTCTTGGGCGAGGAGCAGGTGACAATCAGGTCGCCGACCCCGGCCAGGCCGAGGAAGGTCATGGGATTGGCGCCCTGGCTCACGGCAAAGCGGGTCATCTCCGCCAGGGCCCGGGTAATCAGCATGCTCTTGGTGTTTTCCCCCATGCCCAGGGCCACCGCCATGCCGGCGATGATCGCGTAGACGTTCTTCAGGGCCCCGCCCAGTTCGACGCCGAAGCGATCGGCACTGGCGTAGACCCGGAAGGTACGGCCATGCAGCACGTCCTGGACCTGCTGGCACAGTTGCTCGTCCTCGCTGGCCACCACCGTGGCCGTCAGCGCGTGCTCGGCCACTTCACGCGCCAGGTTGGGACCGGAGAGCACCCCGATTCGCGCCTGGGGCGCAATGTCCTCGAGGATCTGGCTCATCAGCTTGAACGTCTGGGCCTCGATACCCTTGGTCAGGCTGACCAGCATCTTGCCGCTGAGCAACTGCGCATGGGGAGCGAGCACCGCACGCAGGGCACTGGAGGGCAAGGCGACGAAGCACAGGTCGCTGTCGTCAAGAGTGGCCAGCAGGTCGGTGACCGGCTCCACCGCAGGGTGGATCTTGATGCCCTTGAGATAACGCGGATTCTCGCGATTGAGCCGAATGGCCTCGGCCTGCTCGGGATCACGCATCCACTGCCGCACCGGCTGACCGTTCTCGGCCAGCAAGTTGGCCACGGCGGTACCGAAACTTCCGCCTCCCAGGACCGCAATAGGGCGCTGTTGTGTCATATGCAATCCGTTTTCCATAAGCAGTGGCGATGGCGGCATTATACGGGGCAGCCATTCCATCACCAGCCCCGGCAGCCACCCGGGCGATCTGTCGCCAACCCGCGCGGGGGCTTGATGGATGTCGGGCCTGTTGACTGGAAAACTCGACCGTCTCGGTTAACATGCGCGCCATCTCCCAAGATTCAAGGCTGCGCCGTGCCCGCTGGTCCCTCTCCCCTTCGCCTGTCACTGCTGCTGGGCACGCTGTTCGGCCATTCAGTGCTGGCCGACGACCTGTTCGTGGACAACGCAGCGTTGCCCCAGGTGTTGACCGCGACCCGGCTGAAACAATCTCCCGCCGCAGTGCCGGGCAGCATGACCGTGCTCGACAGCGAGCTGATCAAGGCCAGCGGTGCACGGGACATCAGCGAGCTGCTGCGCCTGGTACCGGGGATGATGGTTGGCGCCATCAGCGGCAACCAGGCCACGGTCAACTACCACGGCACCAATGCCAGCGAAGCCCGGCGCATGCAGGTGCTGATCGACGGCCGGTCGGTGTACCGCGCCGGGCTGGCCACCGTGGACTGGAGCGACATCCCGGTGGCCATGGAGGACATCGAGCGCATCGAGGTGTTCCGCGGCCCCAATACCGTCAGCTACGGCGCCAATGCATTGATGGCCGTGGTCAATATCATTACTCGCTCGCCGGCCACCAGCCATGGCACGCGCGTCAAGGTGACCCGCGGCCAGCGTGGCATCGCCGACTGGTACGCCAGCCAGGGCATCGGCTGGGACGGCGGCGACCTGCGCCTGTCGCTCTCGGGACAGCAGGACGACGGTTTCGACGAGCGCCTGGACGGTTCGGACTATCGCGACAGCCGGCGCCTGAATCGCATCAGCCTCTCGGTCAGCCAGATGCTCGACGAACGCCAGAGCATCGATTGGCAGTTCAATGCCAAGGAAGGCAGCAACCAGCGGCCATATACCTACAAGCCGGTGTTCTCGGGCATCAGCCAGAACGGCTACAACTCCGACGTGATCGCCAAGGACTACGCCGGCTCCCTGCGCTGGAACCTGGACCTGGACCCGGGACACAGCCTCTATGTACAGGGCTCGGCCCAGCACTGGGACCGGCAGCAGACCTGGAGAGCCTGCGATGCGGCCCTGTCCTTCAGCCCCGAGCTGACTCGCCTGTGGCAGCTCAACCCGAACTACACCGAGCGCCTGGCACGCAACATCGCCAGTTATTCGAAGGCACCGGCCGGTTCCCCGGACGAAGAAGCACTGGCGGGGAAAGTCCTTGAGCAATGGAACAAGGAAGGTGGGAGCAAGCCCGTCTGCGGCAATATCGACCAGAGCGCCCGGGAAACTCGCTACGACCTGGAAATACAGGACACCCTGAGCCTGGCCGACAATCTGCGGCTGGTCAGCGGCATGAACTATCGTTACGACCGCGCCGACTCCGAGACCTACTTCAACGGCGTGCTGGACGACACCACCTGGCGCCTGTTCGGCCAGCTGGAGTGGCGGGCCAGCGAACACTGGCTGGTCCAGGGCGGTGCCATGTACGAGGACACAGAGCTGGGCGGCCACTCCCTGACCCCGCGAATCGCGGTCAACTACCTGATCACCCCCCGCCACGGGCTGCGAGCGGTGTACTCGGAGGCTATCCGGTCACCAGACATGTTCGAGAACAACGTCAACTGGAGCTACCGGGTCACCGGCCTGAGCGCCCCGGTCTACGGCCAGGATGGCGCCCAGTACTTCGTCAGGACCCGTGGTCCCGGCAACCTCGACCAGGAGCGCATGCGCTCACGCGAGCTGGGCTACAACGGCTATTTCGTCGACCAGGCGCTGAACCTCGACATCAAGCTGTTCTATGACGAAATCAGCCAGATGGTCAGCGAGCCACTGCGCAACAACCAGTACGTGGCCAGCAACAGCAACTCGGCGCGCTTCACCGGCAGCGAAAGCCAGCTGGACTGGCACCTGAGCCGCGCCGATCGCCTGCGCCTGACCTACGCCTACGTCCATGCCCGGGCCAGCAATCCCCTGGACCAGCGCTTGAGCGCCAGCAACAGCGGTTCGGCCGGCTGGCTGCGCAACTGGGGCCAGGGCTGGTCGAGCGCGCTCTTCTACTATGGGGACAACGCCCTCAACGGCTATCGCTTCCAGCGGGTCGATACCCGCGTCGCCAAGCGCCTGCCCCTGGGCAAGGCCAGCCTGGAACTGGCGGGCACCCTGCAACAACGGCTCGACCATGAGCCCACCACGTTCGCCGACAACCGCTACGACTCACGGCACACGCTCTATTTCAGCGCGGAGCTGGAGTTCTAGCATGGCCAGTTCCCGCAAGGGCGTGGGTCGACTCGGCTGGGGCCTGCTCCTGCTGGGACTGCTGCTGTGCGCGCCATTGCGGGCGGCCGACATCCTCCTGACCGCCAACGAAGACAACGAAGGGGTGCGCAACTTCACCCGAGACCTGGCCGACTTGCGCCCCCGGGACCAAGTGCGCTTCGTGCCCCTGGGGCAACTGCCCGCGCCAGGCCAACTGCCCGCGACCACCCGCCTGGTGCTGCTGGACCCGCAGAGTCTCGACTGGCGCCTGCAAGAACCACAAGGCCCGGCGACCCTGGTGTTGCGCATCAGTCGCCTGCAGGCCGCCCAGCGCCTGCCGGGCACACCACAGCCCAGGCTCAGCCTGTTGTGGAGCGATCCACCGATGGCGCGCCAGCTGCGCCTGATCCGCAGCGTCCTGCCCCAGGTCCGCCGCGTGGGCGTGCTGTACAGCCAGGACAGCCGCTTCCTGCTCGATGAAGTGCGTGAAGCGGCGCGCTCCCTGGGCCTGGAGATCGTCGCCGAGCCCTGGGACAGCACCGGTGACAGCCGCCCGTTGCATGAGGTGCTGCGCGACAGCGAAGTCCTGCTGGGGCTGGACGACCCCAGCCTGTACAACCCCAGGACCGTCAAGAACCTGCTGCTCAGCAGCTACGCCCGGCAACAGGCCCTGATCGGGCCCAACGCCGGGTTCGTCAGGGCCGGCAGCCTGGCCAGCACCTACAGCGACCAGCAGGACTGGCTGCAGACTCTCGACCAGCTGCTCGACCAGCCTGTGGCCCGCTGGCCGCGCACGCTGTACCCGACAGCCTTCAAAGTACTGAGCAATCCACAGGTGGCACGCTCCCTGGGCATCGAGGAAATCGACCCCGAGGCCGTTGCGCGCCAGTTGAGCGAAGGAGAGAAACGCCCATGACATTGCGTCGCCGTTGGGACATCCACGCCCGCACCCAGCTCATCAGCCTCGGTCCTGCCTTGCTCCTGACGCTGTTGCTGATCAGCTTCTTCACCTTCGTGCGCATCCAAGACTTGCACCAGGAGCAGGATCACACCGGCCAACTGATCGCCAACCAGCTGGCCCCCGCCACCGAGTACGGCTTGATCTCCGGCAACAACGAAGGACTGGAAAGCCTGCTGCAGGCGACGCTGACCACGCCCCACGTGCATTTTGTCGAAGTGCAGGACAGCGCCAACAACATCCTGGTGTATGTCGAACAACCCTCGGCCAGCCGCGATCATGCGCAGCAGATCAAGGTGTTCCAGGCCCCGGTGCGGCTGCAGCGCATCCAGGTGCACAACGACTTCCTGCAGGAGGCACCGGGCAGCCTGGCCAGCCAGGGCGACGGCTACCTGGGGCGGGTGATCGTCGGCATGTCCAACGATGCCTTCAGCCAGCGCCAGCAGGAAATCGTCCTCAAGGCCGGCATCCTCGCCCTGTTCGCCCTGCTCTTCACCTACCTGCTGGCCCGACGCCTGGCCGCCGGCCTGGCCCAACCGATCAGCGCCATGAGCAACGCGGTCAAGGCGATCCAGGAGGGCGATTTCAAGACGCCACTGCCCATCGTCGATGACGGCGAACTGGGCAACCTGGCCCGGCATATCAACAACCTCGCGGCCGGCCTCGAACTGGCCAGCCGCGAGCAGCAGCAGGCCATGTCGCAACTGATCCAGACCCGGGAAGAGGCGGAACGGGCGAACAAGGCCAAGTCGGACTTTCTGGCGATGATGAGCCACGAACTGCGCACCCCGATGAATGGCGTGCTGGGCATGCTGCAGTTGCTGGAAACCACCGAGATGACCCGCGAACAGAGCGAGTACGCCGCGCTGGCTTCGGAGTCCACCGAACACCTGCTCAAGGTGATCAACGACATCCTCGATTTCTCCCGCATCGAACGTTCGGCCCTGGAGCTGGAACACATCCCGTTCAACCTGTCCGAACTGATCGGCAGCTCGGCCCAGGCCTTCCAGCACACCGCCCTGCAGCGCGGCCTGGACCTGAGGCTGCGGATTCCGCCAGGGATGGAGTCGCTGCAGGTCAAGGGCGACCCGACACGGATCCGCCAGATCCTGGTCAACCTGATCGGCAACGCGCTGAAGTTCACCGAGCAAGGCAGCGTCACCGTCGAGTCGCAGTGGCAGACCCTGGATCATGAGCTGCTGTGGTTCACCTGCTCGGTGCGCGACAGCGGCATCGGCATCAATCCGGCGAGCCTGGAATCGATGTTCGACGCCTTCCAGCAGGCCGACAGCTCGATTTCCCGGCGCTATGGCGGCACCGGGCTGGGCTTGCCCATCGCTCGGACCCTGGCCGAGCGCATGGGCGGCACCCTGCGCGCCCAAAGCGAGGAAGGCCACGGATCGGTATTCACCCTGGAGATCCCGCTGGCGTTGTTCCAACAGAGCCTGCCGGTGCTCGCCCCGCGGGTCAGCACGACGGCGCATCAGGGCGAAGGCCGCAACGTGCTGCTGGTGGAGGACAATCCGGTGAACCAGACCGTGATCCAGGCCATGCTGCGCAGCCTGGGCTTCAGCGTGAGCATCGTGACCGATGGCGTCCAGGCGGTGCGCAGCGCCGAAAGCCTGATTTTCGAAGCGATCCTGATGGATTGCCGGTTGCCGCTGGTCGACGGCTACGAAGCCACCCGACAGATCCGGCAATTGCCCGGTTGTGCCGATCTGCCCATCATCGCGCTGACCGCCAACGCCTTGCAGGGCGACCGTGAAGCCTGTCTCGCGGCGGGCATGAACGACTATCTGGCGAAACCTTTCAAGCGGGCGGATCTGCAGCAAATTCTCCAACGTTGGGTGCAGTAGCAGGCTATTTTCAAACATCTGCGACTGGCGTGGCGGGCGAAAGTGCGGCAGTCTTAGGCACCCGATGGGGCCCCGAAAAGGCCCTCGAAAAAAATTTCAGTGCACAAGTGTACATTCATGCCCTTTGCGCTGTGACTTTCACTACAACGCAATAGTCTATGAGTAGGCTGCCGGCTCGAGGCATGAACGCTTCGATCGGCTGGGAAGATTTGCCCAACCCTGCCGCACGGGACTATTGAGGAGCTCGCATGACCAAACAAAACGCCTTTACTCGGGAAGACCTGCTGCGCTGCAGTCGCGGTGAGCTGTTCGGCCCAGGTAATGCGCAACTGCCCGCCGGTAACATGCTGATGATCGATCGCATCACCCATATCAGCGGCGAAGGCGGCAAGTACGGCAAAGGTGAGTTGGTCGCCGAGCTGGATATCACTCCAGACCTGTGGTTTTTCGCCTGCCACTTCGAAGGCGATCCGGTCATGCCAGGTTGCCTGGGCCTGGATGCCATGTGGCAGCTGGTGGGTTTCTACCTGGGCTGGCAAGGCCTGCCAGGCCGCGGCCGTGCACTGGGTTCGGGAGAAGTCAAATTCTTCGGCCAGGTCCTGCCAACGGCCAAGAAGGTCACCTACAACATTCATATCAAGCGCGTCCTGAAGGGCAAGCTGAACCTGGCCATCGCCGATGGTTCGGTCAGCGTCGACGGCAAGGAAATCTACACTGCCGAAGGCCTGCGGGTCGGCGTGTTCACCTCCACTGACAATTTTTAAGGGTTATCCGCATGCGCCGCGTCGTTATCACTGGTCTGGGCATCGTTTCGTGCCTGGGCAATGACAAAGAGACCGTCTCCGCTAACCTGCGTGCAAGTCGCCCTGGCATCCGCTTCAACCCGGAATATGCCGAAATGGGTCTGCGTAGCCAGGTTTCCGGCTCCATCGACCTGAACCTCGAAGAACTGATCGATCGCAAGATCTATCGTTTCGTCGGCCACGCGGCAGCTTATGCGTACCTGGCGATGAAAGACGCCATTGCCGACTCCGGCCTGACCGAAGAGCAAGTGTCCAACCCGCGTACCGGCCTGATCGCCGGCTCCGGCGGTGCCTCGACCCTGAACCAGATGGAAGCGCTGGACATCCTGCGCGAGAAAGGCGTGAAGCGTGTTGGCCCGTACCGCGTCACCCGGACCATGAGCAGCACTGTTTCCGCCTGCCTGGCCACCCCGTTCAAGATCAAGGGCCTGAACTACTCCATCGCGTCGGCCTGCGCCACTAGCGCCCACTGCATCGGGACTGCCATGGAGCAGATCCAGATGGGCAAGCAGGACATCGTCTTCGCTGGCGGCGGTGAAGAAGAACACTGGACCCAGTCGTTCCTGTTCGACGCCATGGGCGCCCTGTCCACCCAGTACAACGAAACTCCGGAAAAGGCCTCCCGCGCCTATGACGCCAAGCGTGACGGCTTCGTCATCGCCGGCGGTGGCGGTATGGTGGTGGTCGAGGAGCTGGAACACGCCCTGGCCCGTGGCGCCAAGATCTACGCGGAAATCGTCGGCTACGGCGCCACTTCCGATGGCTACGACATGGTGGCTCCAAGTGGCGAAGGCGCGATCCGCTGCATGCAGATGGCCATGTCCACCGTCGACACCCCGATCGACTACCTGAACACCCACGGCACTTCGACGCCGGTTGGCGACGTCGCCGAAATGAAAGGCGTACGTGAAGTGTTTGCCGACAAGGCGCCGGCCATCAGCTCCACCAAGAGCCTGTCGGGTCACTCCCTGGGCGCCGCCGGCGTTCACGAAGCGATCTACTGCATGCTGATGATGGAAGGCAACTTCATGGCCGGCTCGGCCAACGTCGACGAACTGGATCCGGAAGTGGCCGACATGCCGATCCTGACCAAGACCCGCGAAGACGCCACCATCAACACCGTGATGAGCAACAGCTTCGGCTTCGGTGGCACCAACGCCACCCTGGTGCTGAAGCGCTGGCAGGGCAAGTAAGCCCCGCCGCTCTCCTGAAAAAGCCCCGACTGGTTCGGGGCTTTTTCTTGCCTGCGATCTACACCGAGAAACGCGCCACCATGGTGTTCAGGTCCACCGCCAGGCGCGACAGTTCCTGGCTGGCGGCGCTGGTCTGGTTGGCGCCCGCCGAGGTCTGGTGGGCCAGGTCGCGGATGTTCATCAGGTTGCGGTCCACCTCTCGCGCCACCGCCGCCTGCTGCTCCGAGGCGCTCGCAATGACTATGTTGCGCTCGTTGATCTCGGTGAATGCCGAGGCAATCTCCTCAAGGGCCTGGCCGGCCGCCTTGGCCACCTCCAGGGTCGAGCGAGCACGGGTATTGCTCTGCTGCATGGCGTTTACCGCCTGGTCGGTGCCCTGCTGGATTCCACCGATCATCTGCTCGATCTCCTGGGTCGACTGCTGGGTCCGGTGGGCCAGTGCCCTTACTTCATCGGCCACCACGGCAAAACCACGCCCGGCATCCCCTGCCCGCGCCGCCTCGATGGCTGCGTTCAGGGCCAGGAGATTGGTCTGCTCGGCGATGGCGCGGATCACTTCCAATACCTTGCTGATGCCATAGACTTTCTGCGCCAGGTCTTCGACCTGGCCAGCATTGGCGGTCACATCCTGTGCCAGCGACTCGATGGACAGCACCGTCTGCTGCACCTGCTCGCGCCCATGCTGGGCGATCCGGTCGGACTCCCGGGAAGCCTGGGACGTGGCCACGGCATTGCTGGCCACCTCCTCCACCGCCGCCGTCATCTGGTTCACCGCCGTGGCCGCCTGCTCGATTTCCTGGCTCTGCTGATGCAGGCCGCGGGTCGCATCCTCGGTGACGCTGCTGAGTTCTTCCGAGGCCGAGGCCAACTGGCTGGAGGAATCGGAAATCCGCTTGATGGTTTCCCGTAGGCTGTGCTGCATGGCCTTGAGCGCCTGCAGCAGGCGGGCCGGCTCATCCTTGCCGATCACCTTGATATCGCCCGTCAGGTCGCCCCCGGCCACCACCTCGGCCACGCTCAGCGATTGCGCCAGCGGCAGGACGATACTGCGCGTCAGCAGGAGGGCCAGGCCGATGGTCACCAGTGCCGCGACCACGATCATGACCACCACCCATATCCGCGACTTGCTGAACACCGCCTTGGCCAGGTCCGTGGCCTGGGTGGCACTCTGCTTGTTCAACTCCACCAGCTCGTGCAGCGTGGTGGCCATCTCGTCGGCCAACTGGTTCATCTCGCCGTTGACGACCTTGACCCCCTCCTCCACCTGGTTCTGGCTGGAGTACGCCATGACCTGGGCCTGACGCTCCAGGTACTGCTTCTCTATGGACTTGAAGCGGTCGAACAGCACACGCTCCTGGGGCAGCACGATCAGCGACTCATAACGGCCCTGGGCAATACTCAGGCCCTTCTTGATGTCGTTGATCTTGCCTTCGTTCTGGACAATTGCCTGCGGGGCGCGGTTGATCAGCAGGCGCAGGGTCAGGGCACGGATCCGCAACAGGTCCTGGCTCATGTCGCCGACGGACATGACACTGGGCAGCCAGTTGCTCTCCACTTCGTCCGATTGCTGGCGCATGTTGGCCATTTGCATCAGGGCGAACGCCCCGAGGATAAACACCATGAGCGCCAGCAAACCAAAACCCAGGCTTGCGCGTGGCGCAATATTGAGACTTCTGAGACTCATTCCTTTGGCTCCTTCCTAGAGCGCTGCAAGACCTTGCAGCAGGGTGCTCTTAGACGGTATCGGGCCGGAAGGAATTTGCGTAAGACGAAAAAGTGATATCAAAACGCCCAAGCACTTCGATACCTGGGCGTAAAACGATTCAGCGCACGGAAAATCGCTGTTCTGCCAACAAACGGTCGCCCTGGAACACCATGAAGTGCCATTCACCCGGGACGATTTCATGGTTTTCGGTGAATTCGTAGGCCATCACATCCTGGGGCGCATTGGGCACCAGTTTCTGGGTGACCTCGAGTTTGTCATGGCGCACCCCGTCCGGCGTGCGGATGCCGGGTGTCAGGTACAACAGGGTCAGGGGCTGGCCATCGGCAACCTTGCCCTGCAACTGGTAGCGCATGCCGAACTTGGTGCCCAGCCTGGCCGGCACCACGGAGGTCTGCTGGATCTTCTCGTTGCTGCGGCGCAGTATCCGCTCCCCGGACTGCAGCTCGGCCTTGGGTCCTTCGAACAAGCCGTACTCCACGGCGCCTTCGACGCGGACCTCGGCGCAGGCCAGGCCGCTGAAGATCATCAGCGCCGCCAGGACGCTTGAACGAGTGAGATGCATATCGCGCTCCTTGTTTGAGATGGCGCGAGCTTATGAAGAAGGAGTGACAGGTTGATGACAGTCCGTGACAGAAGCGACTTCAGCGTGAGGCCGGGAGAATGGCCAGGAAGTTGTCACGGGCTACCTTGCGAGCCACCTCCTCTGGCAGGGCATCGAGGAACCCATCGAAGCCGTGCAGTTCTTGCCCCAGCTTGTCGAAGCGACCGACCACGTCCGAACCCAGCATGAACCGCTCTGGAAAGCGCTCCACCAGGTGCAGCCACTCAGGGCGAGCCGTGCCTTGCTCGTCCAGCAGATAAGGGGTGAGTAGGCTCCAGGACAAATCGATGTAGAGATTGGGATAACGCTCCAGCAAGCGCTCCAGGGTGGGCAGCAAGAACCCCAGGTGCTCCTGGTGGCGATGGATCTCGGCGCTGGTGCCGGCATGGGCCCAGATGAAACGCGTCTGCGGATGCTGAGCCAGGGGCTCTTCGATTTCCGCCAGGTACAGAGGGTTGCGCTCACGCTTGGAGGTGATGTTCGAGTGCAGCATTACCGGCAGATCGTGCTCTGCGGCCAGGCGGTAGACCTTGGCCAGGGCCTCGTTGTTGGCCCGTGGCGTGTCGCCATCGATCAGCGCGGTGAGGTCGTCGTGGCGGGTGAAAACCTCGCCGATGCCCTGCCAGAGCCCCGGATCGAGCTCGAGCATGCGCCGGACGTGGGCCGCGGCATTCTTGTCATTGGGATTGAACCCCGACAGGAACGGATGCAGACGCCGACGCTGCTCGACCGGCAGTTGCTTCACCGCAGCGGCCACCAGTACATCGGTGGCGCTGTACCAATAGGCACCGGCATCGTCACCTGCGTAGTAGCGTGGGCGCTTGGGTTCGTCCTCATGCCATTTCTTGGCCACCGGAATCCCGGAGATCATCACCTGCTCGATCCGGTTGTCGGCCATGGCCTTGAGCAACGCAGGCATGCCCTGGGTTTCCTGGAAGAAGTCGACGTAGTGCAGGTGCGCATCGCTGTAGACGTAGTCCCGAGCCTGGGCCGTCGCCAGGGGCAGCAGCGCGCAGATCCACAATGTGCCTGCGTAGAAAGCGTTCCAGTGCACCGCGCCCACTCCTGAGGTTCGAAGCAGGAGACCGTGACGCCAGGTCGCAGGTTCAGAAAAAGGGGAACGCTCGCGTTGTGCGATGCTCTATAACTTCAGCACCTTTAATGCCTGGTTCCATCAATCACTGCCTGAGGTTTGCCATGACCATTACCGTCAACACCGAGTCCAGCGAAGGTTACCGCCACAGTATCCAGGTGGACGAGGACCACCACTTCTTCACCGACCTGCCCAAATCCGCAGGCGGCGAAGGCACCGCCCCCGAACCCCACGATTACTTCGACGCCGCCCTGGGGGCATGCAAGGCCCTGACCCTCAAGCTCTACGCACAGAAGAAGAACATCCCGCTCACCGGGGTCACGGTGGAAATCAAGCATGACAACAGCGAGGAGTCCAAGGGCAAGTACGCCCTGCACGTGAAGCTGACCCTCAAGGGTGTGCTCACCGACGATCAGCGCGATGAGTTGCACCGGGTGGCCGACCGTTGCCCGATCCACAAGCTGATGACCACCAGCGAAGTCAGCATCGAGACCCACCTCTCCGAAGGCGCCTTCAGTCAGTAGCGGCAAGGCCGGCACAAGCGGGTTATGCTCCCGGGCATAACCCGATCAGCCTGGAATCCGCCATGAACTCCCCCCTCGTGATCCGTCCCCGTGCCGAGGACGTTGAAGGCCAGCCCATTCTGCGTCCCCTGCCGTCGGCCCAGTGCCGCAGCGTCGGGCCCTTCGTGTTCTTCGACCACATGCTGGAAACCCGCTACGCCGCGGGCAAAGGCATGAACATCCGCCAGCATCCGCATATCGGCCTGTCCACCCTGACCTACCTGTTCGCCGGACAGATCCAGCACAAGGACAGCCTGGGCTCGGATCAGATCGTCGAGGCCGGGGATGTCAGCTGGATGACCGCCGGTAGCGCGATCGCCCATGTCGAGCGCACACCAGCGCCCTTGCTGGCCCAGGGTTTCGAGATGCATGGCCTGCAGGTCTGGCTGGCCTCGCCCAGGGAACACGAGCAAGGCCCGGGGCATTACAGCCACCACCCGGCCAGCAGCCTGCCGGTCAGCGACAACCTTGGCGTGAGCATTCGCATGATCGCCGGTAGTGGCTTCTGCCTGGCATCACCAGTGCCAGTGCTCTCCCCGACCCTGTATGCCGAGCTGCGGCTGCAGACCGCCACCAGCCTGCTGATTCCCACCGAGCATCAGCAACGGGCCCTGTATGTGCTGGATGGAGAAGCACAACTGGACGGCGAGCCATTGCCCGCGCACTCGCTGGTGGTATTGCCGGAAGGGGAAAACGCCACGCTGTTCGCCCAGAGCGAGTGCCACGCGGTACTGATCGGCGGTGCGCCCCTGGATGGGCCACGGCGGGTCAACTGGAACTTCGTCGCCAGCGATCCTGCCCTGATCGACGAGGCGCGCCGGCGCTGGACTGCCGGAGACTGGCCGCAGGTGCCGGGCGAGAGCGAACGCATCGAACTGCCACAGGCCCGTCGCTGACCACGAGAAAACCGCTGGCGCCGGCGGGCCGGCTCCAGCAAGAGTCACATCTCAGTCCTTGAACACTTCGTCCAGCAAGTGATGCATGGTGGCGAAGGCCCGGGCCGAGATCTTGGCGTCGTACATCATCTTGCCCGGGACATTGGCGTGGGTATCGGTGAAGGAATGCACCGCACCGCCGTAGCTGACCAATTGCCAGTCCACCCCTGCCGCGTCCATTTCCGCTTCGAAGGCCGGCAGCTGCTCCTTGGCCACGAACGGATCTGCCGCGCCGTGCAGCACCAGCACCGCTCCCTGGATGTTGAAGGCATCGCCAGGCGTGGGGGTATCCAGGGTGCCGTGGAACGACACCGCCGCCTTCACGGCCGCACCACTGCGCGCCAGTTCCAGGGCACAGCAACCACCGAAGCAGAAACCGAAGGTCGCCAGCTTCGATGTGTCGACCGGTGCCTCGACCTGGGCCTGCAAGGCGGCGAACGAAGCCTGCATGCGCTTGCGCAACAAGGCTCGGTCATCCTTCAGCGGGGTCATCGCCGCGCCTGCCTCGTTGAAGTCACGTGGGCGCAGCGCCTGGCCGTACAGGTCGGCAATCAGCACCACATAGCCCTTGGCGGCGACAGCCTCGGCGATCTTTTGCGCGCCGTCGGTGACGCCCATCCAGTTCGGTGCCATCAGCAGCCCCGGACGCGCGCCCGCATGAGCGGCATCGAAGGCCAGGCGACCTTCATAGGGTTGTCCATCGATCTGATACACCACGGAACGCACTGTGATTTGACTCATGACTCAGTTTCTCCAGTAGGGGACACCAGAATGAAAAAACCCGCCGAGAGGGCGGGTTTTTCCTGCAACGTGATTAAACCGACAGCTCCACCAACAGCTTGTTCAGGCGTCGCACATAGGCCGCCGGGTCCTTCAAGCTGTCGCCGGCCGCCAGGGCCGCCTGGTCGAAGAGGATGTGCGACAGGTCGCCAAAGCGCTCGTCGCTCTGCTCGCCGTCGAGTTTCTCGATCAGCGGGTGAGTCGGGTTGAATTCGAAGATCGGCTTGGAGTCCGGAACCTTCTGCCCGCTGGCTTCAAGGATCTGGCGCATCTGCAGGCCCAGGTCCTGCTCGCCGATGGCCAGGATCGCCGGAGAGTCGGTCAGGCGATGGGAAACCCGCACTTCGCTGACGTTCTCACCCAGGGCGGTCTTGATCCGCTCCACCAGGCCTTCCTTGGTCTTGGCGACTTCCTCGGCAGCCTTCTTGTCCTCTTCGGAATCCAGGTTGCCCAGGTCCAGGTCACCACGCGCCACATCGACAAAGCTCTTGCCGTCGAATTCGTTGAGGTAGCTCATCAGCCACTCGTCGATCCGGTCGGTCAGCAGCAGCACTTCGATGCCTTTCTTGCGGAAGACCTCCAGGTGCGGGCTGTTCTTGACCTGGGCATAGGACTCGCCAGTGAGGAAGTAGATCTTGTCCTGGCCTTCCTTGGCCCGCGCCAGGTAGTCGGCCAGGGAGACGTTCTGCTCGCCGTCGTCGCCCAAGGTGGAAGCGAAGCGCAGCAAGCCGGCGATCTTCTCCTTGTTGGCGAAATCTTCGGCCGGGCCTTCTTTCATCACCTGGCCGAAGTTCTTCCAGAAGCCCTTGTATTGCTCGGGCTCGTTCTTGGCCAGTTTCTCCAGCATGTCCAGGACCCGCTTGGTCAGCGCCGACTTCATCGAATCGATGATCGGGTCTTTCTGCAGGATTTCCCGCGAGACGTTCAGCGACAGGTCGTTGGAATCCACCACGCCCTTGATGAAGCGCAGGTACAGCGGCAGGAAGGATTCGGCCTGGTCCATGACGAACACGCGCTGCACGTAGAGCTTGAGGCCCTTCGGCGCTTCACGCTGGTACAGGTCGAATGGCGCGCGGGCCGGTACATACAGCAGGGAGCTGTATTCCAGCTTGCCTTCGACCTTGTTGTGGCTCCAGCTCAGCGGGTTCTCGAAATCATGGGCGATGTGCTTGTAGAACTCCTGGTATTCCTCGTCCTTGATTTCGGTACGCGGACGGGTCCACAGGGCACTGGCGCGGTTGACGGTTTCCCATTCCAGCGCCGGCTCTTCTTCGCCTTCGGCGGCAGCGGCCTCCTTGGGCAGCTCGATCGGCAAGGCGATGTGGTCGGAGTACTTCTTGATGATGTTGCGCAGACGCCAGCCATCGGCGAACTCTTCTTCACCGGACTTCAGGTGCAACACGATGCGGGTGCCGCGCTCGGCCTTGTCGACGGTCGCGACCTCGAACTCGCCTTCGCCTTTGGACGACCAGTGCACACCTTCGCTGGCGGGTTGGCCGGCACGGCGGCTGAACACTTCAACCTGGTCGGCAACGATGAACGCAGAGTAGAAACCCACGCCGAACTGGCCGATCAGGTGCGAATCCTTCTTCTGGTCGCCGCTGAGGTTTTTCATGAAGTCGGCGGTGCCGGATTTGGCGATGGTCCCCAGGTGGGTGATCACATCTTCACGGCTCATGCCGATGCCGTTGTCTTCGAGGGTGACGGTTTTCGCGTCCTTGTCGAAGCTCACACGGATCTTCAGCTCGCCGCCGCCTTCCAGCAACTCGGGCTTGGACAGGGCTTCGAAGCGCAACTTGTCGACCGCGTCGGAGGCGTTCGAGATCAATTCGCGAAGGAAGATTTCCTTGTTGGAATACAACGAATGGATCATGAGGTGCAGCAGTTGCTTCACCTCGGTCTGGAAGCCCAGGGTTTCCTTTTGAGTTTCCACACTCATGGTCATCACACTCCAATCAGATGGCATTGGCCGCACTCCGGAAGCGGTGAGCGGCGGGATGACATGAAAGTGGGGATCACCGAGCGGATTTCAAGAGCCGCCCCCCTCCTGAATCTTGAAATGTGCCCGAGCGGTGGCAATCGGCTCATCGGCAGTGCTCTGCCAGGCAGTGATGGCGACGTTGGCCACCCGTCGTCCCTGGCGGCACACCTGGCAACGGGCGAACGTATCGCGAAAGCGTCCGGCGCTCAGGTAGTCCAGCGAGAAGTCGATGATCTTCGGCACCTCTGGCGCTCCGGTGAAGATCAACAGATGCAGGGCTGCCGCCAGCTCCATGAAACCTGCGATCACGCCACCATGCAGTGCCGGCAGCATGGGATTGCCAATGTTGTCCTTGCTGGCCGGCAAGCGGAACAGCAGCTCATCGCCCAGGCGCGAGCACTCCACGCCAATCAATGCCGCATAAGGAATCCTTTGCAGCAACGGCCCGTACTCCCCTGCCTGGTGCGCCTGGTCCAGCAAGGTCTTGAGATCCTCATTCATGTCCGCTCTCCCTTGCCGGCACCAGGCAGCCCCTTGCCCATGCGCATGAAGGTGCCCACGACATGGGCCACCGGATGCTCGGGATCGTCCTGATAGGCAAAACCACGAGTGAAGATCACATCGCGGGTGACCCGGTAACACTGGGCAAACCCGAACACAGCCTGGTGAGGCTGAGCCGGATGCATGTAGTCGATGCGCAGGTCCAGGGTCGGGCACACCTCGAACTCGGGCAGCACACACAGCGTGGCCAAGCCGCAGGCGGTGTCCATCAGCGTGGTCAGGGCCCCGCCATGGATCACTCCGCTATGGGGATCGCCGACAATCTGCGGGCTGTAGGGCAAGGCCAGGGTCATCCCCTGTTCAGAGGCACTATGGACGTAAATACCCAGCACCTGACAGTGGCGCAATGCAGAAATAAAGCGTTTCGCACGCTCGAAGATAAGGTCTTGCACCATGGCAAACGTCTCTTTTTATTTTCAGGAATATGCATGAGGCAAAGCAGGAAAAAGTTCCGTGACATCAATACTTAATATATCTGTGCAACCGAAGGAACTTAAATCACCAGGCTATGATCGAAAAGCCAGTAGACATCTTCACTCAGGAGAAACACCCCATGCGTAAGACTTTAGCTATTGCCCTGATGCTGACCGCCTCGCTCGGTCTGGCTGCCTGCGACAAGAAATCCGAGGACAAAGCTCAAGATGCCAACCAACATGCTGAGCAAGCCCAACAGAAAATGAACGAGGCTCAGGATAAGGTGAACGACGCAGCCAAGGAAAACGCCGAAGCTGCCAAAGATCAGGCTGAAGCCAACAAGGCCGCTGCAGAAGAAAGCGCCAAGGAAGCAGCTCCTAAAACCAACTAAGTCGGTTTTAGCGCCACACAGAATAAAGCCCGCCAAGTGCGGGCTTTATCGTTTCTGGCAAAACTTCTAGAGCAACAGCCAACGAAAAGTTGGACTAAGCATCAATAACAAGGAGCACAACAGGCCGACGCCCCAGAACAGGCTTCGCTGCCACGCAAGGTCAGCCAGATAACATGCCAGGTACAACACGCGGGCAATCACGAAAACGATCGCCAGGGCATCGATCAACCAACCCTGGGTCTGTGTGGTATGCGCCATCAACACACCGACCGCGAACAGGATGAAGGCTTCGAAACTGTTCTGATGCGCCGCCAGGGCCCTGGCACCGAGTCCACTCAATCGGGCCTGCTGCTGGCGTGGCAAATGGTTGTCGTAGCCGCCCTGCTCCTTCATGGCCCTGGCCACCGGCATCCGGGCAATGAATATCAGCAGTGCACTGGCAAACACGCACCAGAATGGAATGCTCATCCGTTCGTCTCCTTGCTCACCTCGGGCAATGGCGCCTCAGTAGGGGTATAGACCATGACATCCAGCACGTCGGAGTGAAACTCGCGACGGTAGAGCACCAGCACCACTCCGCTGCTCATCAGCATGAACAGCCAGGGGCTGACGAACCAGGCCAGCATGGTCATGCCGAAATAATACGAGCGCAGGCCGAAGTTGAACTGGTTGGCCGCCATGGAAATCACTCGCGCCGCTCGTGCCGCGAAGGCCTTGCGCTCCTGCTCGGACACGTGTCGCTCGCCGATCATCGGCGCCGAACCCACCAGCACCGCGGCGAAGTTGTATTGGCGCATGCACCAACTGAAGGTGAAGAAGGCATAGACAAAGACCAGCGCCAGGCACAGCAGCTTGATCTCCGACATCCCCTGGGATGCTTGCTGCACCATGGGAATGTCCGCCAGCAGCGACACTGCACGCTCCGAAGCGCCCAGCACAGTGAGAATGCCCGCCAGGATGATCAGGGTACTGGAAGCGAAGAACGAGGCGTTGCGCTCCAGGTTGCCGATGACGCTGGCATCGGCAATGCGGTTGTCTCGCAGCAGCATGCGGCGCATCCAGTCCTCGCGATACAGGTGCAGGACACTGGCCAGGCAGGCGGTGTCCCGGCCCTTCCAGCTGGCGTAGCGGGTATAGCCACCCCAGCAGACAATGAACCAGAGGGCGGCCAGTAGGTGGATCTGATTGGCTTGGATGAACGACATGCACATTCCTGTAGGCATTGGCGAGAGCGAGGACCAGTGCTTCGACGCCTCGCAGGGGAAAAAGACACCGTGCAACGCCCATAAAAAATGCCCCGTATCGATGGATACGGGGCATTTTCATCAGTGCTTGCCGACCGCTTGTGGCAGCCGGCAAGCACGGGTTGGATCAAGCCAGGGCTTCGCTGCGCTTGCCCAGCAGGCGATCGCAGACCACGGCCAGCGCCAGGACGATCACTGACGGTACCAGCCAGGCCAGGCCTTGCTCGCTCAACGGCAGGTCGGAGAACTGGCGCGGAATCAAATCGGCAAAAACGGTGCCCTTGAGGGCATCAATCAGACCGAAGATGAACGACACCAGCATCACCGGTCCGACGATGCGGCGCTGATCCTGCCAGAAGTCCTTGCAGAAGCTCAGGCCCACCAGAACGATACAAGGCGGATAAATGGCGGTCAGCACCGGGATCGAGAAAGCGATCAGCTTGGTCAGGCCCAGGTTCGATACCAGCAACGAGAAGGTCGCCAGAATCACTACCAGGGTCTTGTAGGACAACGGCAGGACACGGCTGAAGTACTCGGCGCAGGCGCAGGTCAGGCCCACCGCAGTCACCAGGCAGGCCAGGGAGATCAGCACCGCGAGGAAACCGCTGCCCAGGGAACCGAAGGTGTGCTGCACATAGGCATGCAACACTGCCGCACCATTGGTAGCACCGGCGGCGACTTCGTGACTGCCGGAACCGAGGCGGAACAGGCTGACATAGACCAGCGCCAGGCCTACACCGGCAATCAGGCCGGCGGTCACTGCATAACGGGTGATCAACCGTGGCGATTCGACCCCACGGGAACGGATGGCGTTGACGATGACAATGCCGAAGACCAGCGCACCCAGGGTGTCCATGGTCAGGTAGCCGTTGATGAAGCCCTGGGAGAATGGCGCCGCCACGTATTCCGTGGTGGCCTGGCCAATGTCGCCGGCCGGCAGGGCGAACGCCGCGATGCCCAGGACAGCCAGAGCAATGATCTTCAACGGTGCCAGGAAGCGGCCAACGGTATCCAGCAGGCGGCCCGGGTACAGGGAGATGAAGAACACCAGCAGGAAGTAGACGGTGCTGTAGAGCGCCAGTGCCAGCGGGCTTTCACCGGTCAGGGGCGCCAGGCCCACTTCGAAGGACACGGTGGCCGTACGCGGGGTAGCGAACAGCGGCCCCACCGCGAGGTAGCACACTGCCGCCAGCAGGCCGCCAGCGACCTTGCCGATAGGACTGCTCAAGGAGTCCATTGCGCCGCCCACCTTGGCCAGGGCTACCACGGTGATCACCGGCAGGCCGACCGCGGTGATCAGGAAGCCCAGCGCCGCCATCCAGACATGGGGTCCGGACTGCAAGCCGACGATAGGCGGGAAGATGATGTTGCCTGCCCCGACGAACAGGGCAAAGGTCATGAAACCGAGTGCCAGAATGTCCTGGCCTTTCAACACTTTCATTAAGGAAATACCACACTACTGAATCGGAATTTAGAGAGGGATTTCCCTTTTGGGTGAGGGAAATGCTGTCAATCCGTATAAGACTGACCCGTTTAGCGTGCCGCGACCTTGTGGGTAGCAGACACATCAAAGAGGCGGCTAGCGTAACGAATCTGTAAGACGAGCGCACCGGCACGGTGCGAATTTTCTTATATGCGACATCGCAAATGTCGCTTTTCTATAACTATATTTCCGCGGGTATTAATCCCCCTACCCTCTCCAGGTCTTTATAAAGCCCCAGAAAGCACAAAGGCCACCCGGGGGTGGCCTTTGTCAGCAGAGCTGCAAGTCGAGCGCGAGGCTTACTTGACCGCCCAGCCAGTCAGCTCGGCCAGGGCCTTGCCGATGTCTGCCAGCGAACGCACGGTTTTAACGCCTGCGTCTTGCAGAGCAGCGAACTTCTCGTCTGCAGTGCCTTTGCCGCCAGAGATGATTGCGCCAGCATGGCCCATGCGCTTGCCCGGAGGAGCAGTCACACCAGCGATGTAGGAAACAACCGGCTTGGTCACGTGTGCCTTGATGTAGGCAGCCGCTTCTTCTTCAGCCGAACCGCCGATCTCACCGATCATTACGATCGCTTCGGTCTTCGGGTCTTCCTGGAACAGCTTCAGGATGTCGATGAAGTTCGAACCCGGGATCGGGTCACCACCGATGCCGACGCAGGTGGACTGACCGAAACCGGCGTCAGTGGTCTGCTTCACAGCTTCGTAGGTCAGGGTGCCGGAACGGGAAACGATACCGACCTTGCCTGGCAAGTGAATGTGACCTGGCATGATGCCGATCTTGCATTCGCCTGGGGTGATCACGCCTGGGCAGTTAGGGCCGATCAGGGTAACGCCCAGCTCGTCGCACTTAACCTTGGCGTCCAGCATGTCCAGGGTAGGAATGCCTTCGGTGATGCAGACGATCAGCTTGATGCCGCCGAAAGCCGCTTCCAGGATCGAGTCCTTGCAGAAAGGAGCTGGAACGTAGATCACGCTGGCGGTGGCGCCAGTGGCAGCTACAGCGTCTTTCACGGTGTTGAACACTGGCAGGCCCAGGTGCTCGGTGCCGCCTTTGCCCGGAGTTACGCCGCCAACCATCTTGGTGCCGTATTCGATGGCTTGCTGGGTGTGGAAACTACCTTGCGAACCGGTAATGCCCTGGCAGATAACCTTGGTGTCTTTATTGATCAGGACGCTCATTATTTGCCCTCCGCAGCTTTGACAACTTGTTGAGCAGCGTCGGTCAGGCTGGTAGCAGCGATGATGTTCAAGCCGCTTTCTGCCAGTACTTTGGCGCCCAGTTCAGCGTTGTTGCCTTCAAGGCGAACAACAACCGGGATTTTCACGCCGACTTCTTTCACGGCGCCAATGATGCCTTCGGCAATCATGTCGCAACGAACGATGCCGCCGAAGATGTTGACCAGTACTGCAGCGACGTTGGCGTCGGACAGGATGATCTTGAAGGCTTCGGTCACGCGCTCTTTGGTAGCACCACCACCTACGTCGAGGAAGTTGGCTGGCTTGCCGCCGTGCAGGTTGACGATGTCCATGGTACCCATGGCCAGGCCGGCACCGTTGACCATGCAGCCGATGTTGCCTTCCAGGGCTACGTAGTTCAGTTCGAACTTGGCAGCGTGGGCTTCGCGCGGATCGTCCTGGGACGGATCGTGGAAGGTCTTCAACTTAGGCTGACGGTACATGGCGTTGGCGTCGATGTTGATCTTCGCGTCCAGGCAGTGCAGATCGCCGTCGGCCTTGATCACCAGCGGGTTCACTTCCAGCAGGGCCAGATCGTGATCCTGGAACAGCTTGGCCAGACCTACGAAGATCTTGGCGAACTGGGCAACTTGCTTGCCTTCCAGGCCCAGTTGGAAAGCCAGTTCACGACCCTGGAATGGCTGAGCGCCAACCAGTGGATCGATAGTGGCCTTGAGAATTTTTTCTGGAGTGTCGTGAGCGATTTTCTCGATGTCCACGCCACCTTCGGTGGAAGCCATGAACACGATGCGACGGCTCGAACGGTCAACGACAGCGCCCAGGTACAGCTCTTTAGCGATATCAGTGCACGATTCAACCAGGATCTTGGTGACAGGCTGGCCATTGGCGTCAGTCTGATAGGTCACCAGACGCTTGCCCAACCACTGCTGAGCGAATGCCTTAGCGTCTTCTTTGCTGCGAACCAGCTTAACGCCGCCCGCTTTACCGCGACCACCGGCGTGAACCTGGGCTTTGACAACCCACTCGGAGCCGCCGATTTTGTCGCAAGCTTCTGCTGCTTCTTCCGGGGTGTCTACCGCGTAGCCTTTGGATACTGGCAGGCCGTATTCAGCGAACAGCTGCTTACCCTGATACTCGTGAAGATTCATGCTTTTTACCGTCTTCGTTAGGTACTGCGCATTCGGCGCTGCGCTCAAGATTGAGTGCCGCACCACCTGTGACCGCTACTCTCAAAACCAGCGCCACACCTGATTCCGGAGCCTGGGCTCCGATCCAGCGTGTGGCGCTTCCTCGAGAGGTCGAGTCCAGCGGATATTCCGCGGTGAGTCTTGCGCACAAGGCTCACGACGGGCCAACCGCCGTGGTTTCTTATTATTGCTTAGCGTTTCTTGCGGTTGGCAATGTGGATGGCGGTGCCATTCACAGCCAGGGCTGCTTCGTGCAGGGCTTCGGACAGGGTCGGATGGGAGAAAACCATCATGCCCAGGTCTTCGGCGCTAGTGCCGAATTCCATGCCGATTGCACCTTGCTGAACCAGTTCCGCAGCGCTTGGGCCAATCACGTGGACGCCCAATACGCGATCAGTCTTGGCATCGGCGATGACCTTGACGAAACCGCCGGTGTCGTTGGCTGCCATGGCACGGCCGCTGGCGGCGAACGGGAAGGTGCCGACGTTAACTTCTACGCCTTCAGCTTTCAAGGCCTGCTCGGTTTTACCGACCCATGCGATTTCCGGGTGAGTATAGATAACCGAAGGGATCAGATCATAGTTCATCTGGGCCTTGTGGCCCTTGATGCGCTCGGCAACCATGATGCCCTCTTCCGAGGCCTTGTGAGCCAGCATCATGCCGCGAACCACGTCACCGATGGCGTAGACGCCCGGTACGGTGGTGGCGCAATGATCGTCAACGTGAACGAAACCACGCTCGTCCAGGGTCACGCCGCAGTCGGCAGCCAGCAGATCGGTGGTCACCGGACGACGACCAACGGCAACGATCAGCTTGTCGAAGGTGATGGTCTGTTCGCCATTGGCGTCGGTGTAGGTCACCACGACTTCTTCGCCGTTGACCTTGGAGCCGGTCACGCGAGCGCCCAGCTTGATGTCCAGGCCTTGCTTGGTCAGGGTCTTCAGCGCTTCCTTGGAAACAGCGGCATCGGCTGCCATCAGGAAAGTGTCCAGGGCTTCCAGGACAGTCACTTGTGCGCCCAGGCGCGACCAGACCGAACCCAGTTCCAGACCGATGACGCCAGCGCCGATCACGCCCAGGCGTTTTGGCACTGCCTGGAATTCCAGGGCGCCAGTGGAGTCCACGATCACGTTCTGGTCTACCGGAGCCGGCGGAATGTCGATCGGACGCGAGCCTGGAGCCAGGATCACGTTCTCGGCTTCGATCACTTCAACCGAACCGTCAGGCTTGGTGACTTCGACTTTCTTGCCAGCCAGCAGTTTGCCGTGGCCCTGGATCGAAGTGACGCCGTTGGCCTTGAACAGGGTGGCAACACCGCTGGTCAGGCCTTTGACGATGTTGGCCTTGCGACCGACCATGGCCGGAACGTCCATGCTCACGCCAGAGTGGCTGATGCCGTGGATGGCAAAACCATCCTGGGCTTCGTGGAATTTCCAGGAACTATCCAGCAGTGCCTTGGAAGGAATGCAACCTACGTTCAGGCAAGTACCGCCCAGGGCCAGCTTGCCCTCCTTGTCGGTGTACTTCTCGATGCAGGCAGTCGTCAGACCAAGCTGTGCGGCCTTGATGGCGGCGACATAACCACCTGGGCCCGCACCAATCACTACCACGTCGAATTTCTGAGTCATAAAAGGTTCCTTTTAGCAACAAGCTGCAAGCGGCAAGCGGCAAGTTCGAAGTCCTCACGCATATAGAGCTTGAGGCTTGCCACTTGCAGCTTGCCGCTGTTTTTTAGATGTCCAGGAGCAGACGCGCTGGATCTTCCAGCAGGTTCTTGATGGTCACCAGGAACGTCACGGCTTCTTTACCGTCGATCAGGCGGTGATCGTAGGACAGTGCCAGGTACATCATCGGGCGAATGACCACCTGGCCATTGATCGCCATGGGACGCTGGATGATGTTGTGCATGCCCAGGATGGCCGCTTGCGGCGGGTTGACGATCGGGGTCGACATCATCGAACCGAAGGTACCACCGTTGGTGATGGTGAAAGTACCGCCAGTCATCTCTTCCATCGACAGCTTGCCGTCACGGGCTTTCTTGCCGAAGGTGGCGATGCCGTTTTCGATTTCGGCCAGGCTCATCAGCTCGGCGTTACGCAGCACCGGTACCACCAGGCCACGGTCGCTGGAAACGGCAACGCCGATATCCGCATAGCCGTGGTAGACGATGTCGGAACCATCGATCGAGGCGTTGACAGCAGGGAAGCGCTTCAGGGCTTCGGTAGCGGCTTTCACGAAGAAGGACATGAAGCCCAGGCGAACGCCGTTGTGGGTCTTCTCGAACAGGTCCTTGTACTTCGAACGCAGCGCCATGACTTCGGTCATGTCGACTTCGTTGAAGGTAGTCAGCATCGCCATGTTCGATTGGGCTTCGACCAGACGCTCGGCAACCTTGGCACGCAGACGAGTCATCGGCACGCGCTTCTCGACGCGGTCGCCGGCAGCGAAGACCGGAGCAGCGGCGGCAGGAGCTGGAGCCTTGGCCGGTGCAGCAGCCGGAGCGGCTTTCTTGGCGGCGATGGCAGCCACCACGTCTTCCTTGGTCACACGACCGCCCTTGCCAGTGCCGGCAACGGAAGCGATGTTGATGCCATTTTCTTCAGCCAGCTTGCGTGCAGCAGGCGCGGCGATTGGATCGTCCTCGCCTTCGGCGGCAGCCGGAGCAGCGGCAGCAGCGGCCGGAGCAGCAGCGGCAGCTGGAGCCGCGGCGGCAGCACTGCCCTCGACGATGGAGCCCAGGACTTCGTCGGACAGAACGGTGTCGCCTTCGTTCTTGACGATAGCGCCCAGCACGCCGTCAGCGGTAGCCAGAACTTCCAGCACGACCTTGTCGGTTTCGATGTCGACGATCAGCTCGTCGCGCTTGACGGCGTCGCCCGGTTGCTTGTGCCAGGTGGCAACGGTGCCATCGGCAACCGATTCCGGGAAAGTGGGGGCTTTGATCTCGATAGCCATTATCTGTGGTTCCTTAAATTCGGTTTCAGGTGCGCGAAGGCGTTAAACGGTAAACGCGTCTTGCAGCAGTTTTTCCTGCTGCTCGGCGTGCATCGATGCGTAACCGCATGCAGGTGCAGCGGAAGCATCACGGCCGGCGTACTCGAGTACGATCGACTTGTCGTGGTTGCCAACGATGCGGCGCATGTGATGCTGGCTGCAGTACCAGGCACCCTGGTTCATCGGCTCTTCCTGACACCAAACGACATGCTTGAGGTTGGTGTACGGAGCCAGGACTTCATTCAAGTCGTCCTCAGGGAATGGGTACAGCTGCTCGATGCGTACGACAGCGATGTCCTCGCGGCCTTCGGCACGGCGTTTTTCCAACAGGTCGTAGTAGACCTTGCCGCTGCACAGAATCAAGCGCTCGACCTTTTTCGGATCCAGTGCATCGATTTCCGGGATAACGGTCTGGAACGAACCTTCGGCCAGGTCTTCCAGGGTCGAGATGGCCAGTTTGTGGCGCAGCAGCGACTTTGGAGTCAGGACCACCAGCGGCTTGCGCAGTGGACGGATCACCTGGCGGCGCAGCAAGTGGTAGATCTGTGCCGGCGTGGTCGGTACGCACACCTGGATGTTGTGCTCGGCGCACAGCTGCAGGTAACGCTCAAGACGGGCCGAGGAGTGCTCGGGACCCTGACCTTCATAACCGTGTGGCAGCAGCATGGTCAGACCGCACAGGCGACCCCACTTGTGCTCGCCGCTGGTGATGAACTGGTCGATCACCACTTGCGCACCGTTGGCGAAGTCACCGAATTGGGCTTCCCAGATCACCAGCGCGTTCGGCGTGGTGGTCGAGTAACCATATTCGAACGCCAGTACAGCTTCTTCGGACAGGAACGAATCGTACAGATCGAAACGTGGCTGGCCTTCGTACAGGTGCTGCAACGGGATGTAGGTGCTCGCGTCCTTCTGGTTGTGCAGCACTGCGTGGCGGTGCGAGAAGGTACCGCGGCCGATGTCCTGGCCGGTCATGCGAATCGGGTGACCTTCGAACGCCAGGGTGGCGTATGCCATGGTCTCGGCATAACCCCAGTTGATCGGCAGGCCGCCGGCTTGCATCTTCTGACGGTCTTCGTAGATCTTCGCGACCTGACGCTGAACCACGAAGCCTTCCGGCAGCTCCAGCAGCTTGGCGGACAGTTCCTGAAGGGTCTTGAGGTCGAAGCTGGTGTCGTGACGCGCAGTCCAGGTGTGGCCCAGGTACGGACGCCAGTCCACGAACAATTCCTTGTTCGGTTCCTTGACCAGGCTCTTGACCACATGCAGACCGTTGTCCAGCGCGTTGCGATACTCGTCGACCTTGGCCTGGACGCGTTCTGCGTCAAGCACGCCGCCCTGGGTCAGGCGATCGGCATAGAGTTCACGGGTGGTGCGCTGCTTGGTGATCTGCTGATACATCAGAGGCTGGGTGCCGCTTGGTTCGTCGGCCTCGTTATGACCGCGACGACGGTAGCAGACCAGATCGATGACCACGTCACGCTTGAACTGCATGCGGTAGTCGATGGCCAGCTGGGTCACGAACAGCACGGCTTCCGGATCATCGCCATTCACATGGAGAATCGGCGCCTGGATCATCTTCGCCACGTCGGTGGCGTATTCGGTGGAACGCGCGTCCAGCGGGTTGCTGATAGTGAAGCCGACCTGGTTGTTGACCACGATGTGCACAGTGCCGCCGGTCTTGAAACCACGGGTCTGGGACATCTGGAAGGTTTCCAGGACCACGCCCTGACCGGCGAAGGCCGCGTCACCGTGGATGGAAATCGGCAGAACCTTGTCGCCGGTCGGATCGTTGCGACGATCCTGGCGAGCACGTACCGAACCCTCGACCACTGGCGAAACGATTTCCAGGTGGGACGGGTTGAACGCCATCGCCAGGTGAACTTCGCCGCCGGAAGTCATCACGTTGGACGAGAAGCCCTGGTGATACTTGACGTCACCGGAGCCCAGTTCGACCTTCTTCTTGCCTTCGAACTCGTCGAACAGCTCGCGCGGATTCTTGCCGAAGGTGTTGACCAGCACATTGAGGCGACCGCGGTGCGCCATGCCGATCACGACTTCCTTGGTACCGTAGGAACCGGAACGCTGGATCAGCTCGTCGAGCATCGGAATCAGGCTTTCGCCGCCTTCCAGACCAAAACGCTTGGTACCCGGGTACTTGGTGCCCAGGTACTTCTCCAGGCCTTCCGCCGCAGTAACGCGCTCAAGCAAGTGGCTCTTGATGTCGGCAGAGTAGGCAGGACGGCCGCGTACACTTTCCAGACGCTGCTGGAACCACTGACGCTGCTCGGAATCGGTGATGTGCGTGAATTCAGCGCCGATGGTGCGGCAATATGTCTGCTGCAACGCTTCGTGAATTTCGCGTAGGCTCGCTTCCTCTTTGCCGATGAACAGGTCGCCGGCACGGAAGGTCGTATCAAGATCGGCATTGGTCAAGCCGTAATGATTGATCGACAGGTCTGCAGGTGCAGGACGCTGCCACAGTCCCAGCGGGTCCAGCTGGGATGCCTGGTGGCCACGCATCCGATAGGCCTGGATCAATCGCAGCACTTCAACTTGCTTCTTCTCGTGCTCACTGCTCACGCTCCCGGCGGAAACCGGTTGGGCGCGGCGCTGGTTCTTTGCCAGCAGGACGAAATGATCGCGGATCGTCGAGTGCGAAACATCGATGGCAGTGTTGCCGTCGGCAGGCAACTTATCAAAGTAAGTGCGCCACTCTTCTGGCACAGCGTTAGGGTCGTGCAGGTAGAGCTCGTAGAGCTCTTCCACATAGGCAGCGTTACTACCGGATAGGTAGGCACTGTTCCACATGCGCTGCATCACGCTTTCTTGCATGCTTGGTCACCCTCGGTTAGGGGAACACCACCGGCGACGACACCGAGCAAGCTTGCAGAAGTCCGAATGCAGCGACCAAAACAAGCCACCTAGGATCACGCTGATAGTCCGGGTACCAGCCCGGATGCCCCTGCTTGTCTCATTTCTTCAAAAATATAGAGCAGCCACTTTGTGAGCTGCTGCTCAGGTTAGAGCCAGGACGCGGGTTGAAGCCCGCGCCTCGGCTTTTACGGTACAGCGGTCCTACGGGTACAACAGCTGAATCACACGCCGCTCTGCAGAAGCATGTTACGAATGTGACCGATAGCCTTAGTCGGGTTCAGGCCCTTCGGACAAACGTTGACGCAGTTCATGATCCCCCGGCAGCGGAACACGCTGAACGGGTCATCCAGAGAAGCCAGGCGCTCGGAAGTCTGGGTGTCGCGGCTGTCTGCCAGGAAGCGATAGGCTTGCAGCAGTGCAGCTGGGCCCAGGAACTTGTCCGGGTTCCACCAGAAGGATGGGCAAGAGGTCGAGCAGCAAGCGCAAAGGATGCACTCGTACAGACCGTCGAGCTTCTCACGTTGTTCCGGCGACTGCAGACGCTCGATGGCCGGAGCCGGCGTGTCGTTCTGCAGGAATGGCTTCACCTTCTCGTATTGCTTGTAGAAGATGCTCATATCGACGACCAGGTCACGGATAACCGGCAGACCTGGCAGCGGACGAACAACCAGCTTGTTCTTCTTGACCACGGCAGACAGCGGCGTGATGCACGCCAGGCCGTTCTTGCCGTTGATGTTCATGCCATCGGAACCGCAAACGCCCTCGCGGCAGGAACGACGATAGGAGAAACCCTCGTCCTGTTCCTTGATCAGCGCCAGCACGTCCAGCACCATCAGGTCCTTGCCACCGGTGTCGACCTGGAAAACCTGGGTTTTCGGCGCCGAGTCGGTGTCAGGGTTGTAACGATAAACTTCAACTTGCAACATATCGATCACCCTTTAGTAAGTCCGGACTTTTGGTTCGAAAGTCGGAACAGTCTTCGGCGAGAAGTTGACCGCACGCTTGGCAACGCGCTTCTCACCCGGGAAGTACAGGGTGTGGCACAGCCAGTTTTCGTCGTCACGGTCTTCGAAGTCTTCACGGGCGTGAGCGCCGCGGGACTCTTTGCGCACTTCGGCAGCGATGGCGGTGGCTTCAGCCACTTCCAGCAGGTTCTGCAGTTCAAGTGCTTCGATACGCGCAGTGTTGAAAGCTTGAGACTTGTCGTTGATCTTGACGTTGGCGATGCGCTCACGCAGATCAGCCAGCTGAGCAATACCCTTCTGCATGTATTCGCCGGTACGGAATACACCGAAATAGTTCTGCATGCAGCTCTGCAGCTCGCGACGCAGGGTCGCGACATCTTCACCTGTGTTGCGCTCGTTGAGCTTGGACAGGCGGCTCAGGGCAACGTCAACATCGGTATCGCTGGCGTCGCGGTATTCGATACCGTCGGTCAGCGCCTTCTCCAGGTGCAGGCCGGCCGCACGGCCGAATACCACCAGGTCGAGCAGCGAGTTGCCGCCCAGGCGGTTGGCCCCGTGTACCGATACGCAAGCCACTTCACCCACCGCGAACAGGCCAGGGATGATGGTGTCTTCGCCAGCGGCGTTCTGAGTGATGGCCTGGCCATGAATGTTGGTGGCAACGCCGCCCATCATGTAGTGGCAGGTAGGAACGACCGGAACCGGAGCGACTACCGGGTCGACGTGAGCGAAAGTCTTGGACAGCTCGCAGATGCCTGGCAGGCGGCTGTGCAGCACTTCCTCGCCAAGGTGGTCGAGCTTGAGCATCACGTGATCGCCGTTAGGGCCACAGCCGTTGCCGGCAATGATCTCTTTAACCATGGAACGTGCCACCACATCGCGGCCCGCCAGGTCCTTGGCGTTTGGAGCATAACGCTCCATGAAGCGCTCGCCATGCTTGTTGATCAGGTAACCGCCTTCACCGCGGCAGCCTTCCGTAACCAGTACACCTGCGCCGGCGATACCGGTCGGGTGGAACTGCCACATTTCGATGTCCTGCACTGGAACGCCAGCACGCAGGGCCATGCCGACACCGTCGCCAGTGTTGATCAGGGCGTTGGTGGTGGAGGCGTAGATGCGACCTGCACCGCCAGTGGCCAGCACGGTGGCCTTGGACTTGATGTACAGGGTTTCGCCGGTTTCGATGCAGATTGCGATCACGCCAACGAATGCGCCGTCCTGGTTCTTCACCAGGTCAACTGCGTAGTACTCGTTGAGGAACGTAGTGCCGGCCTTCAGGTTGCCCTGGTACAGGGTATGCAGCAGCGCGTGACCGGTACGGTCGGAAGCGGCGCAGGTACGGGCGGCCTGGCCACCCTTGCCGAAGTCCTTGGACTGACCACCGAACGGACGCTGGTAGATGCGACCGGTTTCGGTACGGGAGAACGGCAGACCCATGTGGTCCAGTTCGAAGACCGCAGCCGGACCTTCCTGACACATGTACTCGATAGCGTCCTGGTCGCCGATGTAGTCGGAACCCTTGACGGTATCGTACATGTGCCAGCGCCAGTCATCGTTCGGATCGGCCGAAGCGATGGCGCAGGTGATGCCACCCTGGGCGGACACGGTGTGCGAACGGGTCGGGAACACCTTGGTGACTACTGCAGTCTTGTGGCCGCCCTGGGCCAGCTGCAGTGCGGCACGCATGCCGGCGCCGCCGCCGCCAATGATGATGGCGTCGAAAGAAATGGTTGGAATGTTAGCCATGAATCAGATACCCCAGAGAATCTGCACACCCCAGACGAAGTAAGCGAACATTGCGACGCCGCATACTGCCTGGAAAAGGAAACGTACTGCTGTGGCCGACTTGCCCAGCGCCATCGGCGTCAGGTAGTCAGTCGAGATGGTCCACATGCCGACCCAGGCGTGAGCGCCCAGGGCCACCATGGCCAGCAGACTGAAGATACGCATCCAGTTGTTTGCGAACAGGCCATGCCACTGGGAGTAGTCAATGCCCGGATTCGCTACGAGGTACCCGATCAGGAAAATGAAATAAGCCGCGAGAACGACCGCAGACACACGCTGCGCCATCCAGTCATAAAGGCCCGAACGCGACAGGTTCGTAACGCTGGTTACCATATCCAAACTCCCGCCAGAACGATTACCACCACCGATACGGCGATAACGATTTTCGAGCCCAGCTTGCCGCCTTCCAGCGTCTCACCGATGCCCATGTCCATGATCAGATGGCGTACACCGGCCACCAGGTGGTACAGCAAGGCGGACAGGAGGCCCCATGCAACGAATTTGGCCAGCGGACTGGTCAAGCACGCCTTCACCTCGGCATAACCTTCCTCGGAACCCAGGGATTTGCTCAATGCGTAAAGCATGATGCCGAGGCCCAGGAAGAGGATGATGCCGGAAACACGGTGAAGAAACGACGTAACGCCGGTAATGGGGAGTTTGATGGTCCTTAGGTCTAGGTTTACAGGTCGTTGGCTATTCACGGCTTTTTTTCACACTGAAGAGCCCCTAACAATCAGGGCAAAGTTGTTGGGGAGTGCACTGGTCAGGTAATCACCACCCAGGGAGTGCGACCCCCATCAAAACAGGCCCAGAAGCCCATGGCGGTCGGTGGCCGAGTATAGACAGTTAGGCTACTAATGACAACGCAAAGACCTCCCCCTAATAGCTGATTGCGTTAGCTTTATAAAAGGCGTAAATGGCAGTGAATTTCGCTAAAAAATCGCTCCCAAAGCCTTCTGGGACAAGACTTTAGGCAAATTGACATTCCGATTTATCCCTCTATAGTGGTGCGGGCCCTGCGTGGGGGGTCTGTCTGATGATTTCAAGCATAAATAGGAGGCCACATGGCTGACAAAAAAGCGCAGTTGATCATCGAGGGCGCAGCCCCCGTCGAGCTGCCCATTTTAACCGGCACCGTTGGTCCCGACGTAATCGATGTTCGGGGCCTGACGGCCACGGGCCGCTTCACTTTCGACCCAGGTTTCATGTCGACCGCCTCCTGCGAGTCGAAGATCACCTATATCGATGGCGATCAAGGCATCCTGCTGCACCGCGGCTACCCGATCGAGCAACTGGCCGAGAAGTCGGACTACCTCGAAACCTGCTACCTGCTGCTCAACGGCGAATTGCCGAATGCCGAGCAGAAGGCCCAGTTCGTCAGCACCGTGAAGAACCACACCATGGTTCACGAGCAGTTGAAGAGCTTCTTCAACGGCTTTCGTCGCGACGCCCACCCGATGGCGGTGATGTGCGGCGTAGTCGGCGCGCTCTCGGCGTTCTACCACGACTCCCTGGACATCAATAACCCGCAGCACCGCGAAATCTCCGCCGTGCGCCTGGTTGCCAAGATGCCGACCCTGGCCGCGATGGTCTACAAGTACTCCATGGGCCAGCCGATGATGTACCCGCGCAACGACCTGTCGTACGCGGAGAACTTCCTGCACATGATGTTCAACACCCCGTGCGAGATCAAACCGATCAGCCCGACGCTCGCCAAGGCCATGGACCGGATCTTCATCCTCCATGCCGACCACGAGCAGAACGCCTCGACCTCCACCGTACGCCTGGCAGGCTCCTCGGGCGCCAACCCGTTCGCCTGTATCGCTGCCGGCATCGCAGCCCTCTGGGGCCCTGCCCACGGCGGCGCCAACGAAGCCGTGCTGACCATGCTCGATGAAATCGGCGATGTCTCGAACATCGACACCTTCATCGCCAAGGCCAAGGACAAGAACGACCCGTTCAAGCTCATGGGCTTCGGTCACCGCGTTTACAAGAACCGCGACCCGCGCGCCACCGTGATGAAGCAGACCTGCGACGAAGTCCTGAAGGAACTGGGGATCAACAACGATCCGCAACTCGAACTGGCCATGCGCCTGGAAGAGATCGCCCTGACCGACCCGTACTTCATCGAACGCTCGCTGTACCCGAACGTCGACTTCTACTCGGGGATCATCCTCAAGGCGATCGGTATTCCAACCAGCATGTTCACCGTGATCTTTGCCCTGGCGCGTACCGTCGGCTGGATCTCGCACTGGAAAGAAATGCTCTCCAGCCCTTACAAGATCGGCCGTCCACGTCAGCTGTACACCGGCTACGAGTCGCGCGACATCACCCAGCTGGAAGACCGCAAGTAAGACCAGCCTTGCGCTACCGTCTTAGCTGCACCGAAAACGGCCTCTGATAGAGGCCGTTTTCTTTCGCCCCTCCCCCTCCCCTCCCACCGCAGGCCCGACATCGACCCGCTGCAAGCGGCAGGCATTGGCGCCCCCTCGCAAACCATCACCTGCAGCACCCAGACACCTTCCCCGCTGCTCGACGCCCAATAAAAATGCCCTGGTCTCTCGACCAGGGCATTTCACCACCACTCAACGCCTGCCCAATAACAGACAAGCCTGAGCATTGCTTAGTGCGACACCGCCCCACTGGCTCCCAGGCCGGTTTGCGAGCGCACGAACTGCGGGAAGAACAGCGCTCGTTCGTTGGCTGCCGCAGCCGACTTGTCGGTAATGGAGAAGAACCAGATACCGACGAAAGCGATGAGCATCGAGAACAGCGCCGGGTACTCGTAGGGGTAGATCGGCTTCTCGTGATGCAGGATCTGCACCCAGATGGTCGGACCGAGAACCATCAGCGCCACTGCGCTAACCAGCCCCATCCAGCCACCGATCATGGCGCCACGGGTGGTGAGTTTCTTCCAGTACATGGAAAGCAGCAGTACCGGGAAGTTGCAGCTTGCGGCAATGGAGAACGCCAGGCCGACCATGAAGGCGATGTTCTGACTTTCAAAAAGAATGCCCAGGCCAATGGCCAGCACGCCCAGGGCCACCGTGGTGATCTTGGAAACGCGGATCTCGTCCTTCTCGTTGGCCTTGCCCTTCTTGATCACGCTGGCATACAGGTCATGGGAAACCGCCGAGGCGCCGGCCAGAGTCAGGCCCGCCACGACTGCCAGGATGGTGGCGAAGGCCACCGCCGAGATGAAGCCCAGGAACACGCTGCCGCCCACCGCGTTGGCCAGGTGCACCGCCGCCATGTTGTTGCCGCCCAGCAAGGCGCCTGCGGCATCCTTGAAGTCCGGATTAGTGCTGACCAGCAGGATCGCGCCAAAACCGATGATGAAGGTCAGGATGTAGAAGTAGCCAATGAAACCGGTGGCATAGAGCACGCTCTTGCGGGCTTCCTTGGCATCGCTCACGGTGAAGAAGCGCATCAGGATGTGTGGCAAGCCAGCGGTACCGAACATCAGCGCCAGCCCGAGGGAGAACGCCGAGACCGGATCTTTTACCAGGCCGCCCGGGCTCATGATCGCCTCACCCTTGGGGTGAACCTTGATCGCTTCGGAGAACAGCATGTTGAAATCGAAGTTGACGTGCTTCATCACCATCAGCGCCATGAAGGACGCACCGGAGAGCAGCAGCACCGCCTTGATGATCTGCACCCAGGTGGTGGCCAGCATGCCGCCGAACAGCACGTACAGGCACATCAGGATGCCCACCAGGATCACCGCCACATGGTAGTCGAGACCGAACAGCAACTGGATCAGCTTGCCGGCACCGACCATCTGCGCAATCAGGTAGAACGCCACCACCACCAGCGAGCCACAGGCCGACAACGTACGAATCTGGGTTTGCCCGAGGCGATAGGACGCCACGTCGGCAAAGGTGTACTTGCCCAGGTTGCGCAAGCGTTCGGCGATCAGGAACAGGATGATCGGCCAGCCCACCAGGAACCCGATGGAGTAGATCAGCCCGTCGTAGCCGGAGGTGAATACCAGGGCGGAAATACCCAGGAAGGACGCGGCCGACATGTAGTCGCCCGCAATCGCCAGGCCGTTCTGGAAACCGGTGATCTTGCCACCCGCCGCATAGTAGTCGGCGGCCGACTTGTTACGCTTGGAAGCCCAGTAGGTGATGCACAGGGTCGCCCCGACGAACACCACGAACATCACGATCGCCGATACGTTGAGGGGTTGCTTGTGGACTTCGCCTGTCAAGGCGTCCGCGGCCCAGAGGGCAGGAGCGAAAGCGGCCAGGCCGAGTGCTGCGAATAGACGGCGGATCATTGCTGAGCCTCCTTCAGGATCGCGTTGTTCAACTCGTCGAATTCACCGTTGGCGCGCCGCACATAGATAGCCGTCAGGATGAAGGCCGAGATGATCAGGCCAACACCAATGGGGATGCCCCAGGTAATGGAGGAAGTAGGCGTGAGCTTGGTCCCCAGGATCTGGGGCCCGTAGGCGATCAACAGGATGAAAGCCGAGTAGAGCCCAAGCATGATCGCCGAAAGAATCCAGGCGAACCGCTCTCGCTTGCTGACCAGCTCCTTGAAACGCGGGCTGTTTTGAATCGAGAGGTAAATGCTGTCGTTCATTGTTTTTATCCTCGCAGCACAGATTTTAGGTGGAACCTAATGCACTCTATGCGGCTATCAGCCGCGTTCCAGACGACCTTAGTATTAGAACGACATGAGCTGCGACGCCAACAACGGCCCGCAAAAAAACAAGGGCCATGCGCTGCAGGCAACGCATGGCCCCGGAACCCTTGAGCTAGACAGCCGAGGACTATTTAGCGGTCCATTCAGCCACCCTTTCGGCGTGCTTGCTTACCCAATCCCTGGCTGCCACATCCGGCTTGGTGCCCTCCTGGATGGCCAGCATCACTTCACCGATTTCATCCTTCGAGGCCCACTGGAACTTCTTCAGGAATGCCGCTACCTCCGGCGCCTTCTTCTCCAGCCCCTTGCTGCCAATGCTGTTGACGGTTTCAGCGGCGCCATACACGCCTTTCGGGTCCTCGAGGAAGCGCAGCTTCCACTTGGCGAACATCCAGTGCGGCACCCAGCCGGTCACCGCGATGGAATCCTGCTTCTCTTCGGCGCGGGTGAGCTCGGCGATCATTGCCGCCCCGGAGCTGGCCTGCAGCTTGTAGTCCAGGCCGTAGTCCTTGATCGCCTGGTCGGTCTTGAGCATCACGCCGGAGCCGGCATCGATACCGACGATCTTGTTCTTGAAGCTGCCATCGGTCTTGAGGTCTTCGATGGACTTGGCCTTGACGTATTCCGGCACGATCAGGCCGATCTTCGCGTCCTTGAAGTTGGGGCCATAGTCCACCACCTTGTCCTTGTTCTTGGTCCAGTACTCGCCATGGGTGACCGGCAGCCAGGCCGAGAGCATGGCATCGAGCTTGCCCGTGGCCACACCCTGCCACATGATCCCCGTCGCCACCGCCTGCAGCTTGACGTCGTAACCGAGCTTCTTGATCACCTCCGCGGCCACATGGGTCGTCGCCACGCTGTCGGACCAGCCGTCGACATAGCCGATGCTCAGGGTCTTGCTATCGGCGCTGGCCAGGGTGGAGCTGATGGCAAGTACCAGTGCGGCACCTGCGCCTAAGAGTCGTCGCATCTTCATCGTTACTTCCCCGAAAAGTGCAGTGCCGGGCGGCTGCCGGGCACATCAACGTATGGTTATGGTGCTCGGCGCCTCCTTCACGCCTGACCGCGAACGCGTTCGATCATCAGCGGAGTACTGATGCCTGGATCATCAACCCGCCACCCTCGACGACCTGCTCTGACTGCGACCTCAAGGCACTCGGCAGCGACATCAGAAAGCCAGTAACCGGGCCCCCACCGGCAATGGTGGCGCCCGGACTTTGCACGACCAACCACCAAGCTGGCGGCGAATGCGGGTAAGATGCCCGGCTTTGTTCCCGCTAACGGCCTGACCATGCCCGCCTCCCCACGCTTTCCCGCCCTCGCTTACCTGTTCGCCTGCCTGCTCGGCCTACTCGTCCTTGGCGGCTACTGGTACGGCCTGGGCCAGTCGGTGCAACTGCCCGACGTCGCCAGCGCCAGCCACAAACTGCAATGCGCCTCCTACACCCCGTTCGACAAGGACCAGTCACCGTTCGACCAGCCATTCAAGCTGCGCCCCGAGCGCATGGACGCCGACCTGGCACTGCTGGCCACGCGCTTCGAATGCATCCGCACCTACTCCATGAGCGGCCTGGAAGCCCTGCCGGAACTGGCCCGCAAGCACGGTCTGAAACTGATGATCGGAGCCTGGATCAACAGCAATCCGGTGGATAACGAGAAGGAAGTCGACCTGCTGATCGCCTCGGCCAACGCCAACCCGGACGTGGTCAGCGCGGTGATCGTCGGTAACGAAGCCCTGTTGCGCAAGGAGATCACCGGCGCGCAGCTGGCGCGGCTGATCCTCAAGGTCAAGCACAACGTCAAGCAACCGGTGACTTATGCCGATGTCTGGGAGTTCTGGCTCAAGCATCCGGAAATCGCCCCGGCCGTGGACTTCCTGACCATCCACTTGTTGCCCTACTGGGAAGACGATCCGTCCAATATCGACGCAGCCCTGAACCATGTGGCGCAAGTGCGCCAGGTGTTCGGCAACCGCTTCGCCCCCAAGGACGTCCTGATCGGCGAGACCGGCTGGCCCAGCGAAGGCCGCCAGCGCGAGACCGCGGTGCCGAGCCGAGTCAACGAAGCCCGGTTCATCCGCGGCTTCGTCGCCCTGGCCGAGCAGAACGGCTGGCACTACAACCTGATCGAAGCCTTCGACCAACCCTGGAAGCGCGCCAGCGAGGGTGCCGTCGGCGGCTACTGGGGGCTGTTCGACGCCGACCGCCAGGACAAGGGCATCCTCGCCGGCCCGGTATCCAACCTGCCCTACTGGCCGCTGTGGCTGGGAGTCGGCGCAGCGATCTTCGCCATCACCCTGCTGATGGGCGGCAGGGTCCGCAGTACCCGGGCAGCCCTGCTGGTGCCTCTGCTGGGCGCCCTGGCGGCCTGCAGCATCGGCACCTTCGCCGAGCTGGCGCGCGTCACCAGCCGCTTCGCCAGCGAATGGGCCTGGGCGGCCCTGCTGCTGGGTCTGAACCTGCTGGTCCTGGCCCATGCCGCGCTATCGCTGGCACCGCGTGAAGGTTGGCGCCAGCGCCTGTTCGCCATCCTCGAGGCGCGCGCCGGCTGGCTCCTGGCAGTGGCCGGTTTCGCTGCGGCGGTGATGATGCTGGAACTGGTGTTCGATCCGCGCTATCGCAGCTTCCCCAGCGCCGCCCTGCTGCTACCGGCCCTGGCATTCCTCTGCCGGCCGGTACGTGTGCCGCGTCGCGAGATCGCCCTGCTGACCTTCATCGTCGGCGCCGGCATCGCTCCCCAGCTGTACCAGGAAGGCCTGGCCAACCAGCAGGCCTGGGGCTGGACCCTGGTCAGCCTGTTGATGACCGCCGCCCTGTGGCGCAGCTTGCGGGCCCGAATTGGCTGAGCAGCGAGCCTGCCGAGCTTCGGCTCGGCAGGACTAGCAGGCCGTTGAAAAACCACCTGCGTTGCCATCGCTGCGCTAAAAACAAGCTCAAGATGCTCATTTACCACTCGTAAACTGCGCTTTTTCGCCTGTTTTTTGCCTTGCGCTGACTGCCTCGCCTACGTTTTGCAACGGTCTGCTAGGGGCGGCGGGCACGCACCAGGCGCAGGCTGGCAATCACCAGGGCGAAGACCGCCAGGCTGGTGTTGTACAGCACCAGCGCCGGAATGCCTGCCGCCATTGCCAGCACCGCCAGCCACCAGCCAGCGCGCCCTGGCACGACGAACGCCAGCAGCGATGCGCCCAGGGCACTCCAGCCCAGCACCTTGAAATGGATCATCCAGCCCAGGCTGGAGCGCAACGAGCACTCCCAGCGGCTGGCTTCGTCCATGCAGACGCCCACCCAGCGGGCATCCTCCATGAAGCCATAACGCAGGCCATAACTGGCGGCCAGCCACAGAGGCAGGGCCAACAGCAGCGCAATCACGGGAAAGCGGCGAGACATGGAACACTCCAGACAATCAAAACGGCGCCCAGCATAATCCCCCACGGACACTTGGCAAGCACCACGCACGGATAGCTGTTCAGCCAAGGGCGGCAACGTGTATCGTCCGGCTATCATCTCCCCGGCCAGACTGTTGCGAGCGTTATTTGCGCCCGGGTGTGGCACTTCGGAAGCAGCGCGGTGGTCATAGCCTGCGAACCTCATTCGGCACCTTCCTTCTAGGGATACAGTCATGCTTCGTTCCTTGCGCCTCGCCGCCCTGTTCGGCGGCCTTATCCTGAGTGCGTCCGCACTGGCAGTCGATGTCGATCCGGCCGGCTACGGCTATCCGCTGACCAACCCCTTCGAAGCCACCATCCTCACCACGCCACCGGATTTGCGCCCCGAGCTGCCCTCCGACGACGACATCCGTCAGTCGGACCACAGCCTGACCCTGCGCCCGGAACGGGAATTCACCCTCCCGGACAATTTCTGGGCGGTGAAGAAGCTCACCTACCGCATCGCCACCCAGGACCATGCCGCGCCACTGATCTTCCTGATCGCCGGCACCGGCGCACGCTACGACAGCACGCTCAACGAGTACCTCAAGAAGCTCTATTACAAGGCCGGCTACCATGTGGTGCAGCTGTCCTCACCCACCAGCTTCGACTTCATCAGTGCCGCCTCGCGCTTCGCCACTCCAGGCGTGACCGCCGAGGATGCCCAGGACATGTACCGGGTCATGCAGGCCGTGCGTGCACAGAACTCCAAGCTGCCGGTCACCGACTACTACCTGACCGGCTATAGCCTCGGCGCCCTGGATGCGGCATTCGTCAGCAAGCTGGACGAGACCCGGCGCTCCTTCAACTTCAAGAAGGTCCTGCTGCTCAACCCGCCGGTCAACCTCTACACCTCGATCACTAACCTCGACAAACTGGTGCAGACCGAGGTCAAGGGCATCAACAACAGCACCACGTTCTACGAACTGATGCTGGCCAAGCTGACCCGCTATTTCCAGCAGAAGGGCTACATCGACCTCACCGATGCGCTGCTCTATGACCTCCAGCAATCCAAGCAACACCTGAGCAACGAACAGCTGGCGATGCTGATCGGCACTTCCTTTCGCTTCTCGGCGGCGGACATCGCCTTCACCTCGGACCTGATCAACCGCCGAGGCCTGATCACCCCGCCCAAGTACCCGATCCGCGAAGGCACCAGCCTCACGCCTTTCCTCAAGCGCGCCCTGCAATGCGACTTCGACTGCTACCTGACCGAACAGGTGATCCCGATGTGGCGTGCCCGCACCGATGGCGGCAGCCTCTTGCAACTGGTGGACCAGGTGAGCCTCTACGCGCTGCAGGACTATCTCAAGGCCAGCCCGAAGATCGCCGTGATGCACAACGCCGACGACGTCATCCTCGGCCCCGGCGACCTGGGCTTCCTGCGCAGGACCTTTGGCGAACGCCTTACCGTCTATCCCCATGGTGGCCATTGCGGCAACCTCAACTATCGCGTCAACAGCGACGCCATGCTGGAGTTCTTCCGTGGCTAAACATCTCCTGCTTATCGCTGCGTTGCTCTGCGCAAGCTACGCCCAGGCCGATGATGACCGAGCCGGCACCACCACCGCGTCCGACCCGGACGGGTTCACCGAGCCGCTGAAACAGCTCAAGTTCAACCCTGGCCTGGACCAGCGCGAGTTCGAACGCTCGACCCTCAGCGCGCTGAACGTCTATGACCCGCTGGAGTCCTGGAACCGCCGGGTCTACCACTTCAACTACCGTTTCGACCAATGGGTGTTCCTGCCGGTGGTGGACGGCTATCGCTACGTGACGCCGAAGTTCCTGCGCACCGGGGTCAGCAACTTCTTCAACAACCTGGGCGATGTTCCCAGCCTGCTCAACAGCCTGCTGCAGTTCAAGGGCCAGCGCTCGATGGAAACCACTGCCCGCCTGCTGGTCAACACCACGATCGGCATCGCCGGCCTGTGGGACCCGGCCACCAAGATGGGCCTGCCACGCCAGAGCGAAGACTTCGGCCAGACCCTGGGTTTCTATGGGGTTCCGGGCGGTGCCTACCTGGTACTGCCGCTCCTAGGCCCGTCGAACCTGCGCGATACCGCAGGGCTGGCAGTGGACTACAGCGCCGAATCGGCGATCAACTTCCTCAACGTCGCGGAAGTCAGCAAGAACCATCCGGAAGTCTGGCTCCTGCGCGGCGTCGACAAGCGCTACCAGACCAACTTCCGTTATGGCGAGCTGAACTCACCGTTCGAGTATGAACAAGTGCGCTACGTGTACACCGAAGCACGCAAGCTGCAGATCTCCGAATGACCCGGCCTCGCCCCGCCGTCCGGCGGGGCAGGCGCCACCCGTCCGTCTCCTTCCCCCCTTTGAAAAGCTGATTGGCACATTCTGGCGAAATCGATACGATACTAATCATTAGCTAGCTATCGATAACGCCAAAACATGAAACTGCCGACCTTGTTCCGCGCCGATATCTGGCAAGCCCTGTTCGCCCCCACTCCCGCCGACCTGCTGTTCGCCGTGCGCAATCTGATTGCCGGCGGGGCGGCGCTGTACTTGGCGTTTCGCCTGGATTTCGAGCAACCGCAATGGGCCCTGACCACCGTATTCATCGTCAGCCAATCCAGCAGCGGCATGGTCCTGGCCAAAGGCGCCTATCGCCTGCTGGGCACCCTGGCAGGGGCGCTGGTTTCCATCCTGCTGATCGCGAGCCTGGGCCAGGCGCCCTTGCTGTTCCTGCTGGCGATGGCTCTGTGGCTCGGCCTCTGCACCACCGGCGCCTCGCTGTTGCGCAACCATGCGGCCTACGGCTTCGTGCTGGCCGGCTACACCACGGCAATCATTGCCTTGCCCGCCACGGCAGCGCCCTTGCAGGTGTTCGACCAGGCGGTGGCGCGCTGTTCGGAAATCGGTCTGGGGATCATCTGCGCCGCCGTGGCGAGCCAGATACTGTGGCCACGCCGGGTGGAACAGGCGCTGGCGGCCCAGGGTCGAGCGGCCTGGCTCGCCGGGCGCCAGGCCGCCGCCTCGGAGCTGCTAGGGGAGGATCAGCGCAAGGGGCTGCTGGAAGCCCTGGGGCGCATCGTCACCGTGGATGCCCAGCGCGATCACGCCTGGTTCGAAGGACCGCAGGGGCGTCGTCGCTCCCAGGCGCTGCGGGTACTGAGCCGCGACCTGCTGGGCCTGCTCAGGTCCGCCCGGGGCGTCGCCCGGCAACGGCAGATGCTCGACTCAGCCACCGCCCAGCAACTCCAACCCTTGCTTGGCGAGACCATCCAGGCCCTGCAGGTCGAACATGACGCGGCCCTGCCTCCCTTACTCCAGCGCCTGCAACAGGCTCTGCAGGACCCTTCGCTATCAGCCGAAGGCCATCTGTGCCTGGTGCAACTGGCCCAGGTACTGGAACGGGTGGCACAGAGCGCCCTCAGCGTTGAGGCCGTGGAACAGGGACAGGTTCCGCCTGGAGCTCCCGGCGCCCTGTCCTGGCACCGGGACCTCCAGCAAGGGGTGCTGGGGGGCTTGCGCGGAGCCCTGGCCTTTCTCACCGTGGCCGGTTTCTGGATTCTGTCCGCCTGGCCCTCGGGGCTGGGGGCCGTGTCCATTTGCGGCGTGGTGCTGAGCCTGTTCGCCGGGCGCGAGAACCCCGCCGCGTCTTGCCTGAACTTCTTCAAGGGCATTGCCCTGTCCATTCCCGTGGCGGCATTCGTGGGCCTCGGCCTACTGCCGGCCTGGGACGGTTTTCCCCTGCTGTGCCTGGGGCTGGCGGTGCCGCTGTTCTTCGCTTCGCTGTGCATGAGCCGGCCGAAGCTCGCCCCCGTCGCCTCGGCGTTCTGCATCTTCTTCGTCAACAACGTCGGCCCCAGTAACCTGATGAGCTACGACCTCGGGGCGTTCCTGAACAAGGCCATGGCCACCCTGGTCGGCGTCGGCATTGCCGTGGTGGTGCTGCGCCTGGTCAGCCTCAACCCGGGCGAACGGCACTACCGGCGGATGTTCAAGGCCTCTCTGTTCGATCTGGCGCAGCTCACCTCACGCCCCCCGGAGCAGGCCGAAAGCTGGTTTGGCGGACGCATGGCGGACCGCCTGATCCGGGTGTCGCGATATTGGCAGATGCAGCCCGAGAACCGCCGCAGTCACTGGGACAACGGCCTGCTGGGGCTGGACCTGGGAGATGAGTTGCTGCAATTGCGCGGCTGCCTGGAAACAGCCTTGGATGCCTTGGCCACAGAACGCGAGCATTACCTTGCGCACCTGGCGGCCCTGCTCAGGCACGGCGGCCCCAGCGTCGACCGCAGTGACCAACTGGATGCGGCTTCGGCGGCGCTGCTCAAGGCTCTGGATGCAGACCAGCACCTGCCCCAGCAAGCCTGGGAGATGGCCAGGGCGGCGATCCTGCAACTGCAGTTCACCTGGCGCCGCTGGTGCCGCCAGCAACCCGCTGCCCAGGCGCTACAGGGCCCCGCGACCGGCTGACCGCGAATCAGGCGCGAACAGCGCGCCAGGCCTTGCTGGCCAGGGTCACGCCAAGCAGCACCACGGCACCGGCGACAATCCCCACCACGGCGTTGAGCAGCGTCGGCAAGATCACCGAGAAACCGCCCACCAAGGCAGTACTGTGCGCGGTCAGGCCCTCGATCAGGTGATGGGCCGCCGGCACCCCATGGGTGAGGATGCCGCCGCCGACCATGAACATGGCCGCGGTGCCGATCACCGACAGGCTTTTCATCATGTAGGGCGCCGCTCGCAGGATCGCCCCGCCGACGCTCCTGGCCACCTGCCCCGGCTTGCGCGCCAGCCACAGGCCCAGGTCGTCGAGCTTGACGATCCCGGCTACCAGGCCGTAGACCCCGACCGTCATCACGATGGCGATACCCGACAGCACCACGACCTGCTGGGTCAGCGGCGCATCGGCCACGGTGCCCAGGGTGATGGCAATGATCTCGGCAGAGAGGATGAAGTCGGTGCGCACCGCCCCCTTGATCTTGTCCTTTTCGAAGGCCACCAGGTCAGTGGCCGGGTCCGCCACTGCCTCGATCAGCTGGGCATGGTCCGCCTGGTCCTGATCCTTGCTGTGCAGGAACTTGTGAGCCAGCTTCTCGAAGCCCTCGAAACACAGGTAGGCCCCGCCGAGCATCAGCAGCGGGATCACCAGCCAGGGGGCGAAGGCACTGATGGCCAGGGCCGCCGGCACCAGGATCAGCTTGTTGCGAAACGAGCCCTTGGCCACGGCCCAGACCACCGGGATCTCCCGCTCGGCACGGACCCCGGACACTTGCTGGGCGTTGAGGGCCAGGTCGTCGCCCAGCACACCGGCGGTCTTCTTCGCCGCCATCTTGGTCATCAGGGCCACATCGTCCAGTACCGCGGCGATATCGTCGATCAGAACCAGCAAACTGCTTCCTGCCATGGGCCAGGCTTCCTGCATGAAATGAGGCGCGCAGCATACCGCGCCACCGAGCAGGCACGCGAGGTGCCGTCGATCCTGGCGGCAAACGGTCATCCGCCAGGCCCCGCGACAGCCCTGCGAACCTGGAAAAATCCTCGCCCATGGGCTTTCTTGAGCCCCTCGCAAGCCCGGTGCTACCATGCGCAACCGCCCGAGCAGGCAAGGAATCCCCCGGTTTATGAGCACCATCCGCGAGCGCAATAAAGAACTGATCCTGCGGGCCGCCAGCGAAGAGTTTGCCGACAAGGGCTTCGCCGCCACCAAGACCAGCGACATCGCCGCCAAGGCCGGGTTGCCCAAGCCCAACGTCTACTACTACTTCAAGTCCAAGGAAAATCTCTACCGCGAGGTGCTGGAAAGCATCATCGAACCGATTCTCCAGGCGTCCACCCCGTTCAACGCCGACGGCGTGCCCGGCGAGGTGCTCAGCGGCTACATTCGTTCGAAGATCCGCATCTCCCGTGACCTGCCCTTCGCCTCCAAGGTGTTCGCCAGCGAGATCATGCACGGCGCGCCACACCTGAGCCCGGACCAGGTGGAGCAGCTCAACGCCCAGGCCAAGCACAACATCGAGTGCATCCAGACCTGGATCGACCGTGGCCAGATCGCGCCCCTGGACCCTCATCACCTGATGTTCAGCATCTGGGCCGCCACCCAGACCTACGCCGATTTCGACTGGCAGATCTCGGTGGTCACCGGCAAGGCCAAGCTGGCCGAAGAAGATTACGAAGCCGCGGCCCAGACCATCATCCGCCTGGTGCTCAAGGGCTGCGAGCCCGAATCCGCATAACCCGCCTTCCTGACGCCGCCCTGTTCAAGGGCGCCACGGGGTTCGTGTAGCCGCTGCCGCAGGCTGCGTACGGCTCGGCACGAGCCCCCTGGTGGCTATCGGCAATTAACCTGAGGTACCGCGTCGCCCGGTTTGGCGGGCGCTGCGCACCCGATCGCAGCCTCGCAGGCTCGACAGCGGCTACACGTACTGCGCGACCTAAGCGCTGACGCCGGCATCCGCTGCCAGGCCCTGGGCCTCGATGGCGCTGATGGCGCACTGCTCGTCGATGTCCGAGGTGTCACCACTGATACCGATGGCGCCCATCACCACTCCCGCCTGATCACGGATCAATACGCCCCCTGGCGCCGGTACCACGCTGCCCTGCCCTAGGCTGTTGAGCGCGCCGATGAAGGCCGGGCGCTGCTGGGCATCCAGCGCCAGCAGGCGCGAACCCTTGCCCAGGGCGATGGCGCCCCATGCCTTGCCGATGGCGATCTGCGGGCGCAACAGGCTGGCGCCATCCTCGCGCTGCAGCGTCACCAGGTGCCCCCCGGCGTCGAGTACCGCAATGGCCAGCGGTGCCGCGCTGATCTTGCGCCCCGCATTGATGGCCTGGTTGGCCAGGTTGATTGCGACTTTCAAGGTTAAAGCGCTCATGGGTGCTGTCCTCATCTTGTTATTGGAAAGCCTGGTGGAGCTTCTTTCAGGAGAAGCTCGATGCAACGAATAGAACACAATGTAATTTATTTTTGTATACAATAATATCGACATACTAGCCCGTGCGACAAAAGGACGCCGGAATATCAAGCCCTCAGGCAACACCATTACCGCCCAAGAAAACCCATTGACCTGCGTCGCTCGCCATGAATACACTCCGCAAAAAGCCACTTGTATACAATTACAAAACGTAAGAGGCACAAAACCATGAGCAAAATGAGAGCAATCGAAGCCGCCGTTCTGGTGATGCGCCGTGAAGGGGTCGATACCGCCTTTGGCATCCCGGGCGCCGCCATCAACCCGCTGTACTCTGCACTGCAGAAAGTCGGCGGCATCGATCATGTGCTCGCTCGCCACGTCGAAGGCGCCTCGCACATGGCCGAGGGTTATACCCGGACCAAGGCCGGCAACATTGGCGTCTGCATCGGGACCTCGGGCCCTGCCGGCACCGACATGGTCACCGGCCTGTACAGCGCTTCGGCCGACTCGATCCCGATCCTCTGCATCACCGGCCAGGCGCCACGAGCCCGCCTGCACAAGGAAGATTTCCAGGCCGTGGACATCACCAGCATCGTCAAGCCGGTGACCAAGTGGGCCACCACCGTGCTGGAGCCGGGCCAGGTGCCCTACGCCTTCCAGAAAGCCTTCTATGAAATGCGTTCAGGTCGCCCTGGCCCAGTGCTGATCGACCTGCCGTTCGACGTGCAGATGGCGGAAATCGAATTCGATATCGACGCCTACCAGCCATTGCCCCTGGCCAAGCCATCGGCCACCCGGGTCCAGGTCGAGAAAGCCCTGGCCCTGCTGGATCAGGCCGAACGGCCGTTGCTGGTGGCCGGTGGCGGAGTCATCAACGCCGACGCCAGTGAATTGCTGGTGGAGTTCGCCGAACTGACCGGCATTCCGGTGATCCCGACCCTGATGGGCTGGGGCAGCATTCCCGACGATCACCCGCAAATGGTGGGCATGGTCGGCTTGCAGACGTCCCATCGCTACGGCAACGCGACCCTGCTCAAATCCGACGTGGTGCTGGGCATCGGCAACCGCTGGGCCAACCGCCACACCGGTTCGGTGGACGTCTACACCGAAGGTCGCAAGTTCATTCACATCGACATCGAGCCGACCCAGATCGGCCGTGTCTTCACCCCGGACCTGGGCATCGTTTCCGACGCGGGCAGTGCCCTGACCGTGCTGCTGGAGGTGGCGCGCGAATGGCAGGCCGCCGGCAAGCTCAAGAACCGCAGCGCCTGGCTGCATGACTGCCAGGAACGCAAGGCCAGCCTGCAACGCAAGACCCACTTCGACAACGTGCCGGTCAAGCCCCAGCGCGTGTACGAAGAGATGAACCAGGTGTTCGGCAAGGACACCTGCTACGTCAGCACCATCGGCCTGTCGCAGATCGCCGGTGCCCAGTTCCTGCACGTCTACAAGCCGCGCCACTGGATCAACTGTGGCCAGGCCGGCCCGCTGGGCTGGACCATTCCCGCGGCCCTGGGGGTGGTCAAGGCCGACCCGAACCGCCAGGTGGTGGCACTGTCCGGGGACTACGACTTCCAGTTCATGATCGAAGAACTGGCGGTGGGCGCGCAGTTCAACCTGCCGTACATCCACGTGGTGGTGAACAACTCCTACCTGGGGCTGATCCGCCAGGCCCAGCGCGGCTTCGAGATGGACTACTGCGTACAGTTGTCCTTCGACAACCTCAACGCCCCGGAGCTCAACGGCTACGGCGTGGATCATGTCGCGGTGGCCGAAGGCCTGGGCTGCAAGGCCCTGCGGGTATTCGAACCCAAGGATATCCAGCCGGCCCTGCGCCAGGCCCAGGAACTGGCTGCCAGCTTCAAGGTGCCGGTGGTGGTGGAGATCATCCTGGAACGGGTGACCAACATCTCCATGGGCACCGAGATCAACGCGGTCAACGAGTTCGAAGACCTGGCGCTGGTGGGCAATGACGCCCCCACCGCCATCGCCCTGCTCGACTGACGAGCCAACACAGCTCCTGTAGCCGCTGCCGAAGGCTGCGATCGACCGCCAAGCGGGCGCGCGCTTCGACACTGCGCAAGGTTCCCCGGACCTCTGCGCACGGCTGCAGGACTTGATAGATCCACAGGAGACCACCATGCCGCGTTTTGCCGCCAACCTGTCCATGCTGTTCACCGAGCAGGACTTCCTCGCCCGCTTCAAGGCTGCCGCCGATGCCGGCTTCAGCGGTGTCGAGTACCTGTTCCCCTACGAATACAGTTCCGCCGAGATCAAGGCCCTGCTCGACGCCCATGGCCTGACCCAGGTGCTGTTCAACCTGCCCGCCGGTGACTGGGCCAAGGGCGAGCGAGGCATCGCCTGCCTGCCCGATCGGGTCGCGGACTTCCGAGCCGGAGTCGACCTGGCCATCGCCTATGCCCAGGTCCTGGGCAACACCCAGATCAACTGCCTGGCAGGTATCCGTCCCCAGGGCGTGGATGCCGCGCTGGTGGAAAAGACCTTCGTCGACAACCTCAAGTACGCCGCCGACAAGCTCCAGGCTGTCGGCATCAAGCTGGTGATGGAAGCCATCAACACCCGCGACATTCCAGGCTTCTACCTCAACAACACCGCCCAGGCGCTGTCGATCCGCGAGCAGGTGGGCAGTGCCAACCTGTTCCTGCAGTACGACATCTATCACATGCAGATCATGGAGGGAGACCTGGCGCGGACCCTGTCCGACCACCTGGCCCAGATCAACCACGTGCAGCTGGCGGACAACCCCGGGCGCAACGAACCAGGCACCGGCGAGATCAACTATCGCTTTCTGTTCGAGCACCTGGACCGCATCGGCTACCAAGGCTGGGTCGGCTGCGAATACAAACCGCTGGCCACCACCGAGGCTGGCCTGGGCTGGCTCAAGAGCCATAACGCCATCTGATCGGCAACCGCGTCATCGTTCATCACGGGCAGGTCGGATCGCCGCCCGCTCGCTCCTACAGCAGGAACGAGGCTTGCCCGCGAGACGGATGCCTTGGCACCCCGCAACCTTATAGAGCAATAAAAAGAGGATTTTCTCATGGCTAAGATCGGATTCATCGGCACCGGCATCATGGGCCACCCAATGGCTTCCAACCTGCAGAAGGCCGGCCACAGCCTGCTGCTCTCGGAACACCACGACAAGGCCCCGGCCGACCTGGTCGCCGCTGGCGCAGTCGCGCTGGCCTCGCCCAGGGAAGTGGCCCAGGAAGCCGAATTCATCATCATCATGGTGCCCGACACCCCGCAGGTCGAAGACGTGCTGCTGCGTGCCGACGGCGTCGCCGCCGGGATCGGCAAAGGCAAGATCGTCATCGACATGAGCTCGATCTCGCCCACCGCGACCAAGGCTTTCGCTGCCAGGATCAACCAGACAGGCGCGCAATACCTGGACGCCCCGGTGTCCGGCGGAGAAGTCGGCGCCAAGGCGGCGACCCTGAGCATCATGGTCGGCGGCGACAGCCAAGCCTTCGAGCGTGCCCTGCCGCTGTTCCAGAGCATGGGCAAGAACATCACCCTGGTCGGCGGCAACGGCGATGGCCAGACCGCCAAGGTGGCCAACCAGATCATCGTCGCCCTGAACATCCAGGCGGTGGCCGAAGCCTTGCTGTTTGCCGCCAAGAACGGCGCCGACCCGGCCAAGGTACGTGAAGCGCTGATGGGTGGCTTCGCCTCCTCGCGCATCCTGGAAGTGCATGGCGAACGCATGATCAAGGGCACCTTCGACCCGGGCTTTCGGATCAACCTGCACCAGAAGGACCTCAACCTGGCGCTCAATGGCGCCCGCGAGCTGGGCATCAACCTGCCCAACACCGCCAACGCCCAGCAGGTATTCAGTACCTGCAACGCCCTGGGCGGCGGCAACTGGGACCACTCGGCGCTGATCAAGGGCCTGGAGCACATGGCCAACTTCTCGATTCGCGACAAGCAATAAGCCGTATTTGTAGCCGCCGCCCCGGACTGTGCGAGGGTCCGCAGGAAACGCATCGCTGCGGGCCATGGACAGGCCCTGCCGATCCTGGCGCCGCCCCCGGCGGCGGCTACACCTGTTCCATGCCCCCATAACAAGAATCCGGGAGCCCGCCATGTCGGCCGATCCGCAACAATTGCTGCGTGAGCTGTTCGCCACAGCCATCGACGCCGCCCATCCGCAACACGTCCTCGAACCCCACCTGCCCAGCGACCGCAGCGGCCGGGTCATCGTCATCGGTGCCGGCAAGGCCGCCGCCGCCATGGCCCAGGTGGTCGAACGCAACTGGCAGGGCGAAGTCCGCGGGCTGGTGGTCACCCGCTATGGCCACGGTGCCCCCTGCAACAAGATCGAAGTGGTCGAGGCCGCCCATCCGGTACCCGATGCGGCGGGCCTGGCCGTGGCCCGGCGAGTGCTGGAACTGGTCAGCGACCTGACGGAACAGGACCGGGTGATCTTCCTGTTGTCCGGTGGTGGTTCGGCGCTGCTGGCCCTGCCCGCCGCCGGCATCACCCTGGCCGACAAGCAGGCGATCAACAAGGCACTGCTCAAGTCCGGCGCCACCATTGGCGAGATGAATTGCGTGCGCAAGCATCTCTCGGCGATCAAGGGCGGTCGCCTGGCCAAGGCCTGCTGGCCGGCCACGGTGCATACCTATGCCATTTCCGACGTGCCGGGCGACCTGGCGACAGTCATTGCCTCCGGCCCCACCGTGGCCGACCCCAGCACCTCGGCCCAGGCCCTGGCGATTCTCCAGCGCTACGCCATCGACGTGCCGCCAGCGGTGCGTGAATGGTTGCACAACCCCGAGTCGGAAACGGTCAAGCCTGGCGATCCGAGCCTGGCCCGCAGTCACTTCCAGTTGATCGCCCGCCCCCAGCAATCCCTCGAGGCGGCAGCCGTCAAGGCACGCCAGGCCGGTTTCAGCCCGCTGATCCTCGGTGACCTGGAAGGCGAGTCTCGCGAGGTGGCCAAGGTCCATGCCGGGATTGCCCGCCAAGTGGCCCTGCATGGCCAGCCTCTGGCCGCGCCCTGCGTGATCCTCTCCGGTGGCGAGACCACGGTCACCCTGCGCGGCACGGGTCGTGGCGGGCGCAATGCCGAATTCCTGCTGAGCCTGACCGAGAGCCTCAAGGGCCATCCCGGTATCTACGCCCTCGCGGGCGATACCGATGGCATCGACGGTTCCGAGGACAACGCCGGGGCGATCATGACTCCAGACAGCTACGCCCGCGCCGCGGCCCTGGGCTTGAACGCCAGCGACGAGCTGGACAACAACAATGGCTACGGTTACTTCGCCGCCCTGGACAGCCTGATCGTCACAGAGCCGACGCGTACCAACGTCAACGACTTCCGCGCCATCCTTATTCTCGAGACGCCCAAACATGACGCCTGACAAGAAGGTCAAGATCCTCGCCACCCTGGGTCCGGCCACCGATGGCCTGGAGGATATCCGTGAGCTGGTTCAAGCCGGCGTGAATATCTTCCGCCTCAATTTCAGCCATGGCAGCCATGCCGACCATGCCCAGCGCTACGCCTGGATTCGCCAGGTGGAAAGCGAGCTGAACCACCCCCTGGGCATCCTCATGGACCTGCAAGGGCCCAAGCTGCGGGTCGGTACCTTCGCTGCCGGCAAGGTCCAGCTGGTGCGCGGGCAGCCCCTGCGCCTGGACCTGGACCCGACACCGGGCGATGCGCGACGGGTCAACCTGCCCCACCCGGAAATCATCGCCGCGCTGGAACCAGGCATGGACCTGCTGCTGGACGACGGCAAGCTGCGCTTGAAGGTCCAGGCCAGGCACGCCGACGCCATCGACACCCTGGTGCTCAACGGTGGCGAACTGTCGGATCGCAAGGGCGTCAACGTGCCCCAGGCCGTGCTGGATCTCAGCCCGCTGACCGCCAAGGATCGCCGCGACCTGAGCTTCGGCCTGGAGCTGGGCGTGGACTGGGTGGCGCTGTCCTTCGTGCAGCGCCCGGAGGATATCCGCGAAGCCCGGGAGCTGATCGGCAACAAGGCATTCCTGATGGCCAAGATCGAAAAGCCCTCGGCGGTGGCCCAACTGCGGCAAATCGCCGAGCTCAGCGACGCGATCATGGTGGCCCGGGGCGACCTCGGGGTCGAGGTGCCGGCCGAATCCGTACCGCAGATCCAGAAGGACATCATCGGCACCTGCCGCCAGCTGGGCAAACCGGTGGTGGTGGCGACCCAGATGCTCGAATCCATGCGCTTTTCCCCGGCACCGACCCGCGCCGAGGTGACCGATGTCGCCAATGCCGTGGCCGAGGGCGCCGACGCGGTGATGCTGTCGGCGGAAACCGCCTCCGGCGAGTACCCGCTGGAAGCCGTGCAGATGATGAGCAAGATCATCCGCCAGGTGGAAACCGGGCCGGACTACCAGGCCCAGCTGGACGTCAGCCGGCCCCAGGCCGAGGCCACGGTGTCCGATGCGATCAGCTGCGCGATCCGGCGCATCTGCAGCATCCTGCCGGTGGCCGTGCTGGTGAACTACAGCGAATCAGGCAGCTCGACCCTGCGCGCCGCCCGGGAGCGACCGTCGGTGCCGATCCTCAACCTGACCCCCAACCTGCAGGCCGCACGGCGCCTGACCCTGGCCTGGGGCGTGCACTCGGTGGTCAACGATCGCTTGCGCCAGGTCGACGAGGTCTGCAGCACGGCCCTGGAAATTGCCCAGGCCCAGGGCCTGGCCAAGCGCGCAGACACGGTGGTGATCACCACCGGTGTGCCGTTCGGCCAGCCGGGGACGACTAACTCCCTGCGTGTCGAAACCCTTCTCTGACCTGCCCCCACTGCCCGCGCTGCTTCCCCATTCATCCGGCGCTCTCCCCAGAGAGAGCCCGGTGCATCGGACGCAGCCAGCAGTGGCCACACTCACCGATATCCATCATGCCGTCACAGTCCTTCAACGCTTTGTGCCCCGATTGGGCCACTGCCCTGCTCAATGGCTTCAGCCAGATCTTTCTCCAGCGCCACCCGCTGTGCGGCCTGCTGTGCCTGCTGGCGATCCTGGCCAGCGCCCCGACCCTGCTCGGCGGCGCCCTGCTCGGCGCCCTGGCCGGGCTGCTCACCGCCCAGCAACGGGGCTATGCCAAGGCCGACCGGCAAGCCGGGCTCTTCAGCTACAACGGGATACTGCTGGGGTTGCTGCTGAGCCTGTACCTGCCGTGGTCGATCCTGCTGCCGCCGTTGATCATCGCCGCCGGCGGCCTGAGCGCGATCATCACCCAGCAGTGGCTCAAGCGCGCTCGTCACCCGGCCAGCCTGCCGGCCTACACCGCCCCCTTCGTCGGCCTCGGCTGGCTGCTGGCCGGCCTGTTTGCCCCTCTGCCTGCCAGCGCGCCGGGCCTGCCCGCAGTGACGCTGCCCGGATTGCTGGACGGCCTGTTCCAGGGCCTGGGCCAGGTGATGTTCCTCGGGAACTGGCAGGCGGGCCTGCTGATTTGCGCCGGCCTGCTCTTGGCCAACCGCCGGGCAGCGGCCTGGACCCTGGGTGGCTCGGGGTTCGGCCTGGCCGTGGCGTTGCTGCAGCAGGCGCCCGACCAGGCGCTGTCCGGCCTGGCCGGCTACAACTGCGCGCTGGTGGCCCTGGCGCTGAGCCAGCGGGGCCTGCGCCCCTGGTGGCCAGTGCTGGGCATGGTCCTGGCGCTGCTGATCACCCCCGGGCTCGCCGCGATGGGCCTGGCACCCCTCACCGGCCCCTTCGTCCTGGCCTGCTGGCTGGTGCTGGCCTGCAACCGGGCATTCGGCCGTAGACCTCGCAACGACGCGCCTTGCGCTCCTGCGACAAATCCCCCTAGGCTTCGCTGATCTTCGATTCAGGCGATTTCCATGGGTAACAGCGACAACTGGCGGCAACGCCTCTACGTGATGATCTTCCAGACCGATACGGTGGCCGGAAGACGCTTCGACAGCACCTTGCTGCTGATCATTCTCGCCAGCCTGGTGATCGTGATCCTCGACAGCATCGACCAGGTCCATCGCGACTACGCCAATGTCCTGGCCTATATCGAATGGGGCTTCACGCTGATCTTCGCCATCGAGTACGGGCTGCGCCTGTACTGTTCGCCCAAGCCGCTGCGATATGCCTTCAGCTTCTACGGCCTGGTGGACCTGCTGGCGATCGTCCCCGGCATCCTCGCCCTCTACTACAGCGACGCCCAGTACCTGCTGATCATCCGCATCATCCGCATGTTGCGGATCTTTCGCGTGCTCAAGCTCGCGCCCTACCTCAAGCAGGCCCACTACCTGCTCGACGCCCTGCGCGGCAGCAAGCAGAAGATCCTGGTGTTCCTGCTCAGCGTCTGCACCCTGGTCACGGTGTTCGGCACCCTGATGTACGTGGTCGAGGGCCCGGAGCACGGCTTCACCAGCATTCCCAAGGGCATCTACTGGGCCATCGTCACCCTGACCACCGTGGGCTACGGCGACATCGTGCCCAAGACCGTGATCGGCCAGGTGATCTCGTCCATGGTGATGATCACCGGTTACTCGATCATCGCGGTGCCCACCGGGATCTTCACCGCCGAGCTGGCCAGCGCCATGCGGGGCGAACAGCTCAAGCACGACTGCCCGGTGTGCCGCAAGAACCACCACGAACCGGCCGCCGCCTTCTGCTCCCGTTGTGGCAACGCCCTGTTTAAAAAGCTGGAATAAGCAAAGTACTTTTTAATCTTTAAAGAGATATAACGCCCCGGCTATAGTCGGCGGCAAATTGCCTTCACTCTCGAATAAAAGGAATGTGCAGTGAAAAAACTCTTCAGCGCTTCGCTCCTGGCCGCCGGCCTGGCCCTGGGCAGCGTGGCCCAGGCCGCACCGACCCTGCTCAACGTTTCCTACGACGTGATGCGCGATTTCTACAAGGACTACAACACCGCCTTCCAGAAACACTGGAAGGCCGAGCACAACGAGAACATCACCCTGCAAATGTCCTTCGGTGGCTCCAGCAAGCAAGCGCGCTCGGTGATCGACGGCCTGCCGGCGGATGTCATCACCATGAACATGGCCACCGACATCAACGCCCTGGCGGACAACGGCAAGCTGGTCCCGGACAACTGGGTCACTCGCCTGCCGAACAACAGCGCGCCGTTCACCTCGGCCACCGTGTTCATCGTGCGCAAGGGCAACCCCAAGGCCCTGAAGGACTGGCCCGACCTGCTCAAGGATGGCGTACAGGTGATCGTGCCCAACCCCAAGACTTCGGGTAACGGCCGCTACACCTACCTCTCGGCCTGGGGTTATGTGCTCAAGAACGGCGGCGACGAGAACAAGGCCAAGGACTTCGTCGGCAAGCTGTTCAAGCAGGCCCCGGTGCTGGACACCGGCGGCCGTGCCGCTACCACCACCTTCATGACCAACCAGATCGGCGACGTGCTGGTGACCTTCGAGAACGAGGCGGAAATGATCGCCCGCGAATTCGGCCGCGATCAGTTCGAGGTGATCTACCCGAGCGTATCCGCCGAAGCCGAGCCGCCGGTATCGGTGGTGGACAAGGTGGTGGAGAAGAAAGGCACTCGCGCCGCCGCCGAGGAATACCTGAAGTACCTGTGGTCGCCGGAAGGCCAGGAAATCGCCGCCAACAACTACCTGCGCCCACGTGATCCGAAAGTGCTGGCCAAGTACAACGACCGTTTCCCGAAAGTCGACTTCCTCTCGGTGGAGAAGACCTTCGGTGACTGGCGCAGCGTGCAGAAGACCCACTTCAACGACGGCGGGGTCTTCGACCAGATCTACACCAACGCCAAGTGACCCCTCGCGGGTAAATGAAAAAAGCGACCTGCGGGGTTAATGCCGATCAGTTGAGGAGATTGTAGGAGCGAGGCTTGCCCGCGATGGACTTCAGAGCGCTGTGTTTATCCAGTAAACACGCGCTACCGTTAAAGACCATCGCGAGCAATCGAGCGTCGACCGGCTGCTCCTACGGGGATCACCTTGCTTGAGTGACTGGCATTAACCTGCGGGGTCGGTTTTTTTATGTCTCAGGCACAAAGTTCAGAGGGCCCGCGCCGGATTGAACAGCGCCGCTTCGGCGACCTGATGACGCTCATCCAGCACCGCCTCCGCCTCGACCTCGATCAGCCACTCCGGCAGCGACAGCCCGCTGACGATGATCCACGAAGACGCCGGTGGCTGGCTGACAAAACGCTCGAGCAACACCGCGCTGATGTGCTCCTGCTGGTCCCGGGCCGCCTCGGCGATATAGATGCGCAGCATCACCACATCCTCCAGCTGGCCACCGGCCTCGGCCAGGACCCTGGCGATGTTGTCGAAGGCTTGCTCGGTCTGCTCCCGCAGGCCCGGGCCCACGGTGCGCTCCTGCTCATCCACCCCCACCTGGCCGGAAAGCAGCAGGCGGCGACCACCGCGCACCTCCACCGCCTGGCTGAAACCGTATTGCAGGGAATTGAACACACTGGCTGGGTTGAACGTCGACTTTTCCACAAGGCACTCCCGGCGCATTGAACGACCGGAAACCGTAAACCAAGTGCCTGGCGACTTCCACTGCAACCCGCGTGCTGCAACATCTGGCAATGCAAGCCCCGGCTTGCGCAACCCGCACCGCGGTGCAGCAAAGGCCTACATCGGTGGTGCAACGCCGTCCTTGCCAGCGGAAATCGACTGCGCGGTGAGTTTGCCGTCGGCGCCCTGGGTGACGAACATCACCACCTTCACCCCGGCCTTGAGCAAGCTGCGATCCCCCGGGGCCAGGTTGACGATGGGCACGTCGTCCGGCACCAGGATCTTCTGCTGGCCACCCTTGTAGTTGACGGTCAGGGTCCGGCCATTGCTCACCACCAGGTCACCGACACTGCCGTTGGTCATGCTGCTGCCCTTGGCCAGGTCGAAGGGGCGGTGGCCATCGCCGGTACCGGCCAGCTGTGGTGGAAACACATGCACTTCCAGGGCCTTGAGGGTGCCATCGGCCATCGGCATGGCCGCCGAGCCGATGTAGCTGCCGGGCTTGATGTCCTCGATGTTGGCCAGGGTCACGGCGCGCACCTGGGTCTGCGCCGTCAGATCGATACTGACATTCTCGCCGGTGCTGGCATGCACCCGCAGCACATCGCCACTGATGCCGGTGATCTCCCCCCGCACGCCAATACGCAAGCCCGGGGCATCCTGGGCCAGGGCCGCAACGCCAACCAGGCTGAGCGCCAGGACAACGCCCTGAGCGGCGTACAACAAACCACGCAAAGACCGATTCATGGGATGGATTTCCTCTATTGAAAAAGGGGGTTCAAGCCACTCCGGGAGCGAATGGCGAACATGAGCATGCTATCGAACAAGATGTAAGTAAATGTATCATAAGCCCTCGTCAGCGGCATCCGTCCCGGCTGGCAGCGCAACGCCTTGAATCGGTCATTTATTCCCCTCGGGAATGAATGCTATTGCCCCGCCCTCTCTACTGCGTTACCGCGCCGCCTCTTAACCTTGCCCCATCTTTTCGCCGCCAAGAGAATTGCGATGAGCTCAACGACCCAGGCGCTGCCCCTGCGCAGCGTGACAATGACCCCAGGCATGGTGCTGCTGTTCGCCTTCTGCTGCGGCGCCATCGTCGCCAACATCTACTACGCACAACCCATCATCGAGCTGATTGCCCCGGACCTCGGCCTGTCCAGCTCCCTGGCCAGCCTGATCGTGTCCCTGACCCAGATCGGCTATGCCCTGGGCCTGTTCTTCCTGGTACCGCTGGGAGACTTGCTGGAAAACCGCCGGCTGATGGTGATCACCACCCTGGTGGCCATCGCCAGCTTGCTGGGAGCGGCCTGGACCCAGCAGCCCAACGTCTTTCTCCTGGTGTCGCTGCTGATCGGCTTCAGCTCGGTGTCGGTGCAGATCCTCATTCCCCTGGCTGCGCACCTGGCTGCGGAAGAGTCCCGCGGCCGAGTGGTGGGCGGGATCATGGGCGGCCTGTTGCTGGGAATTCTCCTGGCCCGTCCGGTGTCCAGCGTTGTGGCCGATCTATTTGGCTGGCGCGCGATGTTCATTGCGGCCGCCGTGCTGATGGCGGCCATCAGCGTGGTCCTGATGCTGACCATGCCCAAGCGCCAACCGGCCCATAGCGCCACTTATGGCCAACTGCTGCGCTCACTGGGGAGCTTGCTGCGCCGGCAACCGGTCTTGCGCCAGCGAGCCTTCTACCAGGGCTGCATGTTCGCCAGCTTCAGCCTGTTCTGGACCGCTGCCCCCCTGGAGCTGGCACGGCATCACGGCCTGTCGCAGAGCCAGATCGCGATCTTCGCCCTGGTGGGCGCCATCGGTGCCGTCGCCGCCCCCATCAGCGGGCGCCTGGCGGATGCCGGCCACACCCGCATGGCCTCGCTGCTGGCCATGCTCCTGGCGGCCCTGAGCTTTGTCCCGACGCTGATCCATCCCGCCTACAGCGTGATCGGCCTGGCGGTGACCGGGGTGGTCCTGGACTTCTGCGTACAAATGAACATGGTGCTCGGGCAACGGGCGGTGTATGCCCTGGACGCCCACAGTCGCAGCCGCCTCAACGCGCTGTACATGACCAGCATCTTCATCGGTGGCGCCTTCGGCTCATCGATTGCCAGTGCGGTGTACGAACATGGCGGCTGGCTGGGCGTGGCGCTGGTGGGCAGCGCCTTCCCGCTACTGGCCCTGCTGCGTTTTCTGCTGGTGGCGGACAGCCGCCGAGCGGTGCGTGCCTAGGCAATTCGGGCTGAACCCGGTGATAGTGTCGGCGCCCGCTCTCGGGTGCCTCCCCCTCTCCTGCAAGGACAACCGATGGACCGCCTAGCTGCGATGGAAACCTTTGTGCATGTGGTGGAAAGCGGGTCCTTCTCCGCAGCCGCCCGACGCCTGAACCTGGGCCAGCCTGCCGTATCCAAATGCATTGCCCAGTTGGAAGCTCATCTGCAAGTGCGGCTGTTGTTGCGCTCCACCCGCGGCTTGACCCCTACCGAGGCCGGCCAGGCCTATTTCGAACGGGCCCGGCGCACCCTGGAGGAAGCCTGCGAGGCAGAAAACGCCGCCCGCGGGTCGGCTGCGGCATTGCGCGGCACCCTGCGCATCTGCGCCGCGGTGACCTTCGCCCGCATGCACATCGTGCCCCACCTGGGGGCCTTTCTCGATCGTCACCCCGGGCTGCAGATCGACGTGGTGCTGGACGATCACCACATCAATCTGGTGGAAGCCGGGGTGGATGTGGCGCTGCGTATGGGCAGCCTGGCCGATTCGACCCTCACCGCGCGCAAAATCGCCGAATGCCCTCGCTTGCTGCTGGCCACCCCGGAGTACCTGGTCACACACGGCGAGCCTCGGCATCCGGCCGATCTGAGCGAACACCAGGCCCTGATCTACAGCCGGGAGCCCGGCCATCTCTGGCGCTTTGCCCAAGGCGACCAAGAGCAGCAAGTGACTGTCAGCGGCAGGATTCGGGTCAATGCTGCGGAGGGCTTGCGGGCAGCGCTGCTGGCACATCAGGGCCTGGCAACCGCCTCGCAATGGATGTTCGCCCCGGAATTGGCCAGCGGTGCAGTCAAGGCGCTGCTGACCGACTGGCAACTGCCACGCCAGCAACTGTGGGCGGTGTTTCCCGGCGGGCGCCTGGTGAGTGCCAAGGCCCGGGCCTTTGTCGAGTACGTGGAACAACTGCTGGAGCGCATCTGAAGCGCGCTTCAGATGCGCTCGCGGACCAGTACCTCGATGTTCAGCGCCTCGCCCCAGCGCCGCAGCCGCTCGATCAGGCCCTGATCGGTTTCACCGACCAGGTACAGGATATCGATGGTCTGAGTGGCGGCCCACTGCACGAACTCGCTGCCATCGAAAGCGGCCAGCGTCTCGAGCCGAAATTCGTTTTCATAGAATCCCGGGGCCACCGCCACCGGGGTGTCCTGGGGGCCAGCCGGGGCGATGAAATCACAGGCCAGGTGCACCACGCCCCAGCGCGCCACCCGCCAGTTGCCCAGGGCCTCGTCCAGCCGGGCCCGGGCGCCACGAGCAAAACCCAGGCCGTCGATCACCACCCGCCGGTTGACGATCAGCCACAGCTTGCGCCGCCGCGGAACCTTGAGCAGCACCTCGCCAGTAATCTTCGAGGCCCGCAGGGCCAGGGCGATCACCAGCAACAAGGGGACGAAGTAGCTGTACACCCGCTCGGTGTCGGTGGCCTGCACCAGGCCCTGGAGCCGATGTACCTCGCCACGCTGGTACTGCAGTTCGGCGAAGCTCTGGCCAAGGCTCTCCAGCCATTGCATCACCGCCGGCGCCGAATACTCGCCACGCAGGTCGTCCAGTGCTTGCTGCACCTTGCTCACTGCCAGCACCGAAGGCCGGCCATCGGCCGTGCGCTCCAGGGCACCAAAACGCTCGCACAAGCTTGCGACCTGGGCCGCATCACGCGGGTCGTGCAAGTCGAGCGCCGCCTTGCAGTGCGCGGTGCCGAGCATGTCGTCGAGCTCCGTGGCAACGCGGCGCTGGGCCCCGGCTTCGGCCTGGCGCGCCAGCTGGTAGTCGCTCTGGAACCAGTCCACCCGTACTGCCTGGGTGGCACTGATCAGCGCCAGGGAAGCCAGTGCCAGCCAACCGTAGTCGACCTTCTTCCAGCCCACGTCCCCCAAGGGGAACACCGAGATGAAGCTCCAGCAGAAGAAGTAGTACATGAAGCCGAACGCCAGCAGCAGGCTGGCCGGCTCCAGGGACAGGTAGATCACCTCGGGCACCTGAGTCGGGCCCAGGCCATAGGCCAGCAACAGGGCCACGATCAGCACCATACAGGCGGCCATGGGCAGGAAGTAGGGTTTATTCAGGGATTTTTTCATCGGGCGCTCAACGGCAGCGGCTCAGGAACACCCCGCTGTATCGGCAGGGACCTGCGAGGCTTAAGCATTTCGACCAAAGGCCCTGGCCCGGGCCTTCGCGGGTAGCTTGCGGGGGATTAACGGAACTGGCGGCCGAGGCCGGCAGGCACGCCGTGGATATCGGTATCTTCCCAGGGACCGTCGGGGCTGATGGAGCGACTCCAGCCGTTGTTCCAGCGGTAGTAGGTGCGCTGGCGATAGAAGGTGTTGTCCTGGTTGTCCAGCACGTAGACCCCGAGCCGTGCATCCCAGTGGCTGTGCCCGCCCGGAGGCGGTGCGAAGCTGGCGGAAGTGCGCGGCAGGGGCTTGGAGGGAGCTGGCGCCTGAGGCACGCCCGGCTTGCCAGGAGGCGCCGTGGGCGGCGCCGGATGGCTGCTCGGTGCTGCGGGCGGGATAGGCTCGGAACTGCTGGGAACCGGCTGCTGGACCGTACAAGCGCTCACCCCCAGGACCAGAGATAACAGGGTGATGCGAGCGATGGCGGTCATGGCGGTTTCCCTTTATTGATCCGGACTGTCGATGGTCAGCTGCTGGGCCACGCGGGTGCTGCTGGCCAGGGGCTGGCTACGCCCGACCCACTCACCGGCCATTGGCTGGCCTGCACGGGATACGCGCGCAACCAGTTGGACTTCGGGGAAGTTCGACAGTTTCAACTGCGGCACCATCGCGTCGGCATCTCCCAACTCGACGGTCACCGGCAGATCGGCCACGGTCAAGCGCTTGGCTGCCAACGGTGCAGGCGGCCCCTGGGTGGCACGGGCGAAGATGAACACGCTATCACCCGGCTGGACCTTGGCCTTGAGCTCGGCAGCCAGGTCGACCCGAACCGTGAGCTTGGCCCCCTTGGCCTTGGCAGCAGGCTCAGCCGCGACCTTGCCCCCGGCCGCGACCAGTTTCTCGCTGGCGCGGTCGATACCCCCTTGCAAGGCAGCGCGAGACTTGTCGTCCGCAGGCAGTTGCGCCTGCAGCCGCTTCCAGTAGTCGATGGCCTCCTGGAACCGCTCGCCCTCGAAGGCGGCGATGCCCAGCAGGCCCAGGCTGGTGACTTCATTGGGATCGGCCTTGAGCGCTTCGTCAGTGAGGGCCCGGACCTTGTCCGACCACTGCTTGTTGTCGGCGAAGTACTGGGCCTGGGCCCACTGTCCCAGCAGCTCGGGCTGGCGCCCGGCCAAGGTCACGGTGCGTTCGAAGACCTTCGCCGCATCCGCCGGCCGATCCTGGGCCATGTAGGTGCGCCCGAGGAAGTACAGGCCTTCGGCGGAGTCCGGCTGAGCGGCCACCGCACGCTCCAGGCGCCGGGTCATTTCATCCATGGACTGCGGCGCCTGGGCGAATTCCCGGGTCAGCTCGACCTTGTCGCTGGCACCGAAATGCAGGTACAGGGCCAGGCCCAGAACCGGCACCAGTACCGCCGCCAGCAGCGGCAGCGGCTTGCCCAGGCGCGAAGTACGCACCTGGCCGCTGCCCTCGGTGTCCGCCAGCAACTCGCGGGCGGCCTCGGCACGACCGCTGTCCAGTTGCTCGGCGCTGAGCACGCCCTCCTGCTGCTGGCCCTGCAATTCAGCCAGGCGTTCTTCATAGAGCGCCACGTTCAGCGCGGTCCGGTCCTCTTCGCGCTGGGCGCGGCGCTCACGCAAAACCGGGATCAACAGGAAACTCAAGGCGATCAGGAGCAACAGGCCTGCCGCAAGCCAGAAATCAATCATGGGTGGTTTTTATCCAGCAGTTGGTCGAGGCGCTGCCGCTCTTCGGCGGAAAGCGTGTTCGGGCTGTCGCTGCGCTGGGCGCGGCGGCGCCGGACAATCACGGCGATGATCACCAGGCCGCCCAGCAGCAGGCCGGCAGGGCCGAACCAGAGCAAGGCGGTCTTGCCGGTCAGCGCCGGGTTGTAGCGAACGAAATCACCGTAGCGGTCGACCATGAAGTCGATGATCTGCTGATTGTCCTTGCCCTCGCCGAGCATGCGGAAAATCTCCTTGCGCAGGTCCGCGGCGATCGGGGCGTTGGAGTCGGCGATGTCCTGGTTCTGGCACTTGGGGCAGCGCAACTCCTTGGTCAGCTCGTGGAACCGTTCTCGATCGGTATCGTTGGCGAACTGGTAGGTGTCGATGGCGGCATGGGCCACGCCGATAATGCCCAGGCCAAGGATGGCGGCGGCTAACCAGCGCTTCATGGCTTGGCCTCGTCCACCAGGGCCTGGTACTTGGCGGCCAGTTGCTCGCGCCACACCACCTCGTCGATGACCCCGACGAACTTGTCGCGGATGACGCCCTTGGCATCGATGAAGAAGGTTTCCGGGGCACCGTAGACCCCGAGGTTCAGGCCCAGGGAGCCCTCCTCGTCGCGCACGTCCAGCAGGTAGGGGTTATGGAACTCGGCCAGCCACTTCAGGGCATCGGCGTTGACGTCCTTGTAGTTGATCCCGTAGATCACCACGCCGCGCTCGGCCAGCTTGTTCAGCACCGGATGCTCGACCCGGCAGGAAATGCACCAGGTGGCCCAGACGTTGACCAGCGCCGGCTTGCCCAGCAGGTCGGCACGGGTCAGGGTCTTGTCGCCCTGCACCGAAGGCAGGGAAAACTCCGGGAACGGCTTGCCGATCATCGCCGAGGGCAGCTCGGCCGGGTCCAGGTACAACCCGCGATAGAGGAACACCGCCACCACCAGGAACAGGGCCAGGGGCAACATCATCATCCAGCGCTTCATGCAGTGGCTCCTGTCATGCCCAGCGCCTCGCGCAAAACACGGCTCTTCACCTTGACCCGATAGCGCCGGTCCATGGCCGCCAGCAAGCCACCGAAACCGGTGAGCAGGCCGCCGAACCAGATCCAGCGCACGAACGGCTTGACGTGGACCCGCACCGCCCAGGCGCCGTCACCCAGGGATTCGCCCAGGGCCACATACAGGTCACGGGTGAAACCGGCATCGATCCCGGCTTCGGTCATCATCGAGCTCTGCACGGTGTACAGGCGTTTTTCCGGGTGCAGCACCGCCACTTCCTTGCCGTTGCGCACGACGCGGACAGTACCCTTGTCGGACGTGAAGTTAGGTCCTTCGAAGTGCTTGGCGCCTTCGAAGATGAAGTGATAGCCGGCCAGTTCCATGGACTCGCCCGGCTCCAGGCGCAGGTCGCGCTCGGCGCTGTTCTGGCTCGACAACACCACGCCCAGGGCACAGACCGCGATACCCACGTGCGCCAGGTGCATGCCCCAGTAGCTGCGGGTCAGGCTCGGCAGCCCCTTGATCAGGCCCTTGTGGCGGGTCTTGTCGAAAATATCCCGCACTCCGGCCAGCAACACCCAGGCTGCCAGCATGAAGGTCGCCAGCACGGCCCAGTTGAAGTCGCCGTAGGCGATGCCGGCCACCACGGCCAGGGCCACGCTGCCCAGCAGCACGGGGCCGAGCATGCCCAGCAGCCATTTCACCGGGGTGTCTTTCCAGCGCACCAGCACGCCAACCGCCATCACCACCATCAGCAAGGCCATCAACGGAATGAACAGGGCGTTGAAATAAGGCGGGCCCACCGACAGCTTGGCGCCGCTCAAGGCATCCAGTACCAGCGGATACAAGGTGCCCAGCAGAATCATCGAAGCCGCCACCACCAGCACCAGGTTGTTGCCCAGCAGCAGGGTTTCCCGGGACCACAGGTTGAAGCCCACCTGGCTCTTGACCACCGGTGCGCGCAGGGCGAACAGGGTCAGGGACCCGCCCACCACGAACAGCAGGAAGAACAGGATGAACACGCCGCGCTCGGGGTCGGAGGCAAAGGCGTGGACCGAGGTCAGGACCCCGGAGCGGACCAGGAAGGTTCCCAGCAGGCTCAGGGAGAACGCGGCGATGGCCAGCAGCACGGTCCAGCTCTTGAACACCCCGCGTTTTTCCGTGACGGCCAGGGAGTGGATCAGCGCCGTGCCTACCAGCCAGGGCATGAAGGAGGCATTTTCCACCGGGTCCCAGAACCACCAGCCACCCCAGCCCAGTTCGTAGTAGGCCCACCAGGAACCCAGGGTGATACCGATGCCCAGGAAGGCCCAGGCAACGATGGTCCAGGGCCGCGACCAGCGGGCCCAGGCGGCGTCGAGGCGTCCACCGAGCAGCGCGGCGATGGCGAAGGCGAAAGCCACCGAGAACCCCACGTAGCCCATGTAGAGCATCGGTGGGTGGACGATCAGGCCAATGTCCTGCAGCAGTGGGTTGAGGTCACGGCCATCGGCCGGCACCTGGGGCAGGATCCGGGCGAACGGGTTGGAGGTCACGATCAGGAACGACAGGAACCCGGTACTGATCATGCCCATGATCGCCAGCACCCGGGCCAGCATCACTTGCGGAAGCTGGCGCGAGAACACCGACACGGCGAACGTCCAGCCGCCCAGGATCAGTGCCCAGAGCAGCAGCGAGCCTTCGTGGGCGCCCCACACGGCGCTGAACTTGTAGTACCAGGGCAAGGCGCTGTTGGAGTTGTGGGCGACGTAGGCCACCGAAAAATCATCGCTCATGAACGCGTAGGTCAGGCAGCCGAAGGCGAACACCAGGAAGGCGAACTGCCCCCAGGCCGCTGGCTGGGCCAGGCTCATCCACAACCGATCGCCACGCCAGGCACCCAGCAACGGCACCACGGCCTGAACCAGGGCCAGGCACAGGGCCAGGATCATCGCCAGTTGGCCGAGCTCGGGAACGAACAAAGCGGTACTCATGGCTTAACCCTCCCTGGCCGGCGTCGGGGCCGGCTGGCCGCTGTCTTTCAGGGCCTTGGTGACTTCCGGCGGCATGTACTTCTCGTCGTGCTTGGCCAGCACTTCATCGGCCACCACCACGCCCTCGGCGTTGATCTTGCCCAGGGCGACGATGCCCTGCCCTTCACGGAACAGGTCCGGGAGGATGCCGCGATAGGTGATGGTCACCGACTTGTTGAAGTCGGTGACCACGAACCGGACGTCCAGGGAATCGGCGGAACGCTGCAGCGAGCCGGCCTGCACCATGCCGCCGGCACGAATGCGCGTGTCATGGGGGGCTTCGCCGTTGGCGATCTGGGTCGGGGTGTAGAACAGGTTGATGTTTTCCTTGAGCGCGCTGAGGGCCAGGCCGACAGCGATGCCGACACCCACCAGGATCGCCAGGATGATCAAAAGACGCTTTTTGCGCAGCGGATTCACTTACCGTTCTCCCGGCGCAGACGACGCGCCTCTTGTTGCAGATATCGCTTGCGGTCCAGGATCGGCGCCACCAGCTCGCGCGCCAGGACCACCAGGCAGATGCCATAGGCCGACCAGACGTAGAGGCCGTGATGGCCCATGTCGAGGAAGTCGCTGAAGGATGCAAAGCTCATTGTGCGGTCTCCAGGCTGCGTTGTACTTCGGCCTTGACCCAGCTGGTCCGGGCTTCGCGCTTGAGAACCTCCAGGCGCATGCGCAGCAACAGCAGCACCCCGAAGAAGCAGTAGAAACCCAGTACCGTCAACAGCAATGGCAGCCACATTTCCACCGGCATCGCGGGCCTTTCGGTCAGGGTGAAGGTCGCGCCCTGGTGCAGGGTGTTCCACCACTCCACCGAGTACTTGATGATCGGGATGTTCACCACACCGACAATGGCCAGTACCGCACAAGCCTTGGCGGCGCTGTCACGGTTGCTGATGGCGGCGTTCAGGGCCATGAGGCCGGCATACAGGAAGAGCAGGATCAGCATCGAGGTCAGCCGGGCATCCCAGACCCACCACGAGCCCCAGGTCGGCTTGCCCCAGATGGCCCCGGTCACGAGTGCCAGGAAGGTGATCGAATGCCCGATGGGCGCCGCGCACTGCAGGGCGACGTCGGCCAGTTTCATTTTCCATACCAGCCCGACCACCCCGCACACGGCCAGCATCACGTAGCAGGACTGGGCCAGCATCGCCATCGGCACATGGATATAGATGATGCGAAAGCTGTTGCCCTGCTGGTAGTCCGGTGGCGCGAAGGCCAGGCCCCAGACCACGCCGATACCGATCAGCAACACGGCGGCAACGCTCAGCCAGGGCAACAGCTTGCCGCTGATGCCGTAAAACCATTTGGGCGAGCCGAGCTTGTGAAACCAGGTCCAGTTCATTCGTTGTTTCCATCACGGTTGCTCTTCGCTTTCACGAACAGCCAGGGTCTTTACTGGTCAAAAAACAACCAGACCTCATTATTCGCCGACGCTGATCTTCAGGCCAGCAGCTATTGCAAAGGGTGTCAGGGTTATTGCCAGGGCCGCCAGGCTCGCGAGCCACAACAGGAAACCGGTCGTCGGCAGCCCCTGCAATGCCGCTTGCAAGGCACCACTGCCCAGAATCAGCACGGGGATATACAGCGGCAGGATCAGCAGCGCCAGCAACAGGCCACCGCGCTTGAGTCCGACCGTCAATGCCGCGCCCACCGCCCCCAGCAGGCTGAGTACCGGCGTCCCCAGGAGCAGCGAGAGCAGCAGCACGGGTAGGCACGCGGCCGGCAAGCCCAGCATCACCGCCAGCAAGGGCGCGAGCAGTACCAGTGCCAACCCGGAAAACACCCAGTGTGCCAGCACCTTGGCCAGGACCAGAAGGGCCAGGGGGTGCGACGAAAGGACCCACTGCTCCAGGGATCCGTCCTCGAAATCACTGCGAAACAGCCCGTCCAGCGAGAGCAGGACGGACAATAGCGCCGCCACCCAGACCAGTCCGGGAGACAAGGTTTGCAACAATTGTGTCTCAGGCCCCACCGCCAGCGGAAACAGGGCAACGACGATGGCAAAAAAGACCAGGGGGTTGGCCAGTTCTGCCGGGCGACGGCACAACAGGCGTGCTTCGCGGGCTACCAGCAAGAAAAAGACACTCATGCCGCCCACCGTCCCAGATCGATATCGCGGTAGCCCGACGGCATGCGCGCCAGGCTGTGGTGAGTGGTCAGCACGATCATTCCGCCCCGCTCGCAATGGGCGGCCAGGTGTTCTTCGAGCTGGGCCACGCCCTGTTTGTCCAGGGCCGTGAAGGGCTCGTCGAGAATCCACAGCGGCGGGCCATCCAGGTACAGGCGTGCCAAGGCCACGCGGCGCTGCTGCCCGGCAGACAGGGTATGACAGGGAACGTCTTCGAAACCTTTCAGGCCCACGGCGGCCAGGGCCTGCCAGATCGCTTCGCGCCGGGCCGGTTGGTGCAGGGCACAGAGCCAGCTGAGGTTTTCCTCGGCGGTGAGCATGTCCTTGATTCCGGCGGCATGGCCGATCCACAACAGGCTGCGGGCCAACTCGGCGCGCTGGGCATGCAATGGCTGGCCATTGAGCAGCACCTGGCCACTGGTGGGCTGCATCAGGCCGGCGAGCAAACGCAGCAGGCTGGTCTTGCCGCTGCCATTGGGACCGCTGATCTGCACCATGTCTCCAGCCGTCAGACGCAACTCGAGGTGTTCAAACAACATCCGCCAATCGCGCTCACAAGCGAGTGCAACGGCTTCGAGAAGAGGGCTGGTCAAGGGATAGCGGGCCTTTACGGGTTCAAGTCGGCAGTGGAGCGGCCGTTAAAGGAATGCAGGATAAATGCATTGGCGGCCTGTTCTAGAGAGCTGCGTCAAACAATTGTATTGTTTTTACCACTCCTTCAAAGACGGGCGGCATTATACATGTGAGCCCCTACCTTACAGGGGGTTAATTTCCACAGGTTGTGTCCGAATGACAGGCGAAATGAACATCCTCCCGCTGCCGCCGACGCCCGCTCCCGGAGCCTCGCGTCCACAGCTGCCCAGTGGTGAATTGCTCAAGCTGACGCCACCGCTGGAGGGGCTGATTGCCGCGGGCCAGAGCGCCAGGGCCGAAGTGCTGTCGCTCAAGCAGACCGACCAGAGCTTCGAGCTGCTGCTCAAGCTGACCCTGGACAACGGCCGGCAAACCACCCTGCAGGCCACCAGCAACCAGCCCCTGCCCCAGGGCACCAGCCTGGCGGTGACCCAACCCTCGGCGGGCAACCTGGCCATTACCGTGCAGCAGGCCATCGCCTCCAACGTCGCCGCCCTGACCCGCCTGGACACCAGCCAGTTACCACCCGGCACCTTGTTGCAGGGCAAGGTCCTGACCTCGCAACTGCTGCCCCAGGGCAACCAGCAGCCAGCGGTGTACCGCTCCCTGGTGAGCCTGCTCAATACCGCCCAGAGCGGCAGTACCCTGAGCCTGGAAAGCCCGCAGCCACTACGTATCGGCAGCTTGCTGAGCGCCCTGGTCACGGATGCCCAGACCCTGAACTTCGTCCCCTTGAGCAACCGCCAGGACCAACTGGCCATTGCTGCCCAACTGGCCAGCCAGCAGAACCGCCAGGGCTCCCTGAGTGGGCTGCTCAACGCCTTGCAGAACCTGCCCGCCGACAGCACCCAGCCCGGCAGCGACCTGCGCGCCGCCGTCGAGCGCCTGCTGGGCAGCCTGCCCGACGCACAGCAACTGAGCACTGCGCGCGGGGTGGCCCAGGCCCTGCTGGGCAGTGGCGTGTTCCTCGAGGCTCGGCTGCTGGCCGCCGGCACCCCGGGCCCGGCACCGGACCTCAAGGCCGACCTGCTGCGATTGGTCGCCCAACTGACACCGGCCCTGCCGTCGTCCACCAGCTTCAATGCGATCATTGCCGCCAATACCCTGGCGCAGTCCATGCCCAGCTTCGTGCGCAGCGCCCTGGGCACCCTCGGCCAGGTCAGCGCCAAGGCTTCTCCCGGCGGCTTCCCGCTGCCCGAACGCTTGCTGCAGAGCCTGGAAGGAGGTGGCAGCCTGGAACAACTGCTGCGCCTGGCCGCCGCCGCAGTCTCGCGCCTGCAAAGCCATCAACTGGCAAGCCTGGAACAGAGCGGACGCACTGACGATGGCCGGCAACTGACCACCTGGCAGTTGGAGATCCCCATGCGCAACCTGCAGGACATCGTGCCCCTGCAGGTCAAGCTGCAGCGCGAAGAAGCCGCCGAACCGGACCCCCAGCCCCAGAACAAGCGCGAGGAGCACGAGCCCAGGCAAACCCTGTGGCGGGTCGACCTGGCCTTCGATCTGGAGCCACTGGGCCCGTTGCAGGTCCAGGCACAATTGATCCAGGGGCGCCTGTCCAGCCAGCTATGGGCTGAACGCCCCTACACCGCGAGCCTGATCGAAAGCCACCTGGGCAGCCTGCGTGAACGCCTGCTCGCCTCGGGCCTGGACGTCGGTGACCTGGATTGCCACCTCGGCACCCCACCCCAGGGCCCGCAAACCCGATTGGAACAACGCTGGGTCGACGAAACCGCATGAAGCACTCCACGCCCCCCCGCCAGGCCATCGCCCTGAAATACGACGGCCAACAGGCACCGACCCTCACCGCCAAGGGCGATGACGAACTGGCCGAAGCCATCCTGAAGATCGCCCGGGACCATGAAGTGCCGATCTATGAGAACGCCGAGCTGGTGAAGTTGATGGCACGACTGGAACTGGGCGACAGCATCCCGCCGGAGTTGTATCGGACCATCGCCGAGATCATCGCCTTTGCCTGGAACCTCAAGGGCAAGTTCCCGGCAGGCCATGATCCACGGCAGCTGGAGTCGGAGAAGGACGTCACCGAGCGTGGCGACGATTACTAGAAGAGCAGCTGCAAGTCATGAACCGCAAGCTGCGTGCTTGAAGCTTGAACCTGATGCTCAGCCTTTGTGCATCTTGCTGACCAGCTCGGCCTCGGCCTGGGTCAGGCCGCAGGATTGGGTCAGCTCGTCGACACTGGCGCCCATGCCGACCAAACGCGCAGCCTGGGCAAAGGACAGGGTCGAAGGGTCGCGCTGCTCCAACTGCGCCAGCTTGTCCGGCAACGGCGCCACGACCGCGCGCAGCTCGTGCAGATCCTCGCCCATGCGCACCGTGCCGCTCTGGTAATGATCGACACGCTTGGCCAGCTCCTTGATCCGCTGGTCACGTACGGCATCGCCTTCAGCCTGCTGCGCAGCGATCTGCCGCTGATTGCGGGAATAGGACAGGAACAGCGCCAGGGTGGCGACCCAGAGGATCGCCAGGACAATCACCGCTACCTCGAGGATCAATCAGATACTCTCCAGTTCCGACCATTCCTCTTCGCTCATCATCTTGTCCAGCTCCACCAGAATCAGCAGCTCGCCGTTCTTGTTGCAGACGCCCTGGATGAACTTGGCCGACTCTTCGTTACCGACGTTAGGTGCGGTCTCGACTTCGGACTGACGCAGATAGACCACTTCGGCCACGCTGTCGACCATGATCCCGACCACTTGCTTGTCGGCCTCGATGATGACGATCCGGGTGTTGTCGTTGACTTCGGTCGGCACCAGGCCGAAACGCTGGCGGGTGTCGATCACCGTCACCACGTTGCCCCGCAGGTTGATGATCCCCAGCACATAGCTGGGAGCACCCGGCACCGGGGCGATCTCGGTGTAGCGCAGGACTTCCTGAACCCGCATCACGTTGATGCCGTAGGACTCGTTATCCAGCTTGAAGGTGACCCATTGCAGGATCGGATCTTCGGAACCCTGTGCAGATGACGACTTATTCATACCCTGACCCCTCAAAATACCGTTGGCAACGGCGTGTGTTCTGTAGGATCGCGCCCCAGTGGCGCGACCTGTTGTTGTTTCACTTCGGCTTGTGGGCCGCTTGACTGATTGCCAGCTGCTTGGCGCCACCGGTGGCGATCAACTCCGCCAGTTCGGCAACGTCGAGCAACGCGCACATGTGTTCGATCACCGTGCCGGCCAGCCACGGGCGCTGGCCACGATGACTGCGCCACTTGATTTCATTGGGGTCCAGGCGCAGTGAACGGCTGACCTGGTGCACCGCCAGCCCCCACTCGTAGCCCTGGACCGAAATAACGTATTGCAGACCCTGGCGGAAATCATCGCGGTAACGATCCGGCATCACCCAGCGGGCCGTATCCAGCACCTTCAGGTTGCCGGCCTGGCTTGGCAGGATGCCGAGGAACCATTCCGGCTGGCCGAACAACGGTGTCAGCTCCTGGCCAGCCAGGGAGTAGATGGAGCCCAGGCAGACCAGGGGCACCGCCAGGGTCAGGCCGGCGACATCGAACAACAGGCACTCGAAAGGCTCGGCCGCCCAGCTGGGACGATCATTGCCGGCAACTGGCGGCGGCGTGTTGCTAGGCGGCAGGTGCACCTCCACCAGAGGCGGCACCAGGGCCTGGAGCATCGGCACCACCGGGCTGGGCAGGGGCGCCGGCGCCTCCATTACCGGAGCAGCAGGTGCCACGCGACTGCGCTCGACCGGTACGGCCTGGTGTTGAATCTGTGCATCCCGGGCTTGCTCCTCCAGCACCGCAGCCTGGAACTCGTCCAGCACTTCGCTGGCGGCCTGCTCGATGACCGGGGCGACAGGCGGCACGGCCAGGGGCAGCGGAACGGATTCCGGCACCAGCGGCTCTTCGGTCGCATCCTGCAGCAAGGCGTCCAGGTACGACTGCAACGCCAGCTGCGGCCGGCTCTTGATATCCAGGGGACGATTCATGAGGACACCCACGCAAAAAACCCCACACAGTGGCCTGTAGGGGTTATCGGCCGGGTCGCCGGGCGACTTGAATAACGCTTCACGTCAAGCCACCTGCGCCACGACTTGTTGCGCCAGCACATGCTTGAGCAAGGCCTTGTAGGCCAGTACGCCACGGCTCTTGCCATCGAACTGCGAAGGTGTGACTCCCGCCCGGCTGGCATCGCGCAGGCGGGTGTCCACCGGGATATAGCCTTGCCAGATCTGCTCGGGGAACTTGTCGCGCAAGATTCGCAGGGTACCCAGCGATGCCTGGGTGCGACGATCGAACAGGGTCGGCACGATGGTGAACGGCAGCGGCTGCTTGCGCGAGCGGTTGACCATGGCCAGGGTATTGACCATGCGCTCCAGGCCCTTGACCGCCAGGTGCTCGGTCTGCACCGGAATCACCAGCTGCTGGCTGGCCGCCAGGGCGTTGACCATCAGCACACCCAGCAGTGGCGGGCTGTCGATCACGGCATAGTCGAAATCCTGCCACAACTGCGCCAGGCTCTTGGCGATCACCAGCCCCAGGCCGCTCTGCCCGGGGGACTGGCGCTCCAGGGTGGCCAGTGCGGTACTCGAGGGCAACAGCGAGATACGCTCGTGGCTGGTGCCCAGCAACAACTGCCCCGGCAGGTCCTCGGGCACGCTGCCCTTGTGCAAGAACAGGTCGTAGCTGCTGTGTTCCAGGCTGTCGGGGTCATAACCGAAATAGCTGGTCATGGACCCATGGGGGTCGAGGTCGACCACGACCACGCGCTTGCCCGCCTCCGCCAGCAAGCCGGCTAAAGCGATGGAACTGGTGGTTTTACCGACACCACCCTTTTGATTGGCAACAGCCCAGACTCTCATTCAGTGTGTTCCTCCCGCCCGGCCACAGCAGGGCGAGACATAGCGCTAAGTTATAAAGCAGGTGACGGAGAATTGACGGCACTCCGCTGTACCGGCGTTTTCACCGCAGTTGGTGCAGTTTGTGTGCCAGCCCGCTTGAGTGCCGCGTCCGGTGTCGCATTGGCAGTGCCGGTACCGGTCAGGCTCCGGCGCACATCCAGGTTGCGCGACACCACCAGCACCACCCGACGGTTGCGCGCCCGGCCTTCGGCAGTGGCATTGTTGGCCACCGGCTGAAATTCACCGTAGCCCACCGACGCCATGCGCGCCGGGTTCACACCCTGCATCGCCAGCATCCGCACAATGCTTGCCGAACGCGCCGAAGACAACTCCCAGTTGGTGGGATATTGCGCAGTCTGGATCGGCAGGTTGTCGGTGAAACCCTCGACGTGGATCGGGTTGTCGAACGGTTTCAGGATCTTTGCCACCTTGTCGATGATGGTGAACGCCATATCACTGGGCATGGCATCGCCGCTGCCGAACAACAGGCTGGAATTGAGCTCGATTTCCACCCACAACTCATTGCCGCGTACGGTCATCTGATCGGAACTGATCAGGTCGCCGAAGGCGGCGCTGATGTCATCGGCGATGCTCTTGAGCGGATCGCTGCCACCCGAGATACCGGCATCGGTCTGCTCGCTGTCCTTGACCAAGGGCTTGGCCGGGGTCACGGTCTTGGGCCGTTCGTCACCGATGGGAATCGGCTTCAGGGCCCGGTCGGAATCGGTGAAGACCCCGACCAGCGCTTCGGAAATGACCTTGTACTTGCCCTCGTTGATCGAGGAGATCGAGTACATGACCACAAAAAACGCGAACAACAGCGTGATGAAGTCGGCGTAGGAAACCAGCCAGCGTTCGTGGTTGACGTGTTCTTCATGCTGACGACGACGAGCCATAATCAGTCCATGAAGCCTTGCAGCTTCAACTCGATGGAACGCGGGTTCTCGCCTTCGGCGATCGACAGGATGCCCTCCAGGAGCATCTCCCGGTACCGCGACTGGCGCAAAGCGATGGATTTTAGCTTGGCCGCAACCGGCAACAGCACCAGGTTGGCACTGGCCACACCGTAGATCGTGGCAACGAAGGCCACGGCGATACCGCTACCCAGCTGGGACGGATCGGCCAGGTTGCCCATGACATGGATCAGGCCCATCACCGCACCGATGATGCCGATGGTCGGCGCGTAGCCGCCCATGCTCTCGAATACCTTGGCAGCTTCGATATCCCGGCTTTCCTGAGTGTAGAAATCCACCTCGAGGATGCTGCGGATGGCTTCCGGCTCGGCGCCGTCCACCAACAGCTGCAAGCCTTTGCGCGAATAGGTGTCCGGCTCGGCATCCGCCACGCCCTCCAGGCCCAGCAGGCCCTCCTTGCGTGCGGTCAGGCTCCAGTTGACGACCCGGTCGATTCCGCCGGCGAGGTCGACTCGCGGCGGAAACAGAATCCACGCCAGGATCTGCATGGCGCGCTTGAAGGCACTCAGCGGCGACTGCAGCAGGGCCGCGCCGATGGTGCCGCCCAGCACGATCAGCGCCGCCGGGCCGTTGGCCAGGGCCGACAGGTGACCACCTTCGAGGTAGTTGCCGCCGATGATGGCAACGAACGCCATGATGATCCCGATAAGGCTGAGGACATCCATTACAGGCACGCCTCGACCAGGTGTCGGCCGATATCGTCCAGGCTGTACACCGCGTCCGCCAGGTTGGCCTTGACGATCGCCATGGGCATGCCATAGATCACGCAGCTGGCTTCATCCTGGGCCCAGACCGCGCTGCCGCCCTGCTTGAGCAGCCGCGCGCCTTCACGGCCGTCGGCGCCCATGCCGGTGAGCACCACCGCCAGAACTTTGTCGTTGTAGGACTTGGCTGCAGAACCGAAGGTGATATCCACGCATGGCTTGTAGTTCAGCCGCTCGTCACCGGGCAGGATCTTCACCGCCCCCCGCCCGTCGATCATCATCTGCTTGCCGCCAGGGGCCAGCAGGGCCAGCCCGGGACGCAGGATGTCGCCGTCCTCGGCCTCCTTCACGCTGATCTTGCACAGCTTGTCCAGGCGCTCGGCGAAGGCCTTGGTGAAAGCCGCCGGCATGTGCTGGATCAGCACGATGGGCGCAGGGAAGTTGGCCGGCAGCTGGGTCAGCACCCGCTGCAGCGCTACCGGGCCGCCAGTGGACGTGCCAATGGCCACCAACTTGTAGGCCTTGCGCTTGGGCGCTGGCGCAGCCGGGCTCGCGGCAGGCGCCGCGGTGCGGCTGGGGACCGGAGCCGGGGCTGGCGCAGCCGGACGACTGCTGCCGAAACTGGATGCGCTCGGCGCCGGTGCGCTGCTCTGCGGTGCCGGAGTGCTGTAGCTGCTGAAGCGCCGGTTGCTGCGCGAAATGCTGTGGACCTTCTCGCACAGCAACTGCTTGACCTTCTCGGGGTTGCGCGAGATGTCTTCGAAATTCTTCGGCAGGAAATCCACTGCCCCGGCATCCAGCGCGTCGAGGGTCACCCGGGCGCCTTCATGGGTCAGGGAAGAGAACATCAGGACCGGCGTCGGGCAGCGCTGCATGATGTGCCGCACTGCAGTGATGCCATCCATCATCGGCATCTCGTAGTCCATGGTGATCACGTCCGGCTTGAGGGCCAGGGCCTGATCGATCGCCTCTTTACCATTGGTCGCGGTACCGACGACCTGGATGCTCGAATCCGCTGAAAGAATTTCCGAGACGCGGCGGCGGAAAAAACCCGAATCGTCCACCACCAGGACTTTGACTGCCATAAACACTCCGTTAGGTGGGGCGAGGCAACCGCCCCTCCCCGCCGAATCAAATACGCCGTGCGGCGTAACGCTTGAGCATGCTCGGGACATCGAGGATCAGCGCGATGCGGCCGTCACCGGTAATGGTGGCGCCGGACATGCCCGGGGTTCCCTGAAGCATTTTGCCCAAGGGCTTGATGACCACTTCTTCCTGGCCCACCAGTTGGTCGACGACGAAGCCGATCCGCTGGGTACCCACCGAAAGGATCACTACGTGGCCCTCGCGCTGCTCTTCATGAGCGGCGGAACTGACCAGCCAGCGCTTGAGGTAGAACAAGGGCAAGGCCTTGTCCCGCACGATCACCACTTCCTGGCCGTCCACCACATTGGTGCGCGACAGGTCGAGGTGGAAGATTTCGTTGACGTTGACCAGCGGGAACGCAAACGCCTGGTTGCCGAGCATGACCATCAGGGTCGGCATGATCGCCAGGGTCAGCGGCACCTTGATCACGATCTTCGAGCCCAGGCCCTTGGTCGAGTAGATGTTGATCGAGCCGTTGAGCTGGGAAATCTTGGTCTTGACCACGTCCATGCCCACGCCACGACCGGAGACATCGGAGATCTCGGTCTTGGTGGAGAAGCCCGGGGCGAAGATCAGGTTGTAGCACTCGGTATCGCTCAGGCGGTCGGCAGCGTCCTTGTCCATCACGCCGCGCTTGACGGCGATGGCTCGCAGGACATTGGGGTCCATGCCCTTGCCGTCGTCGGAAATCGACAGCAGGATGTGGTCGCCTTCCTGCTCGGCCGCCAGCACCACCTTGCCCTGCCGGGACTTGCCCGAGGCCTCGCGCTCTTCCGGCGACTCGATACCGTGGTCCACCGCGTTGCGCACCAAGTGCACCAGCGGGTCGGCCAGGGCTTCCACCAGGTTCTTGTCGAGGTCGGTTTCTTCCCCCACCAGTTCCAGGTTGATCTCTTTCTTGAGCTGCCGGGCCAGGTCGCGAACCAGGCGCGGGAAACGCCCGAAGACCTTCTTGATCGGCTGCATGCGGGTCTTCATTACCGCGGTCTGCAGGTCGGCGGTGACCACGTCGAGGTTCGACACCGCCTTGGACATGGCTTCATCGCCGCTGTTGAGACCCAGGCGCACCAGGCGGTTACGCACCAGCACCAGCTCGCCCACCATGTTCATGATTTCGTCCAGGCGCGCGGTATCCACCCGTACCGTGGTTTCCGCTTCGCTGGCCGGCTTTTCGGCCGGGGCGGCAGCTGGAGCACGGGCCGGGGCAGGCGCGGCAGCCGGCTTGGGTGCCTCGGCCTTGGCTTCTGGCTTGGCCGCAACAGGCTTGGCCACTGCGGCGCTGGCGGGAGCTGGGGCGACAGCAGGAGCCGCCACCGCCGCCGCTGGCTTGGCAGCGCCCGGGGACTCGGAGAACTTGCCCTTGCCGTGCAACTCATCGAGCAGGGACTCGAACTCATGATCGGTGATCAGGTCGCCGCCAGCGGCTAATGCTCCGGCGGCAGCACCAGAGGAGGCAGTGGCGGTGGCCACTGCCGGCTCCAGTGCGTCAACGGCAAAGTTGCCCTTGCCGTGCAACTGGTCCAGCAGGGCTTCGAATTCGTCATCGGTAATTTCATCGCTGCCAGCGGCAGCACCGCTGGCGGCGCTGGCCGCTGCAGGTGCAACGGCGTCAGGCGCGAACTGCCCCTTGCCATGCAACTGGTCCAGCAGGGACTCGAACTCGGCATCGGTGATGTCATCACTGGCCGGTTCGCCCTCACCCGCCACAGCAGCGGCAGGCGCAGCTTCGGCACCGGCCTTGGCAGCGTTCAGCGAGTCGAGCAGCAATTCGAACTCGTTGTCAGTGATATCGCCCGATGCGGCCTCGGCCTCGGGTTGCACCGCAACTTCCACCACCTCTTCCACCACGGGGGCGGGAGCCGGTTCGGCGCCGGCCGGCTCGGCCAGGCGTGCCAGGGCGGACAACAGTTCAGGTGTCGCAGGAGTGATCTCGGTGCGCTCACGGACCTGGCCGAACATGCTGTTCACCGTGTCCAATGCCTCGAGCACCACGTCCATCAGTTCCGAATCGACTCGCCTTTCACCCTTGCGCAGGATGTCGAAGACGTTCTCGGCGATGTGGCAGCACTCCACCAGCTCGTTGAGCTGGAGGAAGCCGGCGCCCCCTTTAACAGTGTGAAAACCGCGAAAAATTGCGTTGAGCAGATCCGCATCATCCGGCCGGCTTTCCAGCTCGACCAGTTGTTCGGACAGTTGCTCTAGAATCTCGCCGGCCTCAACCAGGAAATCCTGAAGGATCTCTTCATCGGCGCCGAAGCTCATTAATGGGTGCTCCTAGAATCCAAGGCTGGAAAGCAAATCGTCAACATCGTCCTGACCGGACATGACGTCTTCCCGTTTATCGGCATGAATCTGCGGACCTTCACCCTTGGCGAGATGTTTTTGCGGATCTTTTTCCGCCAGGATCGATTCGCGGTCATGTTCGATACCGGCAAAACGATCGACCTGGCTGGCCATCAAGACGAGCTTGAGCAGATTGCTTTCGACTTCCGTGACCAACTGGGTCACACGCTTGATCACCTGGCCCGTGAGGTCCTGGTAATCCTGCGCCAGCAGAATGTCGTTGAGGTGACCGGAGATGGTGCGGGTTTCCTGCTCGCTGCGAGTCAGAAAACCGTCGACCCGACGCGCCAGCTCGCGAAACTCCTCGGCTCCGACCTCGCGCCGCATGAAGCGCCCCCAGTCCACGCTCAAGGCCTGGGCTTCAGCGCTCAGGCCGTTGACCAGCGGGGTGCTGCTCTCCACCAGGTCCATGGTGCGGTTGGCCGCAGCCTCCGTCAGCCGGACCACATAGGACAGGCGCTCGGTGGCATCCGTGATCTGCGAAACTTCCTCGGCTTGCGGCATGTGCGGGTCAATCTGGAAATTGACGATCGCGCTATGCAGCTCGCGGGTAAGCTTGCCCACTTCCTGGTACAGGCCGCGGTCACGGGTCTGGTTGAGCTCATGGATCAGTTGCACGGCTTCGCCGAACCTGCCCTTCTCCAGACTCTCGACCAGTTCCAGTGCATGTTTTTTCAGGGTCGACTCAAAGTCGCCCAGTGAAGATTCGTTATGCTCCATAGCTCCCCCGTGGCGCAATGGTTACGCATCTCAACCGATGCGTTCGAAGATCTTCTCGATCTTCTCTTTCAGCGCCTGGGCCGTGAATGGTTTGACGACATAGCCGTTAACACCAGCCTGGGCAGCCTCGATGATCTGCTCGCGCTTGGCTTCGGCAGTCACCATCAGTACCGGCAGGTGCTTGAGCTTTTCATCGGCGCGCACATGGCGCAGCAGATCGATGCCGGTCATGCCTGGCATGTTCCAGTCCGTTACCAGAAAGTCGATGCTCCCGCTGTTGAGTACCGGGATGGCGGTAGTGCCATCGTCGGCCTCGACCGTGTTGGTGAAACCCAGATCACGCAACAGGTTTTTTATGATCCGCCGCATCGTTGAGAAGTCATCAACGATGAGGATTTTCATGTTCTTGTCCAATTCGACCTCCAAGCAGTCTTAAACGCGTCCAGTATCTGGGCGCGCCGTTCAATCAATCCGGCATAACACACAACGACTGCATGGAGCACATACTGCAAGACCGGCAAGGCGCCAGGCCTGACCGGTCTTGGGCGCAGTGTCCCCACACTGCCTATCAGCGCGCTCGCCACTCCCCCAAACGCCCCCGCAAGCGGGCTGCGCACTGGCTGTGTAACTGGCTGACCCGCGATTCGCTGACCCCCAGGACCTCACCGATTTCCTTGAGGTTCAGCTCTTCGTCGTAGTACAGCGCCAACACCAGTCGCTCGCGCTCCGGCAAATTGGCAATCGCATCCGCCAACGCGGCCTGGAAGCGTTCATCCTCCAGGTCCCGTGACGGCTCGAGATGAGCACTGGCGCCATCCTCGTGCAGCCCTTCATGTTCGCCGTCCTGCAACAGGTCGTCGAAACTGAACAGCCGGCTGCCCAGGGTGTCGTTCAAAATCCCGTAATAATCGTCGAGACTCAATTGAAGTTCGGCCGCAACCTCGTGATCTTTAGCGTCACGACCGGTTTTAGCTTCAATTGCGCGAATGGCATCACTGACCATGCGTGTATTACGGTGCACTGAACGCGGTGCCCAGTCGCCTTTGCGAACCTCGTCGAGCATCGCCCCGCGGATACGGATACCCGCATAGGTTTCGAAACTCGCGCCCTTGCTCGCATCGTATTTGGTCGACACTTCGAGCAATCCGATCATCCCGGCCTGAATCAGGTCTTCTACCTGAACGCTGGCCGGCAACCGCGCCAGCAGGTGATAGGCAATACGCTTGACCAGGGGCGCATAGCGCTCGATCAGTTCGTACTGGCTGTCACGCGCCGACTTCTTGTAGAGGTTGTAGCCACTGGCAGTCATAGCACCGGTCCCGCTGTTTGATGCACTAGCCGCTCGACAAAGAACTCCAGGTGCCCGCGTGGGTTCGCAGGCAGTGGCCAGGTATCGACTTTCTGCGCGATGGCCTTGAATGCCAATGCACATTTCGAACGAGGAAAGGCCTCATAGACCGCACGCTGCTTTTGCACGGCCTTGCGCACGCTTTCGTCGTAGGGAACTGCGCCGACGTATTGTAAGGCCACGTCCAGGAAGCGATCCGTGACCTTGGTCAACTTTGCAAACAGGTTGCGCCCTTCCTGGGGGCTCTGGGCCATGTTGGCCAGGACCCGGAAGCGGTTCATGCCGTAGTCGCGGTTGAGCAGCTTGATCAGCGCGTAGGCGTCGGTGATCGAGGTCGGTTCGTCGCAGACCACCAGCAGCACTTCCTGGGCCGCGCGCACGAAACTGACGACCGAATCACCAATGCCCGCAGCCGTGTCGATCACCAGTACATCGAGGTTGTCGCCAATGTCGCTGAAGGCCTGGATCAGGCCGGCATGCTGGGCGGGACTCAGGTGCACCATGCTCTGGGTGCCCGAGGCAGCCGGCACGATGCGAATGCCACCAGGCCCCTGCAGCAGCACATCGCGCAGCTCGCAGCGGCCCTCGATGACATCGGCCAGGGTACGTTTGGGGGTCAGGCCCAGCAGGACATCGACATTGGCCAATCCCAGGTCGGCGTCCAGCAGCAAGACTCGCCGGCCGAGCTCAGCCAGAGCCAGGGACAAGTTCACTGACACATTAGTCTTGCCGACGCCACCTTTGCCGCCGGTCACCGCAATCACCTGTACGGGATGCATGCTGCCCATGTTCTTTCTTTACCTTGTCTTACTTAGACGGGGCCACATAACTGGCTGCGTGTTCACCATTGGAACAATGCCTGGCAGACCATCGATGTAGATACACTGCAATCTATCCATGAGTACCTCAACCGACCCGCTTGGCCGGGTTGTGGTACAGGTCAGCGAACATATCGGCCATGGCCTCTTCGCTGGGTTCTTCCTGCATCTGCACGCTCACGGCGCGACTCACCAGCTGATGCCGGCGAGGCAGGTGCAGGTCGTCAGGAATCCGCGGCCCATCGGTCAGATAGGCAACCGGCAGTTCGTGACCGATGGCAAGGCTCAACACCTCGCCGAGGCTGGCTGTTTCATCCAGTTTAGTCAGGATGCACCCAGCCAGACCACAGCGCTTGTAGCTGTGGTAGGCAGCGGTGAGCACCTGCTTCTGGCTGGTGGTGGCCAGCACCAGGTAATTCTTCGCCCGGATCCCGCGGCCGGCCAGGCTTTCGAGCTGCATGCGCAGCGCCGGGTCACTGGCTTGCAGGCCGGCGGTATCGATCAGCACCACGCGCTTGCGCAGCAGCGGGTCCAGGGCCTGGGCCAGGGACTGGCCGGGATCGACATGGGTCACCGAGACATTGAGGATGCGCCCCAGGGTCTTGAGCTGCTCCTGAGCGCCGATACGGTAGCTGTCCATGCTCACCAGCGCGATGTTCTGAGCGCCGTACTTGAGCACGTAGCGCGCCGCCAGCTTGGCCAGGGTGGTGGTCTTGCCCATGCCGGCAGGACCGACCATGGCAATGACCCCGCCTTCTTCCAGAGGCTCGACTTCCGGCGTCAGGATCATCCGCGCCAGGTGCGCCAGGAGCATGCGCCAAGCCTGGCGCGGCTCCTGGATATCCGTGATCAGTGCCAGCAGGTCGCGAGCCAGCGGGCCGGACAGGCCAATGCGCTGCAAGCGACGCCAGAGGTTGGCCTGTTCGGGCCGGCTGCCTTGCAACTGGCTCCAGGCCAGGGAACCAAGCTGAACTTCCAGCAGCTCGCGCAAGCCATTGAGCTCGGAACGCATGGAGTCCAGGGCGCGGTTGTCGGTCGCAGGCGCAACAGGCGCCGGCGCCGGGCGTGGGCGCTCAGTCAGGGTCGGCTCGATCAGTGGCTCGGCCGCTGTCAGCGGCAGCCCGGCGAACAGCTGGCGATTGCTGATCGAGGTCGTGTCACCCTCGCCCCGCAGGCTCAGCTCGGCCTGGGCGGTGACGATCCGCGACTGGGTCTTGCGCAGCTCGTCCTCGAGTTCCATGTTCGGAACCCGCGGCGACAGAGCCGACAACTTGTAATCCAGCGCCGCCGTCAACTCGACGCCACCGGCGATCCGGCGGTTACCGATGATGGCAGCCTCGGCGCCCAACTCATCACGAACCAGTTTCATGGCCTGACGCATATCGGCGGCGAAAAAACGCTTAACTTGCATAACCCACTACCTCAGCCGTTGGGCCCTACTGTCGCAACGATGGTCACTTGCTTGTTGTCGGGAATTTCCTGGTATGCCAGCACATGCAGACCCGGGACGGCCAGACGACCGAACCGTGACAGCATGGCGCGAACCGGACCCGCTACCAACAGAATCACCGGTTGACCTTGCATCTCTTGACGCTGCGCCGCTTCGATCAGCGAACGCTGCAGCTTCTCTGCCATGCTTGGCTCGAGCAGAACGCCTTCTTCCTGGCCTTGTCCTGCCTTCTGCAAACTGCTGAGCAAAATCTGTTCCAACCTTGGCTCCAACGTGATCACAGGCAGCTCGGACTCAGTACCTACAATGCTTTGGACGATGGCGCGAGACAATCCGACGCGCACTGCGGCAACCAAAGCGGCAGTATCTTGACTCTTGGCGGCATTGTTGGCGATAGCCTCGGCAATGCTGCGGATGTCTCGTACCGGCACCTGCTCGGCCAACAGCGCCTGCAAGACCTTGAGCAACTGCGACAACGACAGCACGCCTGGCACCAGCTCCTCGGCCAGCTTGGGCGAGCTCTTGGCCAGCACTTGCATCAGTTGCTGGACTTCCTCGTGGCCGATCAGCTCGCTGGAGTGCTTGTACAGAATCTGGTTCAAGTGCGTGGCGACCACGGTACTGGCGTCCACCACGGTGTAGCCCAGGGACTGCGCCTGGGGCCGCTGGCTGATCTCGATCCACACTGCCTCCAGACCGAAAGCCGGGTCCCGGGCGGCAATCCCATTGAGCGTGCCGTAGACCTGCCCCGGGTTGATCGCCAGTTCACGGTCCGGATAGATCTCGGCCTCGGCCAGGATCACCCCCATCAGGGTCAGGCGATAGGCGCTGGGCGCCAGGTCCAGGTTGTCGCGGATGTGCACGGTGGGCATGAGGAAACCCAGGTCCTGGGAGAGCTTCTTGCGCACCCCCTTGATCCGTGCGAGCAACTGCCCACCCTGGTTGCGGTCCACCAGGGGAATCAGGCGGTAACCCACTTCCAGGCCGATCATGTCGATCGGGGTCACGTCATCCCAGCCCAGCTCCTTGGTCTCCATGGCGCGCGCCGGAGACGGCAGCAGCTCTTGCTGACGCTGGATCTCTTCCTCGGCACGGACCTTGGCCTGGTTCTGCTGACGCCAGAGCAGGTAGGCCGCACCACCGGCCACTGCCGCCAGACTGAGGAAGGAGAAGTGCGGCATGCCTGGCACCATCCCCATCACCGCCATCAGCCCCGCCGCCACCGCCAGCGCCTTGGGCGAAGCGAACATCTGCCGGTTGATCTGCTTGCCCATGTCCTCGGAGCCCGAGGCCCGGGTGACCATGATCGCCGCCGCGGTGGACAGCAGCAGCGATGGCAACTGCGCCACCAAACCGTCACCGATGGTCAGCAAGGCATAAACCTTGCCCGCATCGGCAAAGCTCATGTTGTGCTGGAAGATACCGACCGCCATGCCGCCGATCAGGTTGATGAACAGGATCAGCAGGCCGGCGATGGCATCACCACGCACGAACTTGCTGGCACCGTCCATCGAACCGTAGAACTCGGCCTCCTGGGCCACCTCGGCTCGCCGGGCCTTGGCCTGGTTCTGATCGATCAGGCCAGCGTTCAGGTCGGCATCGATAGCCATCTGCTTGCCGGGCATGGCATCGAGGGTGAAGCGCGCACTGACCTCGGAGATCCGCCCGGCGCCCTTGGTCACTACCACGAAGTTGATGATCATGAGGATCGCGAAGACCACGATACCCACGACATAGTTACCGCCGATCACCACTTCGCCGAAGGCCTGGATCACCTTGCCCGCGGCAGCGTGGCCTTCCTGGCCGTGGAGCATGACTACCCGGGTCGAAGCCACGTTGAGCGCCAGGCGCAGCAAGGTGGCCACCAGCAGGATGGTGGGGAATACCGCGAAGTCCAGCGGCCGCAGGGCATAGACGCACACCAGCAGGACCACGATCGACAGGGCGATGTTGAAGGTGAAGAACACATCCAGCAGGAACGCTGGCACCGGCAGCATCATCATGGCCAGCATGACCAACAACAGCACCGGTACACCCAGGTTGCCCCGACCGAGGTCGACCAGGTTACTGCGAGCCGTGTTGATTAACTGAGAGCGATCCACCGATTTACCCCGTTCCGTAAAGCAAACTTTTGACGCCTGAAGCGGCACAGGGCGGCTACTGCAAAAAGCTCTCCAACTTTTAACGAAATGGAATAGACCCGGGACTTTCAGTCAACAAATGCAAAACGGCAAGCATACGGCTCAGTCTGGCAGCCAGATGTTGCGCCAAGCCAGCAAGGCCTCCTGGTCGAGCATCCAATCTCGCCGAACCGCCTCACGCAACGCATCCCCTGCACGGGCACTGGCTTGCGGATCGGCCAGATGCATGCGAATCGCTTCCATCCAGCTCTCGAAGCGATCAGAGACCCGGGTTACGGGCAAGTCATTGCGAAAGCCCGCCAGATCGCTGCAAACCACTGGAAAACCGCAAGCGCCATATTCCAGCAAGCGCAGGTTGCTCTTGCACTCATTGAGCAAGGTCCGCTGCAACGGCGCCACCGCCAGATCCAGGTTCAGGCGGGCCAGGGCAGCCGGATACAGGCTGATCTCGACGCCGCGATGCACTTCCTTGACATAGGGACGCAATGCCTCGGGACAAGCCCCCATGAATATCCAATCGACCTCGGTTGCCAAGGCCTTCACCACGTCACTGATCACTTCCAGATTGGCAAACTGCCACTCGGCTCCCGCCCATCCCACGCGCGGCTTCTCACCCACACGCCGGTGACTGCGAGGCAAGGCGCTGCCCCAGCTCAGCGGATCCAGGCGACTGTGGATTACCCGGGTGTCAGGATGCAGCCCCTGCAGGGCCTCGGCCAGCCTGTCGGTGGAGACCACCAGCCGGTCGACACAGCCCATTGCCTGACGCAGGTAGTAGGCAATATCCTCGCCCCCCCTTCCATGCCCGGCCTCTCCAAGCGCCAGGCTTGGCAGGTGATCATTCACCTCGAAGACCTTGAAGCTTCGAGAAAAATCCCGCGCCCGCCGCATCGCCTGCAGCGACGCGTCACCGAGATGACGCTGGAAAATGATCGAATCAGGCGTGATCCGTTCCAATTCCGGCGCAGACAGCAGCGCCATGGAAGCCAATCCGTCAATCAGGCCGGCGGCGTTCAGCCCTGCCATCGGCTGCAGGGTTCGATAATGCCCACTGGCATAACGATCGGACGGATGGACCAGCACCACCGGCAACGGACGCCAGATCAGTGGCCGCCAACATAACGACGATTCAGCCAGTTGGAAGCCCTTTGGCTGTTCCAGAGAGAAATTCAGGTTGTAGGCAGGGTCCCGCGCCAGCACCGAAAGCCAGCGCCGAGACAGGGCATCTTCGTCAGCCGGTGTCAGGTTCTCGACGGTAGAGTCCCGCATCACCATCGCCCGTGGAGTCCAGACCGTCAGATAGCCGTGCCCGGCCAAGCGCAGGCACAGATCGATATCCGCACCCGCCCCGGAAAACTGTCCTGCATCCAGGCCGCCGACACCGTCGAACAGGGCTTTGCGCACCATCATGCAAGCACCTGCGACCGCGCTGCAGTCACGATCGACCACCAGGCTGCCCATGTAGCCGGGCGAGTCGGCGCCCTGCTGGACAAATGCCGCTGCCCCCGCCCCCGGCAAGCCGAGGATCAGCCCGCCGTGGGTCACCTCCCCCTCGCCGGACAGCAGTTTGGCCCCGACTACCGCCACCTCCTGGCGTTGCGCATGGTTGAGCAAGGCGTCGATCCAACCTCCCTCGAATATGACCGCTTGCGCATCCAGAAACAGCAGGTACTCACCCGAAGCCTGTTGCGCCCCGAGATTGGTGGCCATGGAGCGATCCATCCGGTAAGGCAGATGGCAGACACGAACTCGCTCGGCGGCCATCTCCCCGATCGCCTGCAACCACTGCCGGGCTTGCGGTGACTGGCAAGCGTTATCCACGATCAGCAGTTCATAGAAGGGATAGCGGGAATGCTCGAGGATGCTGAAGATGCATCGCTGCAGCGCATCCAGGTCATCGTCGGCCAGCACCAGGATCGACACCAACGGGCGCGACTGATGCCCGTAGTCGATCAGGTAATGACCTGCCAGGGATGATTCGATATGCGCCCCGGCATATCCGCGCTGCATCAGATGCTCGACCAGGGCCCGGCGCTCATCGGCGTTGTCATGCAGGTGTACGGGCGCACAACTCAGCAGCAACTCGGGAATATGACCAAAACCGTCCGCGCCCCCCTGATTGATCAACCGCAGGATCAGCTCGAACTCCAGGGCTTGCCCATAGGCCCCATCAAAACCACCTGCCTGCACCAGTACCTGACGCCTGAAGATCCAATGTCGGGCCATCACGCCTGGGCAACTCAGCAGAAAATCCAGATTGAAATCAGGACGCAGCATTACCCCTGTTTCACCCTTGCCGTCCCGCTGCAGGCCATCACAAAAAACCGCCCGGCAATCGGGGTTGGGCAATAGCTCCAGGCTGGCAACCAGCAGCCCGCCCGGCGTGAACTCGTCACCGGCGTCAACCAGCAGGCACCATTCACTGGCTCCCTCTGCCAGCAGCCGATTGATCTGGCCGGTGTAATCGCTCTCCAGAGGAGCGAATTGCAGTGCCATGTCATGAGCAGAAAGATCGATCACCTGGGGCGCAATCACCAGCACCTGCAGCCGAAGAAGGGCCTGATGCTGCGCGGACAAGCTGCGCAGGGTACGCGCCAGGGCCTCGGAGTCACCCAGACGATCCAGGACGACGATCGCAAAAGACGGACACCCCGCACCGGAGCGCAGATACTCGTCGATCAAGCGCAATTGAGCGGGGCTGGGTACACGCTGACCAATCCAGTTGGCGATCTGCCGATCAGCGACCCCCTTGGCATGGCTCTGGCGCAATGCCGCCAGGATATCCAGCCTCTCGAAACCGCCAGTGTCATGCAGGGCACGGACACCGACCAGCTGATTATCGGGCCGCCCCAGATGCCACCCCAGCTCTCGCAGGGTGCGCTTGAAGTCTGCATGCCCCTGATTGCCGATGCCCGGCTTGTCGCGCCCCTGCTGACTTCCCTGATCCAGGGACACACGAAAATCGGCCAGTGGCGCCTTGAGCATCGCCAGGTCGCCCCTCTGCAGCAGCTTCACATACATCGCCAGGTCGCCAACCCAATAAATGAGGCAACCATTGAGCGACATCAGGTCGTCCCCCAGCGCCAGCAAGTCCTCACGGCGGCACAATACGCAACTGGGCTCACCGATGAAGTTGAGACTGTGGTCCGCCAGCAGACTGGTCAGCTCCCGACCATCGATCACCACATCGGTGGCAAACGGCAACGACGTGGCCAGGGCATCCGGCAATGGCTGCCCGGCGGAGTCGATCAGGCGCCGGCGTGAAGAAGCGATGGAGATGGAGGGATCGGCCTCCATGGCCGCAACCAGTTCGGCAACACATTCAGGATGCAGCACATCATCGTCATGCAGGAACTTGATGTATTTACCACGGGCAACTTTTATACATTCGATGGCGTTGAAGAGTTCGCCACGCTGCTGCTCGTTGAACTCATATCGGATGAGCACGGAAGAAGATTGCTGAAAACGAACCACACACTCACGAATGACATCGGTGCGCGAATCATCGCAGATCACCACCTCCAGGCATTCGTAACTTTGCGCACAAGCACTAGCCAGTGCTACTTCGAAGTACTCCGCCTTGTAGGCCGGGATGACCACACTGACCAGTGGTTGTTCGCTCATGTGAATCTCTTTTCCTGTTTATCCCGATAACTTGCCTCGACGCCCTCGCGCGCGCCCCCGAGCCCCTCGACCCGGTCCGCGCAAGCACAGGCTCAATAGAAGTACAGGCAAGTATCCCAGCGCTCTTCGGTGTGATGCCGAAGCCCGATCTTGTAATCTGCGCGCAGGCTTTCCACATAGCGCGTGATTTCAAGCAGGTCGCTGGCCCGGTGATAAGCTGAAATAGCCAGCTTGGGACGTCCTTGGCTGATGTGGCCGCAAGCCCCTTGCAACGCCTGCAACTCCGCCCCCTCGATGTCCATCTTGATCAGCGTCGGGCTGTCATCCAGGATCGCATCCAGCCGACGGACCTGCACATTCCGGCAGATCGCCTGATCGGTAGCCGACGCCAGAAGATGGCCGCCATGCCCGCCCTCATGCAAGAACGGCATCTGTCCGTCTTCATTGCTCACCGCACAACCCAACAGCTCGATCACCCCTGACTGAGGTAGCGCAAGAGCATCGCTGTATCCCTGGATAAATGACCGGATAGTGGCTTGATTGACCTCATCGGGCTCGATCATCCAGATCTTCTGAAAACGGCCATCAGTCGCGTCGAGAAAGGCCTTGGCGGACTCTGCAATCGAAGCTCCGCAGTCGGCGAATCGCTCGTTTTGACCTGGCAGCCACAAGCCGGAGCGGAAATACAGGGTCAGGTAGGGTTTGGCTGCATTGAGAATCCACTCGGGATCGCAAGTCAGATGCCCGAGCAAGACGCTGAACAGGGTAAAACGCGAGTAGTCATCATCAAGACGCTTGCCGAGAGCGAAAAACTCCTCAGCGTGAGCAACGATGTATCCACCCCAGTCATCAATGCGGTGGTCGCTTGCAGGGCCACTGACGAACAATCGCAGAGCCTGCTCGAAATTGAGCATGGGAATGGCATTTCGCAGCGTCAGGCTCTTGAAATAGCGCCGGGAATAATCGTATCGGCAACCGTTGATACTGATCAACGGAGTGTCATGGGCCAACTTGAGAAAGGCATCCGAACTGATCACCGGAACGCCATGAAAACTCTCCATCTTGCCGACCTTGAAATCATCGACCACTGCGACGATCTGCGCCTTGCCGGCAGCCTCATTGATGAACAGCTGAGAAAACTGAGTCGTGCCCAACAGCACGACCTTTGTATCAGACCCACTTGCGTCGTAGACATGACAAGCTTCGGGCGAGAGGCAAAAGCGCGGATCCTGTTGGTACGCAGCAACCGCCAGTTGAAAAATGGCGACTAGATTCTCATAGCTACCAGCAACTTCCAGCCTTTTAATACCAGCGTAACTAGTTGGCATATCAACTCCAAAACTGCCTGCCCCAATGCATGGGCAAATCAGTGAAATAATAAAATCTCAGTTTTTCAAGATCCTGGCGCCGTCAGGCATCAGAACATCATAAAAAGACTTGTCGGGAAGAACTTCCGGCAACTTCCCACCCAACAACCATTCGCAGTGGCGACCAACCTTGGTACCTGCCATGGCAAAGCTGCCACTGGAAAGCGTGGAACCCCTGCCGATTTCAACGCCGCGCCCCAGGATCACACCCGCTTGCAAGGTCACACAGGCCCCCAACTGCACCGAGCAATCGAGGGTGACCTGACGATCAAGCCAGGAACCCAATCCCAGCACTGTGTCAGCAGCCAGGTTGCAGCCCGCGCCAACATAGACATTGCCTTGCAGAACTGCGCTTGGCTCAACAATGGAACGAGGAGAAACAAGATTGAACAGGCGATACCCTGCCAGACGAACCTGGGCAATGAGCTTGTGTCGAGAGTAGTTGACAGCGCGCTCATCCAGCGCCACAAACACTTCGGAGTCTTGCGCCGAATACTCGCCAATAAACTCATCCAGCTGAAAGTTGTAACGATCAGCCGACAGCAAGCGGTGCTGCGCATGGGGCAGATCCAGCTCGGTGGCCATCTGGCAGGCGTGTTCGAAGGCCCAGCCTTCCCCCAGCACTATGTGGCGAGTCATGGGCGCTCTCCCAGGACATGCTTTCTGTACCAGAGATGCTGCTGGACGATATGAGCTTCATATTCGCCATGCATGAAGCGCCGAGAGTGCTCACCGAACCCGCCCTGCAAGCGTTCGAGAACCAGCGTGTCCTCGGCTATGACCTTGCGCTCACCACGGATCAGCGTTGCCAGCAAGGCAGTAAAGTCGGTGCTTGCCTCCTTGCGTGTGGCGGTCATCATCCACAGGTGATAATCAGTGACTCCGGGAGACACGGGATCGTACTGCTGAAGCAGGAAGTGATCGCCCTTGACACTGCAGAAGTTGACATTGGGGTAGATGAACCAGTTGTAGTAGGCATGCTCATTGCCATATTTTTCGCACAAGGAAGCGAACCAGTTCTCGTAGGGCTTGATCAGGGCCTTGGTGCTGTAGCTCAGTGAATCAAGTTCAGGAGATTCAGCAGCGTCGATCAGCCTGATGACTTCCGAATCCCCTTCATCGCCAACTACAGAGATCTCCTTGACCATCTGAGTCATGGCCGGCATGAAGGTTTGCGGATGAATAAAAGGAACGTGGTTATAGTCCTTCACGTTCTCCATATTCAACTTCCAGTTATACCGGACCTGATGACAACTGTAGATAATCTGCGAATCCAGATGGGCGGAGACATCTTTCAGCTGCTGGATGAATTCATCAGTAAATTGCCTGTTCAGAGCAAGGGGAGCCTCCGAAAAATTGACGAACAACAACTGGCCGACTTCCTCCAGATGAAGTTTTTTCAGGCAGATCTTTTCTCGCTCCATGGCACTGAACTGGTATAGCCCGTGGTTGGGTATGCCGCGCAACTCGCCCTCGGCACCAAACGACCAGGCGTGATAAGGGCAAACCATCGGACGTTTTCCGGCATTTTCGGTCTGGATCGGCGACAACCGATGTGGGCATTCATTGATAAAGGCCCGAATACCGGCTTCCGTCCTCTGGACAAGAATCGGCACCCCCGCCACCTTGCGAGTGAAGAACTGATTGCGCTCGCGCACCATCGACGTGAACCCGACAAATGTCCACAACGCGCCAAACAAGTTGGCACGTTCGCGAGACAGGGTTTCCGGGGAGGTGTAATGACTTGCATCCAAAGCATGACGCGACATAAACGTATCCAAAAAAATGACCGAGCAGCGAAAGGGCTGCCCAGGCTTCAACCCTGCTTGGTGAAAATGACTCGCGCAGGGTTGCCCACCACCGTCGCACCGGCAGGAACATCCTTGAAAACCACCGCTCCCATGCCGATCACCGCCCCATCACCCACCGTGACTCCACGGGACAGCATCGCACCGGAGTTGATCACGGCACCGTTACCCACCTTGACGTAGCCGGCCAGCAGGCAACGGGGCCCGATATGCACATAATCGCCAATCACTACGTCGTGGCCGATCATGCTGTCCTGATCGATAAAGCAGTAATTACCGATCTGACTATCAACGCCGCAACTTACGTCATATCCGAAAAACGTTGCTCCCCAAGTGGATCTAACCCCCAAAAGACTGGGTCTTCCAAAGTCGACAAACTTCGCGCCCTTGCCGAGAAGCAGTTGCACCTGCTTTTCTCTGCTTTCAGGATCTCCGATCGCAACAATAAAAAAATCGTCGGACTGTGGCTGATAGTGCTCGGGATATCCTAGCCAAGGGCAATTAAGAACATCAGATACAGCCTCGGGTCCTCGCTCATCCAGAAAACCAGCGATAACCCAATCGACTCCGCAAGCGGTATCGGCTTCCACTCGAGCCAATACCTGACGACCGAGCCCGCCAGCTCCCAATATGATCATTTGCCTCATACTGCCCCTCCCTAAAGGGTCAACCCTCCATCCATGATCAGCGTCGAACCGGTTATCCATCGACTTGCATCGGAAATCATGAAAATCACCGCGCTGGCTACGTCTTCCGGCATCCCGAAACCCAAAAGCTGCCCCTGACCCAGTGAGTCCATGGAAATCATCTTGTCAGCGTTTGCCACTAGCGGCGTATGCACCAAGGCTGGCGAGAGACAGTTGACTCGAATTCGATGTTTGGCTACTTCCGTTGCAAGACAACGAGCCATGGCAATCAATGCTGCCTTAGTGCCAGAGTAGCCACCCACACCTGCCGTCCCAATATGCGCAGCAATGGACGCAATGAAAACAATTGCTCCATCAGCAGCAACCAGGTTTCGTCTTAATATTCCCTGAGTAAGCAACATAGGGGCCTCGACGTTGGTTCGGTGCAATAGCTGAAGGTGCTCCTCACTCATCATGCGCGTTGGAGCTAATCTTGAGATTCCAGCTCCATTTACCAATGCATGTATCTTCGAATCGATGGCGGCGACTAAAGCATCTCGCTCAGCTGCGACAGTCAGATCCGCTGTAACCATTTGATGCCGCAAGCCAGAAATCCCTTGCAACTCTTCAAAGGTCTTGGCTAAACGCTCTTTATCACGTCCAGTGACAATAACTTCGGCGCCCATTCGCGCACAATTTAATGCCGTCGTAAGCCCAATCCCAGAACTCGCCCCTGTAACCAGAACCCGCTTGCCCTTGAGGCTGAATGGATTAAAGCTGTTGTCAGCATTCACTGTGCTGCCCTCCGAAGAAAATATGCGTGTGTTGGGAGGTCCCTCCCAACCCCATCAGGACTCGATCAAGTCGGGAAACTTCGCGCCCTGGATATCCACCAGGCAAGTTCCCCAGGACAAGCCAATGCCAAATCCGGACAGCAGCACACGCTTGTTTCCTTCCTCAAGCTGCTTGTTGATTCGTGCGGTCATGGTGACCGGCAACGAAGCACCGCTGGTATTACCAAAATCACGCAGGGTCGAAGGTACTTTCTCGACCGGAAGCGCCAACTTCTTACGGATGGTTTCGTTGATCATCCGGTTGGCCTGGTGAAAGATGAAGTAGTCGACTTCGTCTTTCGAAGCATTGGCATATTCCAGCAACTTCTCTACCGCCGGCGGAACCCGCTGGGTGGAGAAACTCAGCACCGCAGTGCCGTCCAGCTGGAGATCGATCGCCCGATGCCAGTGATCGTTCTCATCTTCCCGGAATGGCACCAGGTGCTGGATACCCACCGGCTCGCGATGACCGCCAACAGGCAGGATGATCGCCTTGTGGCCACTGCCATCGCTGTTCAGGTCGAAGTACATGGGCGGAGCATCGGCGCAGTACTCCATTGCCGTTGCCGTACCCGCATCGGAAAAGATCGGGTCATCCAGCCGCGCACCGCTATCCCCCACCAGCACCAGACCCTTCTTGATTCCACCGGCATTGATGAGCGAGCCCAGCAGGTGCAGGCCGAACGGATAACCGGAACAACCCAGGTTGACGTCAAAAGCCAAGGTCGTATGGGGCAGCCCCAAGCGGTCCTGAAGAATGATGGCCGTGGCCGGGGCCAGGTAATCGGGAGACTGGGTCACCACGATCAGGGCATCGATCTCCTCGCGCTTCCACTCCAGGCTGTCAATCAGCCCGGTGGCGGCATCGAAGGCCAGATCGGAAAAACATTGCCACTCCGGCGTGAGTCTGCGTAATTCGATACCGATATTGCGTACCAGCCTCTCGCGCTCTGGACGAATTTGCGGCTTGCAATCGGTGAGATTGGAAACAACTCGTTTGGGAACGCAAGTTGCCATACCGGCAAAGCGCACAGAATTCAGCGTTACGAGTGGCATGAGGCTTACCCTACCAAGTTATAAAGATCACCAACGGTCACGGCCTTCTCCAGGTCGTCGCCGGTAATCACTTTCTTGTATTCCATATCGAACATGACAATCACGCCCAGGGCAGCGAGCGAATCCCATTCAGGCAAGTTCCGCAGCTCGGTTGCCAGGGTGACTTCAACCGGCTCCTGGAAATCGGTGGCAGACAGAAAGTTCTCGATAAACGCTTCTTGGCTCATAACAACCTCTTGATGATTAAACTTGCGGTGCAATCACCGCAAAAGACTCGCCCTCTTGGCGAAGATATTTCTCCAATGTTCTTTTGTTACTCAGCTACCTGTGCGTATCACCGCAACGATGCGCTGAAGGTCCTCGACTTCCAGCCCCGGATACATGGGCAGACAGATGACTCTTTCAGCCACGGCCTCGGCATTGGGCAGTGGGTGGCGGTGAAGTCCTTCCATGCCCTCGTAGACTGCCATCTGCGTGATCAACGGATAAAAATAACGCCGAGCGAATATGTTGTGCTCCTGCAGCAATGCATAGAGCTCATCGCGGCTCAATCCGTATTCCGGCTCGATGGCGATAGGGAAATAGGCATAGTTCGGCACGAGGGCCGCCGGGATGGGTTCCAGGCTGATGCCACGGATACCCCGCAACTGCGAACGATAGAAGGTGTCGATAGAGCGACGCTGCTCCAAGGCACTGGCGATATGCTGCAACTGCACCAGCCCGAAGGCGGCATTGACTTCACTCATCTTGCCGTTGATGCCACAGGTCACCACGGTGACTTCATCGACAAAACCAAAATTTCGCAATTGGTCGATATGCAACTTGGTCTCGGCATCCGGACTGATGATTGCTCCGCCCTCAAAGGTATTGAACACCTTGGTAGCATGCAGGCTCAGGACACTCAGGTCTCCATGGCGCAAGATACTGCCGCCTGCATCTTCGACCCCGAACGCATGCGCTCCATCAAAAATCACTTTTAACCCGTGCTTATCGGCAATGGCCTGGATGGCCTCGGCGTCGCAGGGATTGCCATAACAATGCACCGGCAGGATGGCCGTGGTCTGGGGCGTGATTGCCTGCTCGATCTTGCTGACATCAATGTTGTAGGTTCGTGGATCGATATCGACGAATACCGGCGTCAGGCGATTCCAGACCAGCGCATGGGCTGTCGCGACAAAAGAATAAGGCGTGGTAATTACTTCACCCTTCACATGCAATGCCTGCAGGGCGGTAATCAGAGCCAGGGTACCGTTGGCGAACAACGACAGATGCCCGACCCCCAGGTAGCGAGCCAATGCCTGCTCCAATTCCTGATGAAAAGGGCCACAGTTGGTCAGTCGCTTGTTGTTCCAGATCTGCTCCAGGTAAGGAATAAACTCCTCTAGAGGCGGCAGCAGCGGACTGGTGACAGTAATTATTTTTTCCATGGCCTATCAGCTCTGAGCAGCTCGAACATCCCGAAGAACAAAGTCAATCCAACTGCTGGCTGCAGATTGAATCTGCTCAGTCAAAAAATTAACCCTTTCCAAACTCTGCAGGGGGCCAAGCAATAATCCAGCCAACAGGCTGCCTGCACCCGTATTAAGTGTCGCGTCGCAGATCCGGGGGAATTTGCGGGTCCTTGAGCGGATCTGGACGCTTGCCCTTGCCCGCGCGGTGCTGGCGGATCTGGTAGACGTAGGCCAGCACCTGGGCCACCGCCAGGTACAAGCCGGCGGGAATTTCTTCCTCCAGCTCGGTGGAGTAGTAGATCGAGCGCGCCAGGGCCGGCGATTGCAGCAGCATGATCTCGTGGGCCGTGGCGATCTCGCGGATCTGCTGCGCCAGGAAATCGGTGCCCTTGGCCAGCAACACCGGCGCCCCGCCCTTGTCGGCGTCGTACTTGAGGGCCACGGCGTAGTGGGTCGGGTTGGTGATGACCACGTCGGCCTCCGGAATCGCCGCCATCATCCGCCGCTGGGACATCTCGCGCTGCAGTTGACGGATCCGCTGCTTGACCTCCGGGCGCCCTTCCTGGTCCTTGTGCTCGTCACGCACTTCCTGCTTGGTCATCAGCAGCTTCTTGTGGGCCTGGTACAGCTGTACTGGCACATCCACCGCAGCGATCAGGATCAATCCGCAGGCCATCCACAAGGTGCTCCACCCCACCACCTGGACACTGTGGATGATCGCCAGCTCCAGCGGCTCATGGGCGATCCGCAGCAGATCGTCGATATCTGCGGACAGCACCGACAAGGCCACGAACAGCACCAGACCGAACTTGGCCAGGGCCTTGAGCAATTCGATCAGCGCCGTGGAGGAGAACATCCGCTTCAGGCCGTTGGCCGGATTCATGCGGCTGAACTTGGGTGCCAGGCTCTTGCCGGCGAACAGCCAGCCGCCCAGGGATATCGGCCCGATAATGGCCGCCAGCAACAGGGTCAGCAGTACCGGCTGCACCGCCAGGATGGCAATCTTGCCCGAGTGCAGCAGATACAGGCCCATGGCTCCGGGGCTGAGCAGCACCTCGCGGGGCAAGGAGAAGTTCAGCCGCATGATTTCCAGCAGGTCTTGCGCCAGGCTCGCACCGAACACCAGCAGGCCACCGGCTCCGGCGAGCATGATCGCCAGGGTGTTGAGCTCCTTGGAGCGCGCGATCTCGCCCTTTTCCCGGGAGTCTTTCTTGCGTTTCTCCGTGGGGTCTTCTGTCTTGTCCTGACCGCTCTCGCTCTCAGCCATGGCTCAACGGGCCCTCGCCAATTCGCGCAAGAACTGCAAGGCCTCGGAGGCCAGCGGCTGATACTGGTTGAGGATGTCGGCCAGGCTGATCCAGACGATGCCCATGCCCAGCACCAGGGTCAGGGGAAAACCGATGGAGAAGATGTTCAGCTGCGGCGCCGCCCGGGTCATGACGCCAAAGGCGATGTTGACCACCAGCAGCGCGGTGATGGCCGGCAGCACCAGCAACAGCGCCGCCCCCAGGACCCAGCCCAGCTTGCCCGCCAGGTCCCAGAAATGATTGACCATCAACCCGCCACCCACCGGCAAGGTCGTGAAGCTTTCAGTCAGCACCTCGAACACCACCAGGTGGCCGTTCATGGCCAGGAACAGCAGGGTCACCAGCATGGTGAAGAACTGCCCGATCACCGCCACCGAGACACCATTGGTAGGGTCGACCATGGAGGCGAAGCCCATGCCCATCTGGATCGCCACGATCTGCCCGGCAACGACGAAGGCCTGGAAGAACAACTGCAGCGAGAAACCCAGCACGGCGCCGATCAGGATCTGTTCGGCGACCAGCAGCAAGGCACTCAGGTCCAGGGCATGCACCTCGGGCATGGGTGGCAACGCCGGCGCTATCACCACGGTGATCGCCAGGGCGAAGTACAGCCGCACCCGCCGCGGCACCAGGGTCGTACCAAAGACCGGCATCACCATCAGCAACGAGGTGACCCGGAACAGCGGCAGCATGAAGCTCGCCACCCAACTGCTGATCTGGGTGTCGGTCAACGCCAGCAAGGACATGGGGTCAGCCAATCAACTGCGGAATACTGCCGTACAACTGGCGGATGTATTCCATGAAGGTTTGCACCAGCCAGGGACCGGCGACGATCAGGGTCACCAGCATCACCAGCAGGCGCGGCAAGAAGCTCAGGGTCTGTTCGTTGATCTGCGTGGCCGCCTGGAACATGGCCACCATCAGGCCCACCAGGAGGCTGGGCACCACCAGCACCGCCACCATCATGGTGGTCAGCCAGAGGGCTTCGCGAAACAGGTCTACCGCGACTTCAGGAGTCATTGTCGATCACCCGCAAACAAGGTTCTAAACACCACCGAAACTGCCGGCCAGGGTACCGATGATCAAGGCCCAGCCGTCCACCAGGACGAACAGCATGATCTTGAACGGCAGGGAAATGATCAGCGGCGACAGCATCATCATGCCCATGGCCATCAGCACACTGGCCACCACCAGGTCGATGATCAGGAACGGGATGAAGATCATGAAGCCGATCTGGAATGCCGTCTTGAGCTCCGACGTGACGAAGGCCGGGACCAGGATTGTCAGCGGCGCCTGGTCGGGGCTTTCGATGTCCGTGCGCTTGGACAGGCGCATGAACAGTTCCAGGTCGCTGCTGCGGGTCTGCGCCAGCATGAAGTCCTTGATCGGCACCTCGGCCTTGGCGACGGCCTCCTGGGCCGTGAGCTTCTCTGCCAGGTAGGGTTGCAGCGCGTCCTGGTTCACTCGGTCGAACACCGGGGCCATGATGAACATGGTGAGGAACAGCGCCATGCCGGTGAGGATCTGGTTCGACGGGGTCTGCTGCAGGCCCAGGGCCTGGCGCAGGATCGAGAAGACGATGATGATCCGGGTGAAACTGGTCATCAGCATGACGAACGCCGGAATGAAGCTCAGCGCGGTCATGATCAGCAGGATCTGCAAGCTGACCGAGTATTCCTGCTGGCCGCCAGCATTGGTGCCGAGGGTGATCGCCGGGATCGACAATGGATCGGCCGCCAGCGCCAGCGGCGCCGCCAGCATCAGGGCCAACATCAAGATGATGCGCAACGGCATTACTTCCTATCCTTCTGGTCCTTGCCCAGCAGCTCCATCAGGCGCTGGGCGAACTCGGGCGTCGCCTGCTCGGCACTGGGCACCTGCACCGGCTCTTTGAGTACATGCAACGGGGTGATGGTGCCCGGTGTCAGGCCCAGCAGAATCTGCTCGTTGCCCACCTGCACCAGCACCAGCCGATCACGCGGCCCCAGGGCCCGGGAACCGATCAGCTCGATCACTTGCCCCTTGCCGGCAGGACCAGCCTGCTGCACTCGGCGCAACAACCAGGCAAGAAAGAAGATCAGCCCGACCACCAGCAACAGGCCCAGCACCAGCTGCGCCAGTTGTCCGCCGAGGCTGCTTGCCGCAGGGGCCGTGGCCACCTGGGCCGTCACCACGGGTTCGGCGGCCAGGGCGCTGAGCGGCAAGCCCAGCAGTACGCCAAGCAGCTTGTTCACTTAGCGCAGCTTCTTGATGCGTTCGCTGGGGCTGATCACGTCCGTCAGGCGAATGCCGAACTTCTCGTTGACCACCACCACCTCGCCATGGGCGATCAGGGTGCCGTTGACCAGCACGTCCAGCGGCTCGCCGGCCAGGCGGTCGAGTTCGATCACCGAGCCCTGGTTGAGCTGCAGCAGGTTGCGGATATTGATATCGGTACTGCCCACTTCCATGGAGATCGACACCGGGATATCCAGGATCACGTCCAGGTTCGGACCTTCGAGGCTTACCGGCTCGTGATTCTTGGGCACGCTGCCGAACTCTTCCATCTGCAAGCGGCCGCTGGCAGACGCAGCGCCGGCATCGGCCGCCAGCAATGCATCGATATCGGCCTGGCCGGCATCACCGGTTTCTTCCAGCGCGGCAGCCCATTCGTCAGCCAGCGCCTGGTCGTCCTGGGAGTTAATTTCGTCAGCCATCTTGGGTCCTCGACGGGCAAAAATTCATTGAACAGCAAACAGGTTGGAGCGCCGCTCAGCGACGCTCGATCGGTTCGATCACTTGCAACGCCAGGTTGCCCTTGTGGGAGCCCAGCTTGACCTTGAACGATGGCACGCCATTGGCGCGCATGATCATGTCTTCGGGCAGTTCCACCGGAATCACATCGCCAGGCTGCATGTGCAGGATGTCCCGCAGGCGCAACTGGCGACGGGCGACCGTGGCACTGAGCGGCACGGCCACATCCAGCACGTCTTCGCGCAGCGCCTTGCTCCAGCGCTCGTCCTGGTCATCCAGGTCGGACTGGAAGCCGGCGTCGAGCATTTCCCGGATCGGCTCGATCATCGAGTACGGCATGGTCACGTGCAGGTCGCCACCACCGCCATCGAGTTCGATGTGGAAGGTCGAGACCACCACCGCCTCGCTGGGGCCGACGATGTTGGCCATGGCCGGGTTCACTTCGGAGTTTATGTACTCGAAGTTGACCGGCATGATCGCCTGCCAGGCCTCCTTGAGATCGACGAAGGCCTGCTCCAGCACCATGCGCACGACCCGCAACTCGGTGGGGGTGAATTCACGCCCCTCGATCTTCGCGTGGCGGCCATCGCCGCCGAAGAAGTTGTCCACCAGCTTGAACACCAGCTTGGCGTCGAGGATGAACAGTGCAGTGCCGCGCAGCGGCTTGATCTTCACCAGGTTCAGGCTGGTGGGGACGTACAGCGAGTGCACGTACTCGCCGAACTTCATGACCTGCACCCCGCCCACCGCCACATCGGCGGAGCGGCGCAGCATGTTGAACATGCTGATCCGGGTATAACGGGCGAAGCGTTCGTTGATCATTTCCAGGGTCGGCATGCGTCCACGGACGATGCGATCCTGGCTGGTCAGGTCGTAGCTTTTGACACTGCCGGGTTCGGCAGAGTGTTCGGTCTGTACCAGACCGTCGTCGACACCATGCAACAGCGCGTCGATCTCATCCTGGGACAGCAGGTCCTGCACGGCCATGTCGTGTTCCTACTGCAATACGAAGTTAGTAAAGAGCAACTGCTCGACCACTACCTTGCCAACCTCTTTCTGCGCCACTTCCTGGACGCTGGCGGTGGCTTTCTGACGGAGCATTTCCTGGCCGACCGGGGTAGCCAGGGTGTCGAAATTCTGCGCGGAAAACAGCATCACCAGGTTGTTGCGGATCACCGGCATGTGCACCTTCAGTGCGTCCAGGTCTGCCTGGTTGCGCGCCAGCAGGGTGATGCTCACCTGCATGTAGCGCTGCCGGCCGTTCTGCGTGTAGTTGGCGACAAAGGCTGGGGCCATCGGCTCGAAGATCGCCGCAGGCTTGACGTTGGTAGCACTTTCCGCAGCTGGCGCAGGCTTGCTCTGGGCACTGTGCATGAAGTACCAGGTAGCACCGACCGACAGGCCGATGGCCAGCAACAACGCCAGGACAATCAAGAGGATAAGCTTGAGTTTGCTTTTCCCTGCGGTGGGTTTTTCTGCTGCTTCGCTCTTCGCCATGCCAATAATCCGTCACTATTCGGGGGTTCACAGTCGCACGGCTAGGCCAGAGCAAGTGTTATGCCAGATTTGTCAGGAATGGGCATGAGCTGCAGGGACAGGACTGGCCTGCAAGGCGGGGAATTCGGGATTGGCGCGCAAAAGGCCGCCGGATGGGCGAGCGAGAGCAGGTCTGCCTGCTGCTCCGCTCGCCCCTCGAGTCAGGCGTAGTAGTCCACGACGCTGCTGCCGATCACGGTCTGTACCGGGGTCGAGACGTCGGCGACGGCATGGGGTTGCCCCTCATCACCAGCATCACCGTCCAGGCGCGTGCCGCTGCCCGATGAACCACGAGTGCGGTTCTGCTCCTGCTGAGCCTGCTCCTGGCCCTGCCAGCCACGGGACTGATCGGAGACGTTGACGTCCACCTGGCCCAGGCCCTGTTGCTGGAACATGTCGCGCATGCGGTGCATCTGCCCTTCCAGGGCCTCGCGGACACCAACGTGGGCGCTCATGAAGGTGACCTGGGTCTGCTGGTCGGGAATCATGTGCACGCGTATGTCCAGGCGCCCGAGTTCGGCCGGCTGGAGCTGGATATCCGCCGACCTGAGGTTGGCACTGGACAGGTACATCACCCGGTTGACCACCTCGTCGGTCCAGCCGCTCTGGTGCATGGCCAGGGGCTGGTTGACCGGGGTCGCGTTGGCGGTCTTGGGCGTCGCCGCCTGTGTCAGCGCTGCCAGGCGGTTGGCGAAGTCGTCCACGCGGGTGTCGCTGGACGCCCCCTTGAGGTCCTTCAACCCCTCGGAGACCAGGCCACTGAACGCCTTCTCGCCACCCTGCTCGGTGCTACCCTTGCCGACCTGCTCGAGCATGCTGGCCATGCCGCTGGCGTTCTGCGCCGATGCCAGCTGGGCATCCGGGTTGCCAGCAGCCGGTGCAGCCTTGGGCTGCGAGCGACTGGACTCCGACACATGGCCGCCCTGTTCCATGGCCAGGCGCACGGCGGGCAGGGCATCCAGCGGATCGGCCGCGGGATCGAACGTTTCCTTGGCCGGCTCCGGTGCTGGCACCACGGCCGCCAACGGCTGGGCCGGCACCACGACCGCCGCGGCCTCGACCTGGGGCTGCGGCACTGGCGTAGCAGGCACCGGCTCTGCCACTACCACCGGTTGCGCCGGCTGGTTCTGCAGCAAACCGGGGTCCACGGCGGCTTCAGTGGACGGCGCCTGGACCTGGCCGGTCTCGGCCGACGCACGGTCTTCGCCGGCAGTGGACTTGGTTTCACTGCCAGAGGGCTTGGTTTCATTGCTGGCAGGCTTGTCGGCGGGCAAGCTTTTGCCGCTATCGGCAACCGCTGGTTGCGACGCGGCAGACTGATCCTTGCCGACCTCTTTCTTCGGCGGGCCGCCGGCATTCTTGTCACGTACCGGCTGGGGGGAATTGTCAGCGACGGCCTGAGGCTTGTTCTGGGGCTTGCTCTGGGCCTCCTTGGCATAGAGCTGAGCGAAGCTGGACGCCTTGTCCCCAGGCTGGGCAACGTTTGCCAAAGGGCTGACAGGGGCCGCTTGCGCCTTGGCTTGCGGGCTGGCCTGAGCGGTGGCCTGAGCGGTGGCCTGAAGAAGCGAATTGGGGGTAACAGCCATGGGACGGTCTCCGCTGCACGGAATCATAGGTACAGTGCGAGACTTTACTGCAAGGGTCGGGCCAGATTCGCCGACTACCGGTTAATAAAGGCACCTTCAACAATGGAAACGCTGCAGCTCCTGCTCGCACAGGCGCCGGACAATGGCGAACTCACCGTCTATTTCACCTACCAGCTGGCGCACCCCGTCGTCGGCCGAGTGCGCGGCGCGCAACTCCAGCTGGTGACAAAGCTCGGCCAGGCGAATCGCCCCCATGTTGCTGCTGCTGCCCTTGAGACTGTGCGCCGCGGCCACCAGCTGGATGCTGTCTTCGGACTTGCGCAGCTCGCGCACGCGCTCCTCGGAATCACAGACGAAGGTATCCAGCAGGACGGGATACTCGTCCTCCATGACTTCCTGCAATGCATTGAGCACAGTGGGGTCCAGATGGATCTCGGCCACTTGTTCACTCCTTGATCAAGAACCTGGAAATTATGCCAGAGCCTCCCAGGAAAACTCCACGCAGACACTGCGTCCGTCGTCCGCCCACACCGCCTGGCGGCTCATCTGGCGAATCAGGCTGACTCCACGCCCCGACAGGCGTCCCATATCGCTGGGCCTGGCCATGACCGCGGCCACGTCGAAGCCTTCGCCACTGTCCTCCACCCGCACGGTCAGGCGCCCTCCCGACTCCAGCGGCTGGACCTGCAGATGCACGCGGACAAAACCGTCGCGCAACTCCTCCAGCCGGCTGGTGCGCTCGTGATAGTAGCGGGTGAACCCCTGTGCATCACGCTTGAGCCGCGAATCGAGCTTGAGCACGCCATGTTCCAGGGCATTGGAGTAAAGCTCGGCCAGCACGCTGTACAGCGCCCCGCTCTGGGAGCGCAGGCCATGCACTTCAAGCAACAGCTGCAACAGGTAGGGCAAGGGGTTGAAGCGCTTGAGGGTCTGCCCCCGGAACTCGAAGCTCACCGACCAGTCCAGGGGGCACGATTGACCGCTGTCGGAGTACACCAGCGCCGGTGGCGCCCGTTCGGCCAGCTCCGACAGGCTGACCTCGACCATGCTCACATCGTCCCGAGCCTGGCCGCCAAAATCCTCCAGGGCCTGGCGGATCTCCTCGAGCAAGCTTGCCTCGTCACGGTTGGCGGCGAACACCGCCTGCAGGCGCTGCACGCCGAACAGTTCGTCGCCGGTGCTGCCGGTATCGATCACCCCATCGGAGAGCAGGAATACCCGATCGCCCGGCGCCATGGGAAACACTTCGGTGCGGTCCTCGAAGGCCTCGGCGCTCAACACCCCGAGCGGCAGGTGCCGGGACTCCAGGGGCGTGCGCAGGCCACTGGCCCGCGTGTACAAATAACCCTCGGGCATGCCGCCGTTCCAGACCTCCAGCGAACGTCGCTGGCTACTCAGGCACACCAGGGTGGCACAACAGAACATGTCCACCGGCAGGATGCGCTTGAGCTTGGCATTCATCTCCCGCAGGGTTTCCGGCAGGCCGTAGCCCTTGGCGGTCATGCCATAGAACACCTCGGCCAGGGGCATGGCGCCGACTGCCGCCGGCAGGCCATGGCCGGTGAAATCCCCGAGCAGCACGTGCATGTCCCCCGCCGGGGTATAGGCGGCCAGCAGCAGGTCGCCATTGAACAGGGCATAGGGCGATTGCAGGTAGCGGATGTTCGGCGCATCCAGGCAGCCGGAATGGGCAACCTTGTCGAACACGGCCTTGGCTACCCGCTGTTCGTTGAGCAGGTAGTCATGGTGACGGGTGATCTGGTCGCGCTGGCGCAGCACCGTATCCTGCAAACGACGCAGGCGGTCCATGGCATTGATCTTGGCGGCCAGAATCACCGGGTTGTAGGGTTTCGCCAGAAAATCGTCACCCCCTGCCTCCAGGCAACGGGCCAGCGCCTCCCCTTCGCTCAGGGAAGTCAGGAAGATGATCGGCACCAAGGCCTCGCCAGCCAGCGCCCGGATCTGCCGCGCCGCCTCGAATCCGTCCATCACCGGCATCATCGCGTCCATCAGGACGATATGCGGACGCTCGCGCTGGAACAACGCCAGCGCCTCGGCCCCGTTGCTCGCCGCCAACACCTGGTGGCCCTGGCGCCGGACAATGCTGGAGAGCAGCAGGCGGTCCGCCGCACCATCTTCGGCAATCAGTACGCACAGGGGCTCGGTCATCGACCGCATACCGCTCAACTGATGTCGAAAAGCTTGTCGAAATTGGAGATGGCGAGGATCTTGCGCACATCCGAATTGCTGTTGATCACCCGGACATCGGCGTTGTCACCACCGGCGTGATCGCGCAGCAACAGCAGCATGCCCAGGGCCGAGCTATCGAGATAGGTGGCTTCCTTGAGGTCCACCACGATGGACTCAGGGGTCCTGTTGAGCCGTTCGTAGGACTCGCGAAATTCCTGGTGACGTCCGAAATCGAATCGACCCCTGATCGAAATCGTGAGTTTCTGCCCATCCGGGGATATTTCTGTAACGACCGACATGAGACTGCTTCCTTGTCATTGACGACGTCTAGAAGGTGTAGCACCCACTGGACGGCCGAACAACCTGCAGGGAAAAAATCAGCCGGCTCAGTAGGGGGATTGCCGGGGCAAGCGCTGGGACAATTCGTCCAGCAGCTTCTGCTCACGCTTGTCTTCCAGGACCCGGGCCTCGTCGATGTACCGCTGCACCAGCTTGCGCAACCCTTCGACTCGCGCATAGGCCTGCTGCCAGGTTTCACGGGCGCGATCGAGGTTGTTCTGGTGCCAGGCCAGGCTCTGGCGCTGCTGGCCCACGGCGGTATCAAGCTGACTGAGGAAGTACTGGTAGTTCATCAGCCAGTGACCGGAGACCCCGAGCTTGCCGCGCTCGACCCACTGCTCCTGGTAATCGCCACGGAAACGCTCCAGGTCACCCAGCTTGCTCTCGGCCACCCGCACCTGCCCGTTGAAGTATTCCAGGCGCTGGGCAGCGGTTTTCTCGGCACTCTCCGCCATGTCTACCACCGGCGCCAGGCGCGCTGCGCGGCTATCGGCCATGACCGGTTACCCGCCTGCGGCCGGCGCGAACAGCATCTCCAGGTGGGTCTGGCTATGACCCAGGCTGACGTTGTCGTTCAGCCCCTGGCGCAGATAGGCCACCATCGCCGGATGCAGGGAAATCGCGGTATCGGTATCCCGGTCGCCACCGGGAACGTAGGCTCCGACGCTGATCAGGTCGCGGGCCTGCTGGTAGCGCGACCACAATTGCTTGAAGAACTGGGCCCGGGCCATGTTGTCCGGACTGATCACCGCCGGCATGACCCGACTGATGGAGGCCTCGATATCGATTGCCGGGTAGTGGCCTTCTTCCGCCAGGCGCCGAGACAGCACGATATGCCCATCGAGCACACCCCGGGCCGAGTCGGCGATCGGGTCCTGCTGGTCGTCGCCTTCGGACAGCACGGTATAGAACGCGGTGATCGAGCCACCACCGGCCTCGGCGTTACCGGCCCGCTCCACCAGCTTGGGCAGCTTGGCAAACACCGATGGCGGATAACCCTTGGTCGCCGGCGGCTCGCCGATGGCCAGGGCGATTTCCCGCTGGGCCTGGGCAAAACGGGTCAGGGAATCCATCAGCAGCAGGACATTCTTGCCCTTGTCGCGAAAATACTCGGCGATCCGCGTGCAGTACATCGCGGCCCGCAGGCGCATCAGCGGCGCATCGTCGGCAGGCGATGCCACCACCACCGAACGCTTGAGGCCTTCTTCACCGAGGATGTGCTCGATGAACTCCTTGACCTCCCGCCCCCGCTCACCGATCAGCCCCACCACGATGATGTCGGCCTCGGTGAAGCGAGTCATCATTCCCAGCAGCACACTCTTGCCCACGCCGGTACCGGCGAACAGGCCAAGGCGCTGGCCACGCCCTACCGTCAATAAACCGTTGATGCTGCGAATCCCCACATCCAGCGGCTGGCTGATGGGGTCGCGATTGAGCGGATTGATGGTCGGACCGTCCATCGGCACCCAGTCTTCGGCGCGCATGCCACCCTTGCCGTCCAGCGCTCGGCCGGCACCGTCCAGCACCCGCCCGAGCATGCTCATGCCCATGGGCAGGCGCCCGGTATCGGCCAGGGGCACCACGCGGGCACCGGGGGCGATCCCGGCAACGCTGCCCACCGGCATCAGGAAGACCTTGTTCCCGGAGAACCCCATGACTTCGGCTTCGACCTTGACCGGGTGGTAGCTGTCATCGTTGATCACCAGGCAGCGGGTGCCCATGGCGGCCCGCAGGCCTTCGGCCTCCAGGGTCAGGCCGACCATGCGCAACAGGCGCCCTTCGAGGATCGGCTGGCCCGGCAGCTCGATGGCCTCGGCGTAGCTGCCCAGGCGCTTGCCGAAGCTGGTGCGTTCAAGGCGCATGGTCGGGGCCTGCGGGCTCGGGCTGCTCGGCATCCTGGGCGATGCCAGGCTCAGCGGCCGGTGCCTGCGGCAAGTCCGGGGTACGCGAGCCGAGCTCCAGGCTCAGGTCCGCCGACGCCGGGTGCAGCGATTGTTCGTGCAACCGGTCGAAGAGCTGGTCCATGGCCTGGGTGATCCGGGTCTCCATGCTGGCATCGATGCGACTGTGCTCAGTCTCAACCCGGCAGCCGCCCGGCAACAGGGACTCATCCTCGACGATGCGCCAGCTTTCTTCATGCCGGTCACGCAGGCTCTTGACCTGCTCGAAGTCCTGCGGATTGATGTACAGCCGCACATTGCCGACGCCCAGGGGCAGCAATTTGAGGGCCTCACGCATGACGTGCTCGATCTGACTGGAGTCCATCGCCAGCTCGCGCTGGATCACCTGGCGGGCGATGTGCTTCACCAGGTCCACCAGGGTCTTTTCGATCTGGGTGTCCTGCTCGGCGATCGGTTCGAACAGGTTGCCCATCAGCAACTCGAGCGCCTGCAATTTGGCGTTCAGTGCGACTTCGGCTTCCTGGCGAACCTTGAGCGTCGCGCTGTGGAACCCTTCCCGCTCACCCGTGGCGAAACCTTCGTTGTAGGCTTCCTGGCGAATGCTCTCGAGCTCCTCGAGGGTCAGTGGCTGGACTTCCTCCAGCGGCACTTCCTCGATTTCTTCCTCGATTTCCTCGGGCTCCGGCTCCGGTACCGGCTCGGGTTCCGGGTCGAAGCTGGGCAGCGCCCAGACGTCGAAACCCTCTACGTCCCGAGCACGGATCAGTCCGCTCTGGGCTTCATCATTGCTGGACGACATAAAGCGACCTTAGATCATTTCTTCGCCGCCCTTCCCGCCGAGGACGATTTCTCCGGCTTCGGCCATACGGCGGGCAATGGTGAGGATTTCCTTCTGCGCGGTTTCCACGTCGCTGACGCGGACCGGGCCCTTGGCTTCCAGGTCGTCGCGCAGCAGTTCCGCCGCACGCTTGGACATGTTCTTGAAGATTTTCTCCTTGACCCCTTCGTCCGACCCCTTGAGGGCCAGCACCAGCACGTCGGAGGACACTTCGCGCAACAGCGCCTGGATACCGCGGTCGTCGACATCGGCCAGGTTGTTGAAGACGAACATCAGGTCCTCGATCTGGCCGGACAGGTCCTCGTCCACTTCGCGGATCGAGTCCATCAGCTGACCTTCGATCGAGCTGTCGAGGAAGTTCATGATGTCGGCCGCACGCTTGATACCGCCCAGGGTGGTACGCGAAGCATTGGAGTTGCCGGAGAACTGCTTCTCGAGGATCTGGTTGAGTTCTTTCAGGGCCGCAGGCTGCACGGTGTTCAGCGACGAGACACGCAGGATGATGTCCAGGCGCGCCTTGTGGTCGAAATTGCCCAGCACCTCGCCGGCCTGGTCCGGGTCCAGGTAAGCCACCACGATGGCCTGGATCTGCGGGTGCTCGTATCGAATCACGTCGGCCACCGCCCGCGGCTCCATCCACTTCAGGCTGTCCAGGCCGCTGGTATTGCCACCCAGGAGGATGCGGTCGATCAGGCCGTTGGCCTTGTCCTCGCCGAGGGCCTGGGTCAGCATCTTGCGCACGTAGTCATCGGAACCTACGCCAAGACTGGTCTGATCACCGACGATGTCGACAAACTCGCTCATCACCTGCTCGACCTGCTCACGGTGCACGTTACCCATCTGCGCCATGGCCACGCCCACCCGCTGGACCTCCTTGGGGCCCATGTGGCGCAGCACCTGTGCGGCATCGGTGGAACCCAGGGACAGCAGCAGGATCGCGGCCTTGTCGACCCGGGTCAGTTTGGCGGTAGCGGCTCGGTTATCACTCATCTGCGTTAATCCACTCTTTCACGACCTGGGCCACGCGACCCGGATCTTCTGCCACCAGACTCTTGATTGCATTCAACTGAGCGTCATAACCCTCGCTCGGGCTTGGCAACAGGATGCTCTGCGGACCGCCGAGACTGACCCGGTCGTTGGCCAGCTCGCCATCCAGGCCGCCCATGCCGCCCAGCTCGACGTCGCTGCCCAGGCCAGCCAGTTGCTTGCCCTTGCCGCCGCCGGTGATGTTGTTGAGCACTGGACGCAGGACACCGAACACCAGCACCAGGATGAACAGCACGCCCAGCACTTGCTTGACGATGTCCCAGAACCAGGGCTGCGAGTAGAACGGAATATCGGTCACCACTTCCCCGCGGTCGGTGGAGAACGGCACGTTGATCACGCTGACGCTGTCGCCACGACTGGCGTCGAAACCCACTGCGTCCTGGACCAGGCGAGTGAAGCGCGCCAATTCGTCGGCGCTCCATGGCGCACGGCTGGTTTCGCCGTTGGCCGGGTTGACCTTGACCTGATCGTCCACCACCACCGCTACCGACAGGCGGTTCAAGCGCCCCTGCTGCTGCCGGGTGTGGCTGATGGAACGGTCGAGCTCGAAGTTCTTGGTGGATTGTTGACGCTTGTCCGACGGATAGGGTGCCAACATCGGCTGGCCGGTGGCCGGATCCATGATTTGCTGGCCGTTGGCGTCCAGCAGCGGCTGGCCTGGCTGCACCATGCCCGCCGAGGCGGTAGCGCCACCGGTGGTCTGTGGAGCCGAAGCCGGCGACGGTGGCTGGTTGCTCAGGGCACCGGGCACACCTTGCGGGCCATTGCTGCTGGAGCGCTGTTCGTTGACCGACTGCTCGCTGCGCAGGGCCGGCTGATCGGGGTTGAACTGTTCGGAAGTGGACTCCACCGCACTGAAATCGACATCCGCCGACACTTCAGCCTTGTAGCGGTCGTTACCCAGCACCGGCTGCAGGATGTTGTGCACGCGCTGGGTCAGCATGCTTTCCATGCGCCGGCTGTAGTCGAACTGCTTGCCTGCCATGGTCAGGGCGGAGTTTTCCGCCTGGTCGGACAGCAGGTTGCCCTTCTGGTCGACTACGGTGACCTGGGACTTGCTCAATTCGGGAACGCTGGTAGCCACCAGGTTGACAATGGCCATCACCTGGCCAGGCTCCAGGGAGCGACCGGAATACAGCTCGACCAGTACCGAAGCGCTAGGCTTGCGTTCGTCACGCACGAAAACCGAGCTTTTCGGAATCGCCAGGTGCACGCGGGCACCCTTGACATTGTTCAGGCTGGAAATGGTACGTGCCAGTTCGCCTTCCAGGCCACGGCGATAACGGGTGGCCTCCATGAACTGGCTGGTGCCCAGGCCCTGCTCTTTATCGAGGATCTCGAAACCGACATTGCCATCGCCCGGCGCTACACCGGCGGCGGCCAGTTTCAGGCGGGCACGAGGCAAGTCGTCGGCCTTGACCAACAGTGCGCCGGAGTTGGGCTCGACGGTATAGGGGATGTCGGCGGAGGCCAGGGTCTCCATGACCTGCTTGGCATCCATTCCCGCCAGGCTGCCATAGAGCGGCCGGTAATCGGGTTGTTGTGACCACAGCACCACGGCAAAGCCGATCGCCACACTGGCGGCCAGGCCGACCAGCAGGCCGACCTGACGCAGCATGGTCATCTGGGAGAGGTTTTCCAGGAACGACAAACCGAACAGCGGCGGTTTCCCGTCTACCGGCGTGGTCTTGGCCGGTACGTTATCGGCGACTGCTTCTGCCATGACTCAATCTCGTCCTTAAACCGGCATCTGCATGATGTCTTGGTACGCTTGAACCAGTTTGTTACGCACCTGGGTCAAGGCTTGAAAAGACACGCTGGCCTTTTGCGAGGAAATCATCACGTCCGTCAGATCGACGCCGCTCTTGCCGATCTCGAAGGCACTGGCCAGCTGGTTGGACGCCTGCTGGGTATCGCTGACCTTGTTCACGGCCTGGCCAAGCAGATCAGCGAAGCTGCTGCCGCTGACCGGCGCTACTGCGGCAGATTTCGGCTGCGACATTGCGTCCATCTGCATGGCCCGCATATCCAGCATCAACCGATTAAATTCAATACCTTGGCTCATGGCTTACTCTCTCTGACGACCCGCATTTTTTTGACGCTCACTCCGCGGTTAGTGAGGTGTTAGCAACAAGGGTGCCAGCTCCATGGCCCAACTCGACAAAAGCCCCTCCCGGGCTTCCAAGGTCACTCATCACGTGGCGAACAGATAAGCCTCGACGTCCATTCCGGCGTCACGCATCTGCGCCAATTTGTAACGCAGGGTGCGCGGACTGATACCCAGCCGTTCCGCGGCTTCCTTGCGCCGCCCACGCTCTGAACGCAGGGTATCGATGATCATCTGGAACTCCCTGCGCCGCAGGTCGTCGCCCAGGCCGCCCGAATCCTGGGCCGGCGCCTCGGCCACACCAGCCACTGCACGGGGCACACCCTGGCCTGCCGGCATCAGCGCCGGCAGCGGCGCACAGGCCACCGGCCCGGCCAGGCAGAAGTCTTCAGGACGGATCAATCCACCCTGCTGCAGGATCAGCGCCCGTTGCAGGGCGTTATCCAGTTCGCGCACATTGCCCGGCCAGGGGTACGCCACCAGGCAGGCCTGGGCCTCGGTAGAAAGCCTGGCAGTGGCATGCTTCATTTTATTGACGTGCTTGACCAGCAAGCGCTCGGCCAGCGGCAGGATATCGGCAGGACGCTCGCGCAATGGACGCCAGGCCAGGGGGAAAACCGACAGACGGTAATACAGGTCCTCGCGAAAACGCCCCGCCGCCACTTCGCCCGCCAAATCGCGGTTGGTGGTGGCCACCACCCGGATATCCAGGCTGATGGGCTTGCGTGCCCCCACCCGCTCCACTTCGCGCTCTTGCAGCACCCGCAACAGCTTGGCTTGCAGGCCCAGAGGCATTTCGGAAATCTCGTCCAGCAGGATGGTGCCGCCGTCGGCCTGCTCGAACTTGCCGGGCTGGGCCGCAATCGCGCCAGTGAATGAGCCCTTCTCGTGACCGAACAGGGTGGCTTCAAGCATGTTGTCGGGAATGGCCGCACAGTTGATCGCGATGAACGGCTGGCCCACACGATGGGAATGCTGGTGGATATAGCGCGCCAGCACTTCCTTGCCGGTACCGGACTCACCGGAAATCAAGACTGTGGAATCGCTGCGTGCCACCCGTGCCGCCAGCTCCAGCAATTGCAGGCTGGCAGGCTCTAAAGCCACCGGCCCTTCTTCCTCGGCCACGCCCAGGCTCCCCAGGGCGTGGCGCGCCACCAGATCGAGCAGCGCCCTGGGCTCGAAAGGCTTGACCAGGTAATCGGCGGCGCCTTGACGCATGGCATCTACCGCACGCTCCACTGCGCCATGGGCGGTCATCAGCAACACAGGCAATTGCGGCTGACGGACACGCAGCAAGCCGAGCAATTGATGACCATCCATGCCGGGCATGTTGACGTCGCTGACCACCAGGCTGAAGGACTCGGCGGCCGTTGCCTCCAGGGCCTCCTCCGCACTGCCCACTGCCTTGTAGTCATGGCCGGCCAGCAGCAGGGTGTCCGCCAGGGCCTCGCGCAGGGCGCGATCGTCTTCAACCAGTAGAACCTTGATTGCCATTACCTTCACTCCACTCCATGGGCACTGGAGAACAGAGGCAGGGTCACCAGGGCGCAAGTACCGCGCCCGGGACGCGAGCGCAGCGACAATTCTCCCTGATGAGCACGCGCCACCGCCTTGACCACCGTCAGGCCCAACCCGGTCCCGTTGGCCTTGGTGGTAAAAAATGGTTCTCCCAGGCGCTCCAGCACCGCAGCGTCGATTCCACTGCCGCTATCGCTGATGCACAGGCGCAAGGCATCGTCTCGGCGATACAGGTGCACCTTCAGCCGAGCGGCCCCGGCACTGGCTTGAACGGCGTTCTCGATCAGATTGAGCAAGGCGCCGACCAGCGTGTCGCGGTTGCACAGCAACTCGCCGTCATGGCTGTCGCACTGCCAGCGCACGGCGACGTCCTGGACATGGGGCGAGGCGGCAGCCTGCAGGGATTGCAGCAGCGACCTGGGTGTCAGGCGATCGGTCAGGGGCAGCTCGCCACGGGCGAATACCAGCATGTCGCGCACTTGGTGCTCGAGCTCATGCAGGCGCTCCTTGAGCCGCCCAGCGAAGCGCTGCTGAGTGGCCACCGGCAGTTCCTGCTCGGTCAGGTGACTGGCATACAGCAGGGCCGCCGACAATGGCGTGCGAATCTGGTGGGCCAGGGACGCGACCATCTTGCCCAGGGACGACAGGCGCTCGTGGCGAGCCAACTGGTCTTGCAGGCGACGGGTTTCAGTCAGGTCGTTCAGCAGCACCAGTTGCCCTGGCTCGGCGTCCAGAGAGCGGGTAGAGATGGACAGGCGCCGGCCATCACGCAGGGAGATCTCATGACCATCGTCTTCACGGGGAGCGAAACTGCGAGCAATGATGCTGCGCCACAACTGCCCTTCCAGCGGTAACCCCAGCAGTTCGCAGGCCGCCGGGTTGGCTTCGCTGACGATGCCATGGCCGTCGATGACGATGACCCCGCCCGGCAGCAGGTCGAGCAGGTTCTGCAGGCGATTGGCCAAGCGTTCCTTTTCCGCCAGCTCCTGCATCCGCTGGGCGCTGACCACCGCCAGCTCGCCCTTGAGCTCGGTAACCCGAGCCTCGAGCATGCTGTAGGAGTCAGTAAGTTGGCTCGATACTTGATTGAACAGCGCAAAGGCCTGCTCGAGACCAAGCCGGCCCGCCTGCTCTACGGACGACGATTGTCCCTGGGCATCGGGGGCAGTAGACATCTGGGCGGCTTGGGGCATGGGCTCTCTCGCGTGGCTGACCGTCAGTTAAACGGAACGTTGCAAGAGGCTTAGCAATACCCGTGCCTAAAAAAAACCGCCAAGATTTCAGTGACTTGAAAAACAGGCGTCAATCATCCGCCTGTTCGTCTCCTTCGCGACGGCTCATGCCGTACTTGCGCATCTTCTCCACCAGGGTGGTCCGACGGATACGCAACCGCTCGGCGGCCCGGGCCACGATACCGTTGGCATCGTCCAGCGCCTGCTGGATCAGTCCCTGCTCCAGACTGCCGAGATAGTCCTTCAGGTCCAGGCCTTCAGGCGGCAGCATGGCAGTGGCGGAGAAATCCGGTGCATGGCCATTGATCGCCACCCGCTCTTCCAGGTCGCTGCGCAGGCTATCCACCAGCTGCTCGTCTTCGTCATCGACGTAGCGAAACTTCTTCGGCAGCTCGACCACGCCGATCACCCCATAGGGGTGCATGATCGCCATGCGCTCCACCAGGTTGGCCAGCTCGCGGACGTTACCTGGCCAGCCATGGCGGCACAGGGACATGATGGCAGCGGAATTGAAGCGGATCGAACCGCGCTTCTCGTGCTCCATTCGCGAAATCAGCTCGTTCATCAGCAGCGGAATATCTTCCACTCGCTCACGCAGCGGCGCCATCTCGATGGGGAACACATTGAGGCGGTAGTACAGGTCCTCGCGGAAGCTGCCGACCTCGATCATGCTTTCCAGGTTCTTGTGGGTGGCAGCGATGATGCGCACATCGACACCCTGGGTCTTGTTGCTGCCCACACGCTCGAAGGTCCGCTCCTGCAGCACGCGCAACAGCTTGACCTGCATCGGCAGCGGCATGTCGCCGATCTCGTCGAGGAACAACGTGCCGCCGTTGGCCAGCTCGAAGCGCCCGGCACGGCTGGTGATGGCCCCGGTAAAGGCGCCCTTCTCATGGCCGAACAGCTCGCTTTCCAACAGCTCGGCAGGGATCGCCCCGCAGTTGACCGGCACGAAAGGTGCGTCGCGACGTTTGGAGTGATAGTGCAGGTTGCGCGCCACCACTTCCTTGCCGGTGCCCGACTCGCCCAGGATCAGCACACTGGCGTCCGTGTCCGCCACTTGCTGCATCATCTGGCGGACATGCTGGATCGCCCGGCTGGTGCCAACCAGGCTGCGGAACAGGTTGGGCTCGCGATGACGCCCGCGCTCCCGCGCCTGGTCGTACATTTCACGGTAGACCTGGGCACGATGCAGGGAATCGAGCAGCTTGCTGTAGCTGGGGGGCATTTCCAGGGACGACAGCACCCGACGGCGCTGGTCTTCAGGAAGGTCGACGGAAGAATTTTCACCCATCAGCAGGACCGGAAGGAACTCATCCCAGGTCGAGAGTGTCTTTAACAGGCCCGGAAGTGCACCAGGAGCGTTTACGGTCCCGATGAGGACGCAGATCACTTCACGACTAGACGACAATGAGCCGACAGCCTGCTGCCAGTCATGGCTACCACAGGGTAAATTTTCTTCGCCAAGAAAATTTAAAATCACCGCCAGGTCGCGGCGGCGGACGCTATCGTCATCGATCAGCAGAATTTTGGTTTCACGCCACATGCAATAGCAACTTCCCTAGTCAACTCAATGCCCGGAAATTAATGGGGGCAAGCTAGACGCGCTTGAAGGCATTTTTCTGCATTCATAGACGCCTGAAATCTGAAAACAGCCACTAGTTAAGTCAAAAATGCGTGCACAGTCAAATTTATGGCGCGCAGTGTTCGGATCAACTCGACATTAACCGAACAAATGGTAAACCTTTGCCGCGTTCTGTGCTTGATGGATCTGCGACATCTCATCGAATATCGCCTGCCGCTCGCCAGTCGCCACGTCCAGCAACTGCCGGTAGACCCCCAACAGTTCTTCGAGATTGCTGCGAAGGGCCACTTCGTCGACCGCAGCTTCGCTGAGCACATCCTCCATGCATGACCGGCACGCCAGGTCCAACTCGCCGATGGCCTGCCAATTGCGCTCAGCCAGGGCGTCGACCAGGGCCTCGCGGGTTTCTTCAATGCGTTGCAGGACTGCACTCATGGCATTTCTCCTTAAAACTGCGGACCCGGGGCCGCGATGGCGTCCCAACCCTCTTTGACCGTGCGCAGCAGACCATCCACCTCATCGAGGATCGATGGGTCCGACTTGATGTTGGCCTCGGTCAAGCGCGTCATCATGTAGGCATAGAGACCATCCAGATCACCCAGGGTGTCCATGGAGTTCTCCAGGTCCAGGCCCTCGCGCAAACCGCCGATGATGCCGATGGCCTTGTTGATGAACACGCCCTTGTTGGCGATATCCTTGCGCGCTATCGCGCCCTTGGCCTGAGCGATGCGATCCAGGCCACCTTCCATCAGCATTTGCACCAGGCGATGCGGGCTGGCCTCGGAAGTCTGCGCCTGCCCACCCACCTTTTGGTATTGCCGAAGGGCTAACATCGGGTTCATGTGGTACCTCTTCAAAACTCAAGGGTTCGTATAAACAGCGTATCGACGCAACGTCAAAAAACTTTAGGTCAAATGCAAAAGCCCGGAGCGCTGGAAAACACTGCCGGGCTTTTGGCGCAAACTGTATATCAGCCTTTCTTCTGCGCGTTCAAGGCCTCGAACATGGAGGTAATGTTACTGGCGGTAGCCTTCAGCTTGCCAACCAGGGTATCCATGTCGTTGTACTTTTTCGTCAGAACGGCCGTCAGCGTTTCGATCCGACGATCCAGCGCTAACTGCTGATCGGCCAGTTTTTTCTTGGTCAGGTCCAGGGTCTTGGTGCGAGTGGTCAGGATCCCCTCGGTCATGGTGCCTACACCCTGGGTGTAAGGCTTGATGGCATTGCTCATGCGCTCCAGCAGACCCGGCTTGGTGCCATCGCCACTGAACAGCGTCTGCACCTCACCACCCAGCCCCTTGTCCTGCACCGCTGCCGTGAACTTCTTCTCATCGAAGTCCAGTGCACCGGTTTTCTGGTTGGTCGTGATTCCCAACTGAGACAGCACTGTCAACCGGTCACCAGCGCCAACTTCCGACAGGGGCGCACGAATGACCGACAGGATCGAACGCGGCAACGAATCACCAGTCAGTTGCGCTGGCACGGTCAGCTTGCCGTCATCATCCAGGGAAGGCTTGGTCAGGGTGCTGATACCGTTGACCACCGCGTTGTAGGACTCGATGAACTTCTGAACCGAGGTCTTGAGGCCGTCGGTGTTGTCTTTCACTTCCACCGTGATCGGATCGGTCGTCTTGGCCACCAGGGTGATTTTCAACCCGGAAACGGCCTGGGTGACGGTGTTGCTCTTGCTGGTCAGCGCCATGCCATCGACAGTGAACTTGGCATCCTGGGCCAGGCCAGCGATAGAGCCGGAAGACGTGGCGGTAGGCGGCTTGGTCATCTCCTGGTTACCGTTGATGGCCAGCCCGGTGATGCCACTCACGGAAATGTCGGAACCAACACCGGTTTTCCCAGAACCAATCACCAGGCGCGAACCGAAGGAGTCGGTGATGATGTTGGCATTGATACTGGCCGATTTCGCGTTGGTATCGTTATTGATCGCATCGCGCACCGATTGCAACGTCGCATTGGCACCAATGGTAATCGGGTAGCTAGTACCATTTTGAGTGATATTCAACGTACCACTCGGGATGGCGCTGGACGCTCCTCCGGCAAAGGCCGCACTCGCCACCTTCGACGAAGTTGCCAGCTCGGAGACCGTAACCTTGTACGTGCCTTTCACGGCATCGTTGCCTGCAATGGCCGTTACGAACTTGGCATCGGTGGTCGTGGCAGCGTATGCGGTAAAGGAGGGATTGACGGAGCTCCCCAGGCCGGTGACCGAGAGCGTGCTCTGGAGGGATGACAACAACGACTGCAAAGTGCCGATACCGGAGATGCTCGCGCTATTGGTTGCGGTCGCACGGTCGATCTGACCTTGCTTGGCAGACTTGTCAGCGTTTACCAGTGCCTTGACGATAGCACCGGTATCGATACCGGAGCCCAGGCCGGTGCCCGGTAGAATTGGACTTGCCATGTGTATCTCCCTTCAGTGTGCCGCCAGTCTTTTGACCACTACAGCGCCCAAAAGAACGGAAAAACAATATTCGTGCCAGCTATCAGACCTTGGCGCTGAACAGCAGGCTGCTGGCGTCGTTCAAGCTATTGGCCAGCTTCAGTACTTCTTCGTTGGGGATCTGACGAACCACCTCACCCGAATCGCTGGCAATGACCTTGACTACAACTTTGCCGGAGGGCTCATCGATGGAGAACTCCAGGTTACGCTTGACCGACTGGACAAACTTTTCGATTTCCTGCACGGCCATCTTCAGTTTTTCCTGCTCGGTACGAGCCTCTTTCCTGCTTTCCTGCGTAGCTACAGTCGTCTCAGAAACCGCAGGAACGGCGGAAACAGACTCTCGAGGCTTCTCCACAGGCTTATCGACAACCGGAGTCGCGGACTTGGCCACAGGATAAGACAAGTTCAGCTTCATGCTCATGTCCATGTCCACCACCTCTCAAGTAAAAAAGCGAGAGAGCACGACCAGCGCACTCCCCCGCCAAAGCTTAGCCGGCTATTACTGAAGCAGCTTCAGTACAGCGGATGGCAGTTGGTTGGCCTGGGCCAGAACTGCGGTCGAAGCTTGTTGCAGAGTCTGCTGCTTGGTCAGCTGGGCAGTTTCAGCAGCGAAGTCGGTATCTTGTACGCGACCCAGTGCAGCACTGGCGTTTTCGTTGATGTTCTGCAGGTTGGAGATGGTGCTGGTCAGACGGTTCTGAGCGGCACCGAGGTCAGCACGGCTGGAGTTGATCTTCGACAGAGCGGCGTCGATGGCGATCATGGCAGCTTTGGTGTTGGTCTCGGCAGTGGTGGTGTCGTTACCGGTGATGTTGATGGTGCCGGAAGAAACGCCCAGGGTAGTGGCGTCGAAGCCGCTGTCCAGGGTGATGGTGATCTGGTTGGTAGCGCCAGTGTTGGAACCGACCTGGAAGGTCATGGTGCCAGCGGAACCGTCGATCAGGTTCTTGCCGTTCAGGTTGGTCGACTTGGCGATACGAGTCAGCTCGTCCGACATCTGAGCAAATTCTTTGTTCAGAGCAACGCGGTCTTGAGTACCGTTGGAGTCGTTTCGCGACTGGACGGCCAGTTCACGCATACGCTGCAGGATGTTGGTGGATTCTTGCATCGCGCCTTCAGCGGTCTGGGCGATGGAGATACCGTCGTTGGCGTTCTTGATCGCCATGGTCTGGCCACGGATCTGCGAAGTCATGCGGGTAGCGATCTGCAGGCCGGCGGCGTCGTCTTTAGCGCTGTTGATCTTCAGGCCGGAAGACAGGCGAGTCATCGAAGTCGACAGAGCGTCGGAGGCACGGTTCAGGTTCTTTTGAACGTTCAGCGACGTAACGTTGGTGTTTACTGTTAAAGCCATGACGAATTCCTCGTTGGTTGGGTACTGCGGCTTCCGGCCCTGGCAACCGCCGGGTAATGGCCTAGAGAACCTTCGTAATAGTTATCGTCGCGGATGCAAGTTGCTTTAGGGCTTTTTCAAAAATATTTGCCATCACCCTGCCACCCCTTTAAATACAAGGGCTTAAACCCCGCCAAACGAAAAACTGACGCCAGAAAACCCTCGCCCGCCATTCCGGGCAACAACGGAGGGAAGACTCAACCAGCAAACGCCTCCCGCAGCCACTCCACCATTTCGTATTCCAGATAGTCAGCCAGGCCCAGCCAGTCCTGTGCTTCCTGGCAGGCCAGCATCAGCCCCAGCAGTCGGGCCCAGTCCTGATGGACTGGCACCGGTGCAACATCCACGAGCCGTTGAACAGGTTCGAACAGCTCGATCATGACACCCGCCGCCTCCACGTCGCGCCCCAGGCGAAACAGTCCGGCAACGTCCCGGGCATTGGCCAGCAAAGGTTCAAGTCGATTCATTGGACAAAATCCGCATGGAAGGCCGTACCGGCGATCATCGCGCCACTGCGACTGGTATTGAAGAAGGCAATCTCGGGCCGGCTGGCGATGTAGCGCTCCAGCTCGCACAGGTAGCTGCGGAAGTTGAGCTGGGTCTTGACCCGCTGCCCATGCCCGTCCAGCACCCAGTGCCTGGCGACACCGGCTTGCGGCCCCAGGTCGCCGTCTTGCCATCCGGCATGAGTACGGCTTCCCGGGAAGGCGAAGTCCGCACCGAACAGCGTGATACGTTTACCGCCCATTCTCACCGCCAGGTCCACGGCCGGATGAATCACGCTGCCTCCGGCATGCAACTGCGCCCGGGGTAGACGCTGGCGCAAGGCCTGGAATACCGGGCTCGCGGAATAGCCCACATAACGCGAACCTTGCCAGCCCTCGAGCACTTGCGGATCGGCCAGAGGCATGTAGACCAGCGTCGTGCCTTCGCTGTCCTGGGCCGGCAGATGCCGGGTAGAGATACGCTGATCGATGCTGACCACCAGGTCCGGTCGGATACCGTGCCGACGCAGCGGCAGGTACGCCGTGTCGACACAGATCAGCAACGGCCTGTCCGTCCCGGCAGCCACTGTATGCAACGCACTGAAGTGCTGCTCCAGGCTCGGCCCGGTGGCCACGACGAAAACCTCCCGGCCGGTGCAGGTATCGAACAGCTCGGCCACGTCGTGATCGATCGCCACCCACGGCTCGACAGCCGCCAGGCGCTCACCGATAGCCGTCGAATCAGCGCTGAACAGGCGATTGTTGAATGCCAGGTGAGTCTCGCTGATCAATCGGTCCCGAATCTTCGCGCTGTCATCGTCCGCCAGTACCAGCTCGGCCGGCAGGGCAAAGAACGGCAGCTGGATTTCCCGCAGGTCGCTGGCATACAACAGCTCCACCCGCGGATCGGCCAACCAGGCATCCTGCTCCAGCAACTGCAGGACCAGCTTGAACAAGGCCCCATTGAGGATGTGCACATACAGGCGCTGCAACCCCGGCCGGGCCAGCAACGCCTGCTGCAGGTCACCCAGGCCGCAGCCATACACATGCAGGACCGGCTCCTCGGGCAGGCTGTCCGCCTGCAGCCGGGCTTCGCGGGTACGGTCATGACGACTGGTGAGCTGGATGCCGGCGATCTCCAGGGTCGCCCCCAGCCCCTCCACCAACTGCGCCGACAACGAGCCACTGTCCTCAGTCCGCACCCGCGCCAGCAGCGCCGGCCAGCGTTTTTCCATCACCGCCGCGTTGTGTTCAAAGCTGTCGCTCATGTTGCCTCGCTTGTCGCCGGTGCAAAAAAATAGCGCTCAAGATTACACCTTGAGCGCTACGTGTGCCGCCAGGAGCCGGTCTCAGGGACGATAGATGATCGCCGACCCCCAGGACAGGCCAACGCCGAAGCCACTCAGGGCCACGCGATTCCAGGTGGAATCGAACATGTGCTTTTCCAGCAGCAGTGGAATGCTCGACGAAACCGTGTTGCCGGTCTCCACCATGTCCTTGACGAACTTGTCCGGATCACCCTCGAAACGCCGGGCCACGGCATCGACGATCGCCGCACTGCCCTGGTGGATGCAGAAGGCATCGATGTCCTCGGGCACCAGGTTCGACTCCTCCAGCAACTCGTGCAGGTGGGCCGGGACCTTGAGCAGGGCAAAATTGAAGACCTGGCGGCCATTCATGAAGAACACGCCATCACTGACCTTCAGGTGTGGAGCGCCGGAACCGTCGGTGCCGAACTTGGCCTTGCCCAGCTGCCAGGTCGCCCCCTCGCCCAGCCAGGTGGCCGTGGCGGCATCGCCGAACAGCATGGTGGTGTTGCGGTCCTCGGGATCGACGATCTTCGAGTAGGGATCGGCGGTCACCAACAGACCGTTCTTCAGGCCAGCGGCCTCCATGAAACCCTTGATGGCGTAGATGCCATACACATAACCGGAGCAGCCCAGGGAAATATCGAACGCTGCCACGCTGGTCGACAGGCCCAGCTTGTCCTGGACAATCGCCGCCGTGTGGGGCAAACCTTCCTCGTCACCGTTCTGGGTCACCACGATCAGCGCGTCAATGGACTCGCGCTTGAGCTCGGGGTTGGCGACGAACAACGCATTGACAGCTTCGACACACAGATCGGAGGTCTCTTGTGCAGCCTCCTTGCGCGGCAGGAAGGTCGAACCGATCTTGCCCAGGATGAACTCTTCATCCTTGCCGAATTTTGCACCTTGTGCGTAATTGTCCAGGCCGGCTACAGGCACGTAGCTCGCAATGCTTTTTATGCCAATCATTACGGCTTCCCAATAATAAACAGCTCAATACCCCCGCTCAGTCACCTGGCAGGGGCTGCCGAAAAAACACGGATAATTCCGTCGAGCACAGCGTTGTCGGGAAGAAACAAGGGCTATCACGGACCTGGCACGCAGGGCTGGCGCCATCTTCCCGGGCCATACATTAAGTGAAGATGCACGTTCTGACCCGCAGGTCACGCCATTTTGCGAATCAGCGGCACAAAGGCCTATTCGACCAACGCCCAAGCCAGCGCGGTTCCACGCTTGATTGCCTGGCGGGCACGGCGACCGAGCAGCGCGTCATAGTGCTTGGGGGCCAGCCCGAGCCCGGGACGAATGGCCCGCACGTTATCGGCACTGAACACCTCCCCCGCCTGCATGTCCCGGGTGACATACAACGAGCGCCGATAGACCAGGGACTTGCCCTCGGCCTCGGTGGCGCCGTAACGCACCTGCCCCATGGCCTGCCAGGCTCGCTCGGTTTCCACTACCAGGCTGGCCAGTTCCTCAGGTTCCAGGGAGAAACTGGCGTCGACTCCACCCGCCGCCCGATCCAGGGTGAAGTGTTTCTCGATCACCGTTGCACCCAGGGCCACCGCCGCCACCGAGACCCCAACCCCCATGCTGTGGTCGGACAGCCCCACTTCACAGCCGAACAGCTCCCGCAGGTGGGGAATGGTCAGCAGGTTGCTGTTGGCCGGCGAAGCCGGATAGGTGCTGGTGCACTTGAGCAGCACCAGGTCGCGGCAACCGGCCTCGCGAGCCGCACGCACGCTCGCGTCCAGCTCGGCGATGCTGGCCATGCCGGTAGAAATGATCAGTGGCTTGCCCGTGGCCGCCACCCGGCGGATCAACGGCAGGTCAGTGTTTTCGAAACTGGCGATCTTGTAGGCCGGGACACCCAGCCCCTCCAGGAAATCCACCGCGCTTTCATCAAAGGGCGTGGAGAACGCCAGCATGCCCAGCTCCCGAGCCCGGGCGAAGATCGGTTCATGCCATTCCCACGGCGTATGGGCCTTGCGATACAGCTCGTATAACGAGGAGCCCGCCCACAGGCTGTCCGGGTCCTTGATGAAGAACTCGCCCTGGTCCAGGTCCAGCGTCATGGTGTCGGCGGTATAGGTCTGCAATTTCAGCGCATGGGCCCCAGCCCTGGCCGCCGCCTCGACAATGCGCAGCGCCACATCCAGTGACTGGTTATGGTTCCCGCTCATCTCGGCGATGATCAACGGCGCGGCGCCAGCACCCACGGGGCGCGAACCGATCTTGAAGCTAGTCATCCAGGTGTTCCTTCAGTACACGGGTGAATTCGCAAGTGCTCTGCTGATAACCAGCCCGGCGAAACAGCGCCAGCGAAACCTGATTTTCTGCCATGACATGGGCCCGCAGGCGCTCCACCTCGGGCCAGTACTGCGCCAGCCAGGCCTCGCCGCGCTCGAGCAAGGCCCGCCCCCACCCCAGGCCAAAGCGTGCGGCGAACAGATAGACCGAGACTTCCACCTCAAGGCCTTCGCGGTCGTAGCGCAGCACGCCCACCGGCCCATCGGCCAGCTCGGCGATCAATAACCGGCGCTCGGGGTCGGCCAGGCAAGCTTGCAACCACCGTACATGCGCTGGCCAATCCAGCGCCTCGGGCTGCCGGGACCAGCGCCTGACCGATTCGGCCTGGCGCCCATCGAACAACAAGCGAGCATCATCAAGGGTCGCTGGCCGCAGGCGCAGCACAGGAGTGAACAGCGCTGCGGCCACCCGTTCCACACCCAGCCCATCCACCCGCTGGCGCCCATGGGCCGCCAGGCTATGGCGCAGCCCCGGATTGTCCAGCAACAGTGCCAGGGCCTGGCGTATCTGCTGGACACTCACACGCGCGCACGGCCCCAGGTACAGGTGGCACCCCGCCTCTGCCAGCAACCGGGCGTTGAGCTCCTGGTTGCCAGCCACCGTGATGCAGAGCGTCGGCAGGCCAAGCACGGCGCGCTCCCAACTGGTGCCACCGCCCGCCCCCAAGCACACGTCGGCACTGGCCATCAGTTCAGCGAAATTCTCCACGTAACTGTGCAGGCGCCAGTTCTCCTTGCCGGCGCTCAGCGCCTGCATGGCTTGCCAATCGGGATTGGCGCTGCCGGCGACGAAATCCACCTGCAACGCCTGCATGTCGGCCAAGGCTTGCATGGCCTTGTAGGTCTGGCCGGCGGCATCGAAACCACCGAAGTTCACCAGTACCCGCAGTGCTCGGGGACGAATGGTGATGGCCGGCCGGCGAAACTCTTCGCGCAACAGGGCGAAACGCGGACCGAACAAGGTCCGGCAAGCCGGATCATGCAAACCGTCATAGGCTTGGGCAGTTCCACTGCAGTTCTGATCCAGCAACAGGTCCGCGGCATGCCGACGATTGGCCAGATCGTCGATCGCGGCTATGCGCGGCGCCCAGAGGCGCGCTGCCGCCTGCCAGCGATGATCGAGCGCATAGTGATCCACCAGCACCCAGTCGAAGCCCGGGCAAGTGCCCAATGCCTCTCCCAGGGCCGCGATATCCGCCTGCCAAGGCAACAACGTCTCTATGCCAGCCTCCGGCTGCTCCCCTGGATAGAGGCCAGGCAATTGGAACGTGGCAAATCCCTCGGCCTGCAGGGTTGCCAGGCGGTGACCAGGCAGATCGCGACAAGCGAACGCCACCTCGGCCCCCTGCCGACGCAACACCCGGGCCAGGGTCAGGCAACGAGCCACATGCCCACTGCCGATGGCCGGTGAAGCGTCCGCGCGGATCAACACCCTCACTCCAGCTCTCCCCCGGCCTTGAGCGCGGCATGCAGATACTCGGCGCGCCGCCAGTCTTCCTCGGTATCGATGTCCTGGACCAGGTGACGCGGCAACACCACCGGCAGACTGCGGGGCGAGAACAGCATCTCGCCCTGTAGCCAGGCCCTGGAGCGCCCCCAGTAGAATTGCCCGGCATCCTGGTAGGCTGCCGGCAGATCCTGGGAACGTACCTGGCGGAACTCGGGATACAGCGCCTGCAAGGCCCCGTCCTGGTCGAGAGTCAGGGCCCGCTGGACCGGAAAACCGAAGCCACAGACCGAAAAGGCGAAGGCCTTGTCCGGATGCGCCGCCAGCAACTCAAGGCCCTGGCGCAGGTAGCGCTGCTGCAGCAACGGCGCGGTGGCGTAGATGCAGCACGCGTACTCGAAGGCCTGCCCTTGCTCCTGCAACGCCTGCAGGGCGTGGACGATCACCGCCGCGGTGCCGGTGAAATCATCCGCCAGGCTCGCGGGGCGTTCAAAAGGCACCTGGGCCCCACAGGCAACGGCCAGCTCGGCGATTTCCGGGTCGTCGGTGCTGACCACCACTTGCTCGAACAAGCCGGATTCCAGTGCCTTGGCGATGGAACGGGCGATCATCGGCACGCCATCGAACGGCTTGAGATTCTTGCGCGGAATACGCTTGCTGCCACCCCGGGCAGGAATCAGCGCCACGCAGCTCACTGGCCTGACTCCCGATCAGGCACTGCGGTTGCAAGCCAACGGCCGGTACCTGTCCGCAACGTCACCAGCCCTCTGCACTTGTCGCCCTGTTGCGCCCTGCTCAATCCAGTATCCGCCGCAGATGCTCCACCACTTCGTCCTGCATTTCATCGCTCAACTCGGGAAACAGCGGCAGGCTCAAGGCCTCCAGAAAGTAGCGCTCGGCCTCGGGAAAGTCCCCCTCGGCAAAACCCTGTTCCTGGTAATACGGCTGCAAGTGGACCGGAATATAGTGCAGGTTCACCCCCAGCCCTTGCGCTCGCAACGCCTCGAAGACCTGGGCCTGGGTCAGGCTGATCCGCGACAGGTCAAGGCGCACCACATACAAGTGCCAGGCCGACTCGGCCCCATCCTGGGCCACTGGCAAGGTCAGCGGCAGGCCGGCCAGCAACTGCTGGTAGCGTGCCGCCAGTTCCCGGCGCCGGGCCACGAACGGCTCCAGCCTGGCCACCTGGGATAACCCGAGGGCTGCCTGCAGGTCGGTCATCCGATAGTTGAAGCCCAGCTCCATCTGCTGGTAGTACCACAAGCCCTTGTCCGGGACCTGCATCACGGCAGGGTCGCTGGTGATCCCATGGCTGCGCAGGCGACGCAGGCGTTCGGCGAAGTCCTGGCGATTGGTCAGCACCATCCCGCCCTCGGCGCTGGTGATGATCTTCACCGGATGGAAGCTGAAGATGGTCATCGCCGCATAGGCGCCGCAGCCCACCGGGCGCCCCATATAGGACGCCCCGACGGCATGGGCCGCATCCTCGATCAGGACGAACCCGTAGCGCTGCGAGAGCCTGGCGATGGCTTGCAGGTCAGCGCTCTGACCGGCAAATGCCACGACCACCACCACCTTGGGCAGGGTGCCGCTGCGCTCGGCGGCCTCAAGCTTGTCTGCCAGCCGCTGGGCATCCATGTTCCAGGTGCGCGGATCGATATCGACGAAATCCACCTGGGCCCCGCAGTAGCGCCCACAGTTGGCCGACGCGACGAAGGTATTGGGACTCGTCCACAGCCAGTCGCCCGGCCCCAGGCCGGCAGCCACGCAAGCAATGTGCAACGCCGCCGTGGCATTGCACACCGCGACGGCATGTTCGGCCTGGCAATGCTCGGCCAGCGCCCGCTCGAAGCGCTCGATGGTCGGCCCCTGGGTCAGCCAGGGCGACTTGAGCACCGCCACCACCGCATCGATATCAGCCTGGTCGATGCTCTGGCACCCGTAGGGAATCCGGTACGGGCTCATGATGGCGAGCCATCGCGAACAGATGCACTCGAGCCTTCAGGCACCAAGTGCGGCATCGACAGATAATCGGGCATGGGCAAAACCCTCCAGGCAATCAATGGGCAAGCAACTGCAGCCAGTCCACCCGGCTTTCGGCCTTCAGGGTGAAGCTCCTGCCGGCCAGTGCCAGGTTCTCGTTGTAGCTGGCGTCCTGGGCAAAACGCCCTCCCCACTTGTCCTTCAGCGCCGCAGCCGCCTGCGAATCCTCGGCCAGGGTGCCAGGGTGCAGGACCTGCGCCTGGGGCGTCAGCACGGTGAGGTATCCGGCATCGGCGGTTTTCAGGCACAGGTCGACATCGGCGAAGGCCTGGTCGAAGTGCTCTTCGTCCAGGCCACCCACGACGTCGTAGAGCGCCTTGGCGATCATCAGGCAGACGCCGGACACCGCCGAGTAGTTCTTCTCCACCCACAAGCTGTTCATGTAGCCCGGTGCATCCTTGGGCACGCCGGCAAAAGCTGCGCCCAGGTGACCGTTGAACCCCAGTACCAGGCCGGCCTGGGTGGTCATGCCCCGCTCGTTGACCAATCGCGCACCCACCACCCCGACTTCCGGGCGCTGGGCCTGGTTGAGCAGGCTCTCGATCCAGTTGGCATTGACCACCTCGGCATCGGAAGACAGCAGCACCAGGTATTCGCCCCGGGCTTCCCGGCAGGCCGCATTGTGCAAGGCCGAAGCACTCAGACGCTGCCCGCTGCGCAGAACACGAATGCGCTCGCCATGGCTTTCCAGGCTGGCGAGCCAGCCCTCGAGTTCGGCATCCTGGCTATGGTTCTCGGCAATCAGCACTTCATAACGCTGGTAGCGAGTGCGCTGCAGCACGCTGACCAGGCAGCGTTGCAACCGGGCAAAGTTGTCCTGGCTGGGCAGGATGATCGACACCAGCGGGCGCTCGGCATGCTGATAGTCAATCTGGTAGGTACCCGGTCGCGCCGAGCTGACCTGGGCTCGATAGCCACGATTGGCCAGATGCCGGGTCAGTACCTGACGCTCTTCAGCATTGTCCCGGACTTGGGCAGCCTGGCAGATCAACAACGGCTCGGCGAGATGGGCCAGGCCCGCCAGACCGCCGTCTTCAATCAGGCGCAAGATCAGGTCCAGCTCGATCGCCTGGGTAAATTCCCGGCTGAACCCACCGACCTGCACCAGCGTCTCTCGCTGAAACAGCCAATGGCGGGCCATCAGCGCCGGAGCGCTCTGCAACAGGTCCAGGTTCACCCCGGGACGGAATACCGCGCTCAGCGAGCCATTGGCCTGGCGCTGCAGCTCGTCCATCGCCACTGCTCTTATGCCTTCGGCGCCAACCAGCTCGAGGCTGGCGCGCAGCAACCCACTGCTTGTGAACTGGTCCCCCGCCTCCATCAGCATCACCCAATCGGCAGTGGATTGAGCCACGACCTGATTCAGGCGCTCGATATGGCTGCCGGCATTGACCTTGATGAAATGCACGATGTCTTGGGCGGTGGTAACGGCCGGCAGAGCGCCGGTGGTCAGGACCGTCAGCTTGAACGCCTTGCAATGGTTGGCCATCAGGGAATCGAAGGTGGCCTGCAACTTGACCATGTCGGCATCCAGGTCGAGCAGCAGGATCTGGAATTGCGGACCGCCGGCGCGCTTGCCCAGGCGGTTGGCAATGGACTTGAGCTGGGCCGGCTTGGGATCGCGTCCATCCAGCCAATTGAGCAACTGGCCAGAACGGGTACCGGCAAACAAGGCGCTACCGTTGGTGGCCGGCAACCCTTCGAGGCGCGCGGACCATGTCCGCAACTGCCGGTACACCTCGACCTCATCGGTATCACGCATCGATTCGGCCAGGCGCTTGGCGACGGTAGCGTTGAACATGTTCAACTCAAGGGCCTGCCACAAGCGGCTACGAACAGTCTTGGCGTTGTCGTTGGGGTGAACTCGCAGCAGTTCTTCCTGGCGCAACAACACCCCTTCCAGGGCAGCGAGCTGCGACTGGCCCGCAGGCATGGCGAGCATCAGGAATTCGATATCGGCCAGCAACTCGAACATCGGCTGGTTATAGAACGGCAGTTCCACGAACTGTTCAGGTTCGAAGGCGCGAACCGGCTGCTTGCCGACCTCGCTCCAGGTCGAACGAAAGACCTTCGTGCCCCGGGGCGAAGGACCATTGGCAATACATCCGGCAACAGCCTCGAACCCCTCCAGGATCGCTTGTTTCAGCGATCGTGCTGGCTGGCCGGAAACCTCAAGAGGCATGGCGGCGAGCAACTCGGCGAACTGCTCTCGCTGCGTCATGGCCCCTGCATCCTTGCGAGCCAGCATCGCCTGCAGCTGGGCAGCACGATCCACAATGCCATTTCCCAGCGCCCGGACAATGAAAGGCACTGGCAGAACCCGCGCCTTGGCGCTGGCCAACAGGTAGAAAGCGCGACCGATTTCCTCCAGCTCAAGCCCTGCAGCGCAGGGCAAGTGGCCGAACCACTGGCGCAGCAGTCGAGTACGCACCACCGCATTGAATGGCGTCAGGAAGCTGCCCATGAAACTCGAGATTCGTTCGTGGGCGCTGTCGCTGGCGAAGTCTTCCACGCCCTTGCGGTCACGCAGGTAGTAGCTGGTTTCCATGCCCTCTATTGAGTACATCACCCCGTAGCCCTGGCAAAAACCATAGTCGGAATGAGTCTCCAGAAACTCCAGGGCTTGGCACAACCCATCGCGAACCAGGAAATCCTCGTCACCGACAAAAGCCATGTAAGGCGTGGTGACCAATTCAGCGCCTTGAGCCAGCTTGGCCTGCAGATCCAGTTGCGGCAGGTGCTGATAACCCACCTTGGGAAACTCGCGAACCAAGGCCTTGTCAGCCACCCCGGACGAGTCCAGGACCAGGATCGAACACGGATAGGCGCTGTAGTAGCGCAAAGCCCTCTGCGCCAGCGCCTTGGATTCGTGGGTCAACACCACCAGCGTGAACTGCTCGCTCAGTGGGAATGCCTCATCACCTGCTTTATCTTGAACCCGCATCTGTCTTTTTCCTCATCCGGCTGATCGCCTGGAATCTCGAACCGTTAATGCTTGATGCTCGACGAACGCGGCGCAGAGCACTGCTCACGCCTGCTTTGTCGAGTCGAATGATGAAACTGTCCGGCCTGTTCGCTAGCAGCCATCATCAATGGCAATGAGCCCGCGTCGCGCTGCGCCAAAGAATTGGCTTGAAGAAATCCCCTTCGACCGCAACCCAGGGGATCAACGCAAGAACGAACGGCGACCGGCATCACTCGACACTCACAACGTTTGTTTTATGACAATTACCTGAGCAGCTGCAGGAAACGCGCCAGTTCATGGCCTTGCCGGCTCACAGAATCACAGGCACAAAAAAGCCACGCGCGCAGGCGTGGCTTGGTGTTCAGGCTGCTTCAATCCGCCAGCCAGCCCCACATCCAATGCTGGAGGTTGTCACTGCCCAGCATGAAGTCGCGATGCACCGCCTCGCGCAGCTCATCTCCCATGCGATAACTGGCCACCGGGTCCGCCAGGTGCATGCGGATGGCTTGCAACCACTCTTGCGTGGTATTGCTGCGCACCTTGGTGCACGGCAGGAAGCCACGGTAGGCCTCGGTATCGGTGCAGATCACCGGGTAACCACAAGCGCCATATTCCAGCAGACGCAGGTTGCTCTTGCAGTCGTTGAAGATATGGAACTCCAGAGGCGCCAGCGCCAGATCCAGGTTCAGGCTGGCCAGCTTGAAGGGATAATCCTGCAAACCAATCGCCGAATGGAATTCATGCACATAGGGGCGCAATCCTTCGGGACACATGCCGAAGAATACCCACTCCACCTCATCGGCCAGTTCACGCACCACATCGGCGATGATTTCCAGGTCTCCCGTATGACTGGTGCCTCCCCCCCAGCCCACCCGCGGCTTGCTGGAGGTTCCACGCTGGCTGGTCAAGCGCGCCCATGGCTCCCGAGCGAGCATATTGGGCACGACCCTGATATCGCTGTGCATGCTCGACAGGAGATCCGCCAGAGGCTGGGTGGTGACCACCACCCGATCGCACAAGGCGATCCCGTCACGCAGCATCCGCTCGATATTCGCCGGTTTGTTGCGGGCATGGCTGTTCTTCTTCGGCGCATTGACGACATAGTCATCGAGCTCGAAGATCCGCAGCGCCCCGGAATACTTCTTCATCCGCAGGATATCGCTGGCCGCCCCATCGCTATAACGTCCCTGGAGCACGATGCTGTCGGGAGCCAGACGTTCGATCTCCACCGAGGTCGGCGATTCGTAAGCCACCCTGGCGATGATCCGACCCGCCTCTTCCAACGCATTCAACGGGCTGAGCACTCGATAGTGCCCCACCGCCGAGCTGTTGACTGGCAGCCCCAGCACCAGAGGCAGCGCACGACTGCAGAACGGGTTCCAGTTGTTGCGCAATGGCGGATCCAGGCTGAAACTCGAGAACCCCAGGCTCAGGGCCGGGTTGTAGGCGGGATCGCGGGCGATCTTGGGCAGCCATCGACGATAGAAGACCTCCTGGTCGGCTTCCGCCACCGGCTGCCCCGCTCCCAGGCCCAGCATCAAGGTGGCGTGGGGTGTCCAGACCACCAGGTAGCCATCGCGGTCGACCCGCAGGCACAAGTCGGCAGCGCCCAGAGCGCCTGTGAAATCCTGCTCATCCAGCCCCCCGAGACTGTCGAAGACCTCTTTGCGCACCATCAGGCAATCGGCGCTGACTGCACTCCAGTTCTGGACGACCTGCAACCGCTGCATGTACCCGCGCACGCCCAGTGCCTCACCGATGAAGGGCGACCCCACCGGCCCGGCCAGGCCCAGCACTTGCCCGGCGTGCAGGATGGAGCCGTCGGTAGCCAGTATCCGCGCACCGACCACCCCTACTTCCGGCCGCTGTGCCTGGTTGAGCAGCTCATCGAGCCAGTCACGGCTACAGATCCGTGCATTGTGGCTGAGCAACAGCAGATACTCGCCACGGGCCTGGCTCGCAACGCTGTTGACCAGCGCGGTCTGGCTGGATGCCCCGGCGTGGGCCAGCACTCGCAACATTGAACCACCCAGCTGCCCCATCGCGGCCAGCCAGTCCGCCATGCCAGGATCCTGGCTGCCAGCATCCACCAGCAGGATTTCATAGTGGTTATAGGCGGTCTGCTCGATCAGGCTTTCGACGCAGTACTGAAGCGCGGGCAGAGAGTCGCCGCACGTGACGATGATCGATACCAGCGGCCGCTCTCCATGCAGGTAGTCGATCCGGTTGAGCAATGGCAGGTCATCGTGGCGAATCCGATACTGCACCCCGATACGCTGCAAATGCGCAGCCACCAACGCCTCGCTGGACTGGATCACCGGCGCACTCGATAACCACTGGCCAAAGGACAGCTCGGACTCCAGCTGGATATCGGCGATGTGCGCGATCGTCTGCGGCCCGGCACTTTCCACCAGGCGCCACACCAGATCCTGGGGTGCCAGCTCGCCCCGCTGCGGGTCAAATCCACCCTCGGCCAGGAAGCGCTCCAGGGAGAACGCCAAGGTGCGGCCGACATAGGGATAGGAACGCATCAAGTCAAGATTGAAATCAGGCTTGAACACCGGCTCGGTCGACTCACCCTCGACCAGAGCACCTTCATCGCTGTAGGCACAAAGCATCGTCGGGGTATGGGCGATCCGCTCGGCTAGTACCAGCAACGCCGACTCCTGCAAGCGGTCCCCGGACCGCAGCAGGTAAAACCAATCGCAGCCGTCCAGCTGCGGCAGCAACAGGTTGAGTTGCTGCACCCAGTCATCCTGCAGCGGTTGATACAAGACCCCATCCGTATCAGGGCCTTGCGCAGCCGACAGCACCAGTACCGCCTGGGGCGGATACAGCTGCCCGGCCAGACTGTCCAGGGTCAGCTGCAAGGCGCCGGCATCGTTGGCCACATCGATGACCACCGGCACCAGGTTGACCTGCCGCGGCCAACTGGCGATGCGCTGAGGCATCAAGCGCTGTTCCTGCCCAGAGAACCTGCGCGCCTCCAGCCACAGGCGATAGAACTCCTCATAGCTCTGGCTCTCGCCACCGACTCGGCCATTGACCACGGCGCTGCGGTTGCCAAGCACATGCAGCACCCCGAGCTCCTTCCAGTCATGGGGCTGCTCACCGGCCACTGCCAGATCCACATAACGGACCCACCCGGGCGCCGGCGCTGGTTCGCCACGACGTTCCGCCAGCATGCGCACCAGCCAGTCCCACTCCGCAGCGGCGGCCCTGAGCATTTCCGGCGAGCGGCTCAAGCGTCCCGGGTACAAGCGTTCGCAACTGAGCACGGTGGAAAGAGCCACCAGGTTGCCGCACCGCATCAAGCAAATGAACAGTGCCAGGTCGAGCAAGGCGACAAAACCCTCGCCCACCTGTGCCAGGGGCGGCAGCAACGCCAGCATATCGGCACGACGCATCATGGCCGCACTGAAGTTGCCCAGGAAGTTCTTGCGCATGGTTTCGAAGATGGCCGCCATGTCGCCGGCCTTGAGCAATACATCTCCTGGAGCGAAGCGGCAGTTTTCTATGCGCGGCGGCAGGATGAAGTTTCCCTCATCACTGAAAACCCGCAAGGCAAGAACCAGGCTGACACCCGGGTGCGCGGACAGAACCGCGGCCTGCAGCGCAACGCTTGGGGGGAACAGCCGATCATCGTCGCACAGCACCTTGACCAGCTCGCCACGGGCCTCCTCCACACAGCGCAACAGGTTCTTGTACAACCCCAGGCGCCGGGAATTGCGCAGATAACGAATCGGGTGCGCGGGCTCGGCAAGGCCTTCGACAATACGCTGGATCTCATCGCCGGCACTGTCGTCGCAAACGAGGATTTCCAGGGGGTGATAGGTCTGCGCCAAGGCACTGTCCAGGGCCTGGGCAAAAAAGCGCGAGTTGAAGGCGGGGATGACGATGCTGACTAGAGGGGCTTGGTTCACGGCGGGAAACTCTCGAGCGGCGAGCTCCGGCCAGAACGACCGGGGCTGCGAAACCGCTTGTAGAAAGACGGTTGGCGGCTCGACGGTCGCGGCGCCCGGGCCCGGACGCCGCGAACCGGGCTCAGCCCTGGTTGAACAGGCCGAGCTGGCTGATCTTGCTGAAGGCCAGCTGCGAGGCTTGCAGCATGGTTTTCTGCAGGGTCAGGCGGGTCATGACCTCGGCCGGGTCGGAATCGGCGATGGCCGAACGCGTGGTGACGTTGGCCGCAGCCAGGTTGGTGTTGATCTCGACCTGGGTATCCAGGGCCGAGCCACGACCACCCACGGAGCTGATGCCTACCGTCAGTTGATCGGTGCCGCTGGCCAGGTTGGCCATGCCCGAAGCGAGGGCGGCCAATTGCTTCTGGGTCGCCACGGTGTTGCCATCCGATGGTGTGTTCAGCGCGCCCTTGAGCTGGCTCACGGTATCCAGGATGTTCTGGGTCTCGTGGGTATTGACCGCCACGCTGAACTGATCGTTGGCGGCCGGGGCACCGCTCAGGTTGAAGCTCACACCTGCTGCGGTGGCCACGTTGCCTGCCAGGGTGCCGGAGGACACCGGCTTGCTGTCGGCAGTCAGCGGCGCTGCATACAGATCGAAGTCGGTGGCGCTGGTGAACTTCAGGACCGCCGAACCGCTGGGGAACGTCGAGTTGTAGCTCGCCTGGTTGGTCACGCTGCTACCGGTCACCTGAGCCGTGCTCGGATTGCTCGGGCTGCGCGCCACGTTGAAGGTGTCCGGCTTGGAGCCCAGGCTGAAGGAATACTGCGGCAGTATCGTGCCGGCCACGTCCCCTTCCTTGAGGTTGACGTTGAGGCTCAGGTCGACACCGCGAAAGCTCACGGTCTGGTTCGGGGTATTGCCGATGACACCGCCCTGGCTGGCTTCCGACGTCACGTCGTTGCCCGAGGCATCGGTGATCTTCAGCTGGGTGCCGCTGACGAACGAGACGTTGTACGGCTCGCCGCTACGGAACTGGCTGCTGTATTTGCCAGCGTTGGACATCTGCCCGTTGGACAGGAACACCTTGCCATTATCCGGCGCCGGCGCCGTCTGGGTGGTGACCTCGGTACGGCTGGTGTTGGTCGCCTTCTGGAACACATCCCAGCCGGTGCTGTTGGCAGCCATCATCATGGTGTCGCCGATCGGCAGCTTCAGGCTGCTCTGGTCGCCGTTATAGCTGTAGGTGCCATCGGAGTTGCGGCTGAACGGCGGCACATCGTCCTTGGAACCGCCGAAGATGTACTTGCCGTTTTCGTCCTGGGTATTCATCAGGCTCAGCAACTGCTCTTCGATCTGACCCAGCTCCGATGCGTTGGCCTGGCGGTCCTTGTCGGTATAACCGGCGTTGCCGGCACCAGCGGCCAGTTCCTTGGCACGTGTCAGGACGTTGTTGATGCTGGTCATCACCGACTCGGTCTGGCCCAGGGAGGCCTTGATCGCCGTGGTGTTGGTCTTGTACTGGTCGAGCATCGAAGCCTGCTGGCCCAGTTGCAACAGACGAGCTGCACCGACCGGATCATCGGCGGCGGTGTTGATCCGCACGAGGCTGCTGGACTCTTCGCTGGTCTTGACCACGTTGGCAAAGTTGCGCTGGTAGTTGGAAGCCGAAGTCTCGAAGAACTGAGAAGTGGAAATACGCATGGGCTACGGCTCCTTAAAGGCTACTGATCAGCGTGCTGAAAATGGTTTGCGCAGCCTTGATGATCTGCGAAGAGGCGGTGTAGTACTGCTGGTACTTGACCAGGTTGCCGGTCTCGTCGTCCAGGTTGACCCCCGACAGCGAGTCACGGGCGCCCTTGGCATTGGCCAGGATCACGCCGTTGGCGGCCGAGTCGAGCTTGGCCTGGCTGGCCTTGGCACCGACGTTCTCGATCAGCTTGCCGTAGGCGTCGACCAGGGTGATGCCCTTGCTCGGCGCACCGGTATCGACGGTCTGCTTGGTCTGCAGGCCGGCCAGAGCCAGGCCGTTGCGGTTGTCGGACGAGCCGGCGCCGTTGACCGAGATGTTCATGTTGTCGCCGGCATTTGGCGCGCCTGCCACATCCATCTTCACGGCAAAGGTCTTCTGCACCCCGGCACCGTCAAGGATCGGCGCCCCGCTGGCATCGACCATCTTGATGCTCAGGTTGAGGGTGTTGGTCTGCCCCGGAACGATGGAGCCGCTGCCCATCTTCACGCCCTTGGCATCGAAGTAGTCATAGGTCTGGCTGCCGCCTGCCGGCGCGTTGAACACCACCTTCACCGGACCGGAGTTCTTCAGCGCGGTCTGGATCTCCAGCTTGGCAGCGGCGTTGTAGTTGTCGATCGGCGTGACCAGCGACGGCTGCGAGCCGATGCTCAGCGAGCTCTTGACGCCCGCACCAAGCTCGGCCTTGAGCGGCGCAGCAAGGGCCAGGCGCTTGGCGTCGGTCATCTCGGTCTGGATGGAGGTCGCGGCATTGCGGGTCGGCGTGATCTTGAAGCTGTCACCGACCGCAGCCGTGCCATTGAGCTTCAGGGAGAAACCATCGATGACCGGCGGCGGGTTGTTGGTGCTGAACGTGCCCATGTCGCTGCCGTCGGAACGCTTGACGCTGTAGTCCGTGGCGCTGCTGAAGGTCACGGTGTAGTCGCTGGTGCTCAGCTTGCCGGAGTCCTTGATGGTGACATCGAAGTTGCCCGAACCCGCGCTGTTGCCGGTGTTGGCGATGCTGCGCTGGCCGATCATGCGCAGGCTGTTGATGTCATTGAACAGGTTGCCGCCGAACTCGCCGTTCTTGTCGATACCCTGGGCCATCTGGCTGTTCATCTGGTCGGCGACCACCAGGGCCACGCGCCCCAGTTCGTTCATCGCCGGGTCCAGCACCTCGCTGCGATAACGCAGCAGGCCACCAATCTCGCCGCCCGTGGTGACGTTGGTGATGTCCACGGTGCTGCTGCCGCGGTTGATCTGCAACATGGAGCGGGTCGGGTCGTTCTTGCCCGGCACCACCTCCAGGGAGTTGGAGGTATTGCCCATGACCAGCGGCTGGCCGCTGCCCAGGTACAGGTCGAGGCTGGAGCCGCGCTCGGACACGTCCACCTTGATGAACTGCGAGAGCTGGCGCACGGTTTCGTTACGGGCGTCGAGCAGGTCGTTGGGCATGCCGTTGCCGCTGGTCGACAGCTCGGAAATCTTCTGGTTGAGCTGGGCAACCGTGCTGGCCAGTTTGGTGACCTCTTCGGCCATGGTTGCCAGGTTGCCGTTGATATTGCTGTTCTGGTCGTTGAGCTGCTTGGACACCGAGTTGAAGCGATCGCTCAGGGCCTGGGTATCGCTGAGCAGCAACTGCCGGGAAGCCTCGTCGGTAGGCTTGGCATTGAGGTTCTGGACCGAGGCGAAGAATTTGGTCAGGGCCCCGGTCATGCCGGTGCCGGCCTCGGAGAGCAACTTGTCGACCGGGGTGATCTGCTGCTGGTAGGCCGCCACGTCGCTGTTGAGCGAGGTCGCGGTGCGCAGCTGGGCATCCAGGAAGCTGTTGTACACCCGGCGTACATCGGCCAGGGTGGTGCCGGTGCCGATGAAGACGTTGCCGAACTGGTTGGAGGCCTTGGTGCCCTGCACGGTCTGCTGGCGCGAATACCCGGCGGTGTCCGCGTTGGCGATGTTGTTACCCGTGGTCATCAAAGACGATTGGCTGGCAGCCAGCCCGGACATCCCGATATTGAGCAAACTCATGATTCAGACCTTATAAATTCGTGGAAACGCCCGCCGCAGCGTAGTTCTGGTAACTCTTCATCTGCTTGGCAATCTGCGAAATCTTGCTTGCGTAATCCGGGTCTGTTGCATACCCGGCTTTTTGCAACTCGCGAACAAACTGTTCTGGTTTATCGGCCACCTTCAGCACTTCTTGATAGCGATTGTTGCTCTGCAGCAACGTCACCAGATCGTGGAAGCTGTCCTGGTAGGAATCGTAGGAACGGAACGCTGCCGTTTCCTTGACCATCTGCCCATTGCGGAACTCGCTGGTGATGGCCCGAGCCTGGCCGCCCTGCCAACTGCTGCCAGCCTTGATGCCGAACAGGTTGTGACTGCTGCGGCCATCCTGCTGGCGCATCACCGACTTGCCCCAACCAGTTTCCAGGGCCGCCTGGGCCACCAGGTAGCGTGGGTCCACGCCGATACGCTTGGCCGCCTGCTCCGCCATCGGCAGCATGGTGGCGACGAATTCGTCGGACGATCCGAAGGCACGCTTGGCCGGCGCCAGCGGTGGCTGGGCCATGGCCCGGCCATAGACACGCATCTTGCCCTGGGCCGCGGCGTACCCCTGATTGATCCGCCACTCGCCCCGCAGCACCGCGTCGGCGGCAGCCGTGGTCCGGGTCGGCGCGACGTTCTGCGCCCCGGCCTCTGCCGTACCAGCCGAAGGCACGATGCCGGTCAGCAGGCGATCGGTGAGCTTGCTCGGCAGCGACAGACGCCGTTGATTGAGCAGCGCCATATCGTTATGGGACACGCTGGTACGCACCGGATCAGCAGCTCGGGAGGCCCACATCGGTCGCTGGCCGTTGACCCGGCTGAGCGGGCCATCCTGAGCGGTGGTCCCGGCCGCGATCGGTGTCGCCACCGCCGCGATCGGCGCTGCCGAGGTCAGCCCGGTGGGGGCCGCAGCCGGCTTGTTCTGCATCATCTGGCGCACCAGCACGTTGGCCAGGCCGATACCACCGCCCTCACGAGACAGTGAGACCGCCAGCTGCTGGTCGTACATGTCCTGGTACTGCTTGGTCGCCGGAGTATTGAGCGGGTTGTCCTGGGCGATCACGTCAGTGGCCTTGCGCATCGACTTGAGCATTTCGTTGAGGAACAGCGACTCGAACTCCTGCGCCACCTTGCGCACATTGGCTTCGCTGTTCTTGTCACCAACCTTGAGCTGCTGCAAGCGATTGAGGTCGGAGTAGGCTCCCGAATCACCGCTGGCAGTCAGGCCGCTCTTACGTATATCCATGGCTGCCACCTCAAATCACGATCAGGTCGGCCTGCAAGGCGCCGGCCTGTTTCAGGGCTTCGAGGATCGCCATCAAGTCGCCTGGCGCCGCCCCCACCTGGTTCACTGCCCGCACGATCTCATCCAGGGTCGTGCCCGGGCCGAACTTGAACATCGGTTTGGCTTCCTGCTGGGCATTGACCCGCGAACGCGGTACCACGGCGGTCTGGCCGTTGGACAGAGGGCCTGGCTGGCTGACGATCGGGTCTTCGGTGATGGTGACCGTCAGGCTGCCGTGGGTCACCGCCGCCGGCGAGACCTTGACGTTCTGGCCGATCACGATGGTGCCGGTACGGGAATTGATGATGACCTTGGCCACCGCCTGGCCCGGATCGATCTCCAGGTTTTCCAGGATCGACAGGTAGTCCACCCGCTGACTGGGGTCCAGCGGCGCAGTGACGCGGATCGAACCACCATCGATGGCCTGAGCCACACCCGGGCCAAGCATGTCGTTGATCTTGTCGACGATGCGCTTGGCCGTGGTGAAGTCCGAACGGTTGAGGTTCAGCGTCAGGCTATTGCCCTGGTTGAAACCACTGGGCACGGCGCGCTCCACCGAGGCCCCGCCCGGAATCCGCCCCGCCGACGGAACGTTGACGGTGATCTTCGAACCGTCCCGGCCTTCGGCATCGAAACCGCCCACCACCAGGTTGCCCTGGGCGATCGCGTAGACATTGCCGTCGATCCCCTTGAGCGGCGTCAACAGCAAGGTACCGCCACGCAGGCTCTTGGAGTTGCCGATGGACGAAACCGTGACATCCACCTGCTGCCCCGGCTTGGCGAACGCCGGCAAGTCGGCACTGATCGATACCGCCGCGACGTTCTTCAACTGCACGTTGCCCGATCCTGGCGGCACCTTGATACCGAACTGCGACAGCATGTTGTTGAAGGTCTGCAGGGTGAACGGCGTCTGGGTGGTCTGGTCACCCGTGCCATTGAGCCCCACCACCAGGCCGTAGCCGATCAACTGGTTGGAACGCACGCCGGAAATGCTGGCGATGTCCTTGAGCCGCTCGGCCTGGACGCCCAGGGACATGGACAGCAACAAGGCGGCCGCCATCAGGTGCTTGAAATTCAACATAGTGCGCCTAGAAAGGGAACAGCGGGCTGAGGAAGAAACGATCGAACCAGCCTGGCTGGTTGGCGTCGGCGAACGATCCGGTTCCCGAATAGGTGATGCGCGCATCCGCCACTCGGGTCGAGGACACGGTGTTGTCCGTGGCGATGTCATCCGCCCGCACCAGGCCGGCGATACGCACCAGCTCATCACCGGTATTGAGGGTCATCCACTTCTCGCCACGCACGGCGATGATGCCGTTGGGCAGCACGTCGGCCACGGTGACGGTGATCGAACCGGTCAGGCTGTTGCTCTGCGCCGCCTTGCTGTCGCCCTTGGTGGAACGATCACCCTTGTAGCCGGCGTTCAGGCTCAGGTCACCACTACCCAGCGGGTTGTTGGTATTGGGCACGGCCCCGAACAGCGAGGTCAGGCCGATACTGTTGTTGCTGCTCTTGCTCAGCGCCGAGTTCGCCCCTTTGCTGGCAGCAGTACGCTCGTTCAGGGTGATGGTGATGATGTCACCGACCCGGAATGCCTTGCGATCGCTGTACAGGTTCTGCTCGAAGCCTGCCTGGTAGATCGAGCCGTTGTTGGAGGCCGAAGGCAGTGGCGTGCGTGGCAACACTGGCGCGTAGTAAGGGTCATTGGGCTTGGGCGGCGGGGCGACACAGCCCGCGAGCACGGCACTCCCAGTCAGCGCTAACACACAGATAAACCGATTCATGACCCTTCCTCACGATGTTACCGGCACGCCACTGACTCGCGGCAGCCTCAAGACTTGATTACAGCTTCTGCGTTACGAACGAGAGCATCTGGTCGGCGGTGGAGATCACCTTGGAGTTCATCTCGTAGGCCCGCTGGGTGGTGATCATGTTGACCATCTCTTCCACGGTGCTGACGTTGGACGCTTCCAGGGTGTTCTGCAGCGTGGTGCCGAAGCCGTTCAGGCCTGGGGTACCGATCTGCGGCGCGCCACTGGCGGCGGTCTCCAGGAACAGGTTGTTGCCCATCGCCTGCAGGCCGGCCGGGTTGATGAAGTCGGCGGTCTGCAGGTTGCCGATCACCTGGGACGCCGGATTGCCGGCCACGGTGATGGACACGGTGCCGTCCTGGCCCACGGTGAAGGTTTGTGCATCGTTGGGCACAACGATCGCCGGCTCCAGGGCGAAACCGTTGGCCGTGACGATCTGGCCGTTGGAATCGAGATGGAAGGTACCGTCACGGGTGTAGGAAGTAGTGCCGTCAGGCTGCAGGATCTGGAAGAAACCACGGCCGTTGACGGCCAGGTCCAGCGGTTGCTGGGTGGTCTGCAGGCTACCGGCAGTGAAGTTCTTCTGGGTGCCGACAATGCGCACACCGGTACCGACCTGCAGGCCGGTGGGCAGCTCGCTGTCCTGGGTCGACTGGGCACCGGGCTGACGCTTGATCTGGTACAGCAAGTCCTGGAACTCGGCACGGTCACGCTTGAAACCCGTGGTCGACACGTTCGCCAGGTTGTTGGAAATAACACTCAGGTTGGTGTCCTGGGCGGACAGACCGGTTTTGGCAACCCATAGAGCCGGAAGCATTCGATTCTCCTCACGCGCCTGTTTTACGGCGCTAGGTACTGGTAATTAGCTGATTTGCAAGACCCGAGCCATGGCCTGGTCGTCTTCTTTGGCGCTGTTCATCATCTTGACGTGCAATTCGAACTGCCGGGACAAGGCCAGCACCGCGGTCATTTCCTGCACGGCGTTGACGTTGCTCGACTCCAGGAAGCCTGAAATCAGTTGCACATTGGCGTCGGCCGGCGCTGGCTGGCCGTCCTTGGTCTTGATCGAACCATCCAGCCCCTTGGCCAGGTTCTTGATATCCGGGTTGACCAGCTTGATGCGGTCGACCTCGGCCATCACTCGCGGCCCCTCGCCCATCGCACGAATACTGATGGTGCCGTCCTGGCCGACTTCGATCTTCTGCTCGGGCGGTACGGCGATCGGGCCGCCATTGCCCATTACCGGCATGCCGTTGCCGGCACGCAGCACACCCAGTGCGTCAACGTTCAAGCTGCCGGTACGCACATAACTTTCGCTGCCATCGGGGCTCTGCACGGCGATCCAGCCATTGCCGCTGACGGCCACGTCCAGGTCTCGACCGGTCTCGACCATCGAACCCGGGGCGAAATCGGTCGCCGGGCGCTCGCTCATGGCAAAAGCCCGCGCCGGAAAGCTGTCACCGAATACCGGCATGGCACGAGCCTGCTCCAGATCTCGCTGAAAGCCATTGGTGGAGATGTTGGCCAGGTTGTTGGCATGCGCCTTCTGCGCCAGCGCATTCTGGCTGGCGCCAGTCATTGCCACATAAAGGTACTTGTCCACTCTCGTTCCTCATCTGCCGGACGTTCGCCGCCCGCCGCTGTACTGCGAACCCCCAAGCAATAAACGCACCAACTTTCCCGAGAGAGGTTTTGCCTCAGGTGGAACAGGGCTTTGCCTGAGAGAGGAAGAAAATGATCGTTCGCCAGGAGACGGAAAAACGGCGGTCTTATGCCGCTAACGGCAAACTACCGCCCCAAGACGCCGAAATCCCTGCCGCCCACTACGCCGAGTCACCCCCGGGCTTGCCCACCTCGTATTCACGCAGCTTGTTGGCGATGGTGGTATGGGAAACCCCCAGGCGCTTGCCCAGCTGCCGACTGCTGGGGTGCTCGGCATAAAGGCTTTCCAGCACGGCCTTCTCGAAGCGCCCGACGATCTGCTCCAGCCCGCCTTCCAGGGAGAACTCGCCCAGGGGCTGGCGCGCGCCGTAGTCCGGCAAGCGGATATGCTCGGCTCTGACCATCCCGCCATCACACAACGAAACCGCCTGGAACAGCACGTTCTCCAACTGCCGGACGTTACCCGGCCAGTGGTAGTGGCTGAGCCGCTCCATGGCGGCCGGCGCCAACTGCGGCAAGGGGCAACCAATCTGCCGGCTGGCCTGGTCGAGGAAATGCTCGACCAGGGGCCCCAGGCCGTCCAGGCATTCACGCAGCGGCGGAATGTGCAGGGACAACACGTTCAACCGGTGGTAGAGATCCTGGCGGAACTCGCCGCGGGCACAGAGCTCGGAAAGGTCCAGCTGGGTGGCACAGATCACCCGCACATCCAGGTACACCTCTTCGTCACTGCCAACGCGGCGGAAACAGCCATCCTGGAGGAAGCGCAGCAGCTTGACCTGCAGGCGCGGGCTCATTTCCCCCACACCATCGAGAAACAGGGTGCCGCCCGCCGTCAGTTCCAGCAGGCCCAGCTTGCCTTCCGCCCGAGCGCCCTCGAACGCCCCCGGGCCATAACCGAACAGCTCGGTCTCGGCCATGGATTCCGGCAGCCCGGCGCAGTTGAGCGCCATCAGTGGCGACTGCCCGCGCGGGCTGGCCAGGTGGCAGGCACGGGCCAGCAGCTCCTTGCCGGTGCCAGTTTCCCCCTCGATCAGCAGCGGCGCGTCCAGAGGCGCCATGCGCCGTGCCTCGCGCACCACCGCAGCCATCACCCTGGAGCTCTGGAAGATGCTGTCGAACCCCCGCAGCTCTTGCTTGCGCACGTTATAGATGCGCTCGCCGACGCGATCCGCCCGGTGCAGGGCCAGCACCGCGCCGGCCATGGCCTCGCTGTCATCGTGTTCGGATTGCAATGGCGCGATGTCCGCCAGGAACACGTCACCCTTGACCTTGACCCGCAACCCATTGATCCGCGACTTGTTGGCCCGCACCAGCTCCGGCAGGTCGAAGTCCTCGGCGTAGCGCGACAGCGGGATCCCCGGCACCTCGTCCACCCGCACCCCCAGCAACTGCGCGGCCGCGCGGTTGGCCGCGACGATGGAGCCGCCCATGTCGATGGACAGCACGGGGAAATCCAGGGCCCCCAGCAACGCATTGAGCTCCATGTGCCGGCGCTCGCTGGGCATCAGCCCGACTCGCTTGACCCCGAATACTCCGGTGATGGACTCGAACTTGGGCCGCAAGGCCTGGAACTGCAGGTTGATCAGGTTCGGGCAGTGCAGGTAGATGGCATTGCCATGCTCCCCGCCCACCTCGCCCCGGGCGACGTTGATGCCGTATTCCACCAGCAGATTGAGAATGTCCCGCAGGATGCCGATGCGGTTCTGGCAGTGAACTTTGATACGCATGAAATAGAGGCCCGAAACTGAAAATTGAGGGCATAAACGCCGGGATTCGACGTTTTTGACTCCTGACCCGACAAACTTTCTGCGCAAGGACGCAGATAATCGTCAAGATTATGTGACAGATAGCGACCTTTTCAACTCGACCAGCCTCAATCCTGCGGGGCCCGGCATAAATTCGTAACGAAAACTTTACGAACTTACCCGCCTGCACCCGTACCTTGCACCTGCCGATGGCTGCAAAGCGCCGCACCCAGGAGTATCACTGGGGTCATTCATAACAAGAACGCATCCCCTGGCAGGAGAGCAGCATGAAGCAGACGCAGTACGTGGCCCGCGAGCCCGACGCGCAAGGTTTTATCGACTATCCACCCGAAGAACACGCGGTGTGGAATACCTTGATCACACGCCAGCTGAAAGTGATCGAAGGCCGTGCGTGCCAGGAATACCTGGACGGCATCGAAAAACTGGGACTGCCCCACGATCGCATCCCGCAGCTGGGTGAAATCAACAAGGTCCTCGGCGAGACAACCGGCTGGCAAGTTGCCCGGGTCCCAGCCCTGATTCCTTTCCAGACTTTCTTCGAACTGCTGGCCAGCAAGCGCTTTCCCGTGGCGACGTTCATCCGCACCCGCGAAGAACTGGACTACCTGCAGGAACCGGACATCTTCCACGAGATCTTCGGGCACTGCCCACTGCTGACCAACCCCTGGTTCGCCGAGTTCACCCACACCTACGGCAAGCTCGGCCTGCAAGCCACCAAGGAAGAGCGGGTATACCTCGCGCGCCTGTACTGGATGACCATCGAGTTCGGCCTGGTGGACACTCCGGCCGGACGACGCATCTATGGCGGCGGCATCCTGTCCTCGCCCAAGGAAACCGTGTACAGCCTGTCCGAAGAACCGGAACACCAGGCCTTCGATCCGCTCGAAGCGATGCGCACGCCTTATCGCATCGACATCCTGCAACCGATCTACTTCGCCCTGCCCAACCTCAAGCGCCTGTTCGACCTGGCCCATGAGGACATCATGGCGCTGGTCCACCAGGGCATGCAGTTGGGCCTGCACGCTCCCAAGTTTCCGCCAAAACCCAAGGCGGCCTGAGCGGTTCGCACTCGCGAGCCGCTGCGAAAGATAGTAACTTCCAACAAGAATCGAACCCCCGGGAATACACCATGACCGCTCTGAACCAAGCCCATTGCGAAGCCTGCCGCGCCGATGCCCCCCAAGTCAGCGACGAAGAACTGCCGGTACTGATCAAGCAGATCCCTGACTGGAACATTGAAGTTCGCGACGGCGTGATGCAGCTGGAAAAAGTCTTCCTGTTCAAGAACTTCAAGTTCGCCCTGGCCTTCACCAACGCCATGGGCGAGATCTCCGAGGCCGAAGGCCACCACCCAGGCCTGCTGACCGAGTGGGGCAAGGTGACCGTGACCTGGTGGAGCCACTCCATCAAGGGCCTGCACCGCAACGACTTCATCATGGCGGCCCGCACCGACGAAGTGGCCAAGACCGCAGAAGGACGCAAGTAATGCACTTCGATGCTATCGGCCGCGTCCCTGGCGACCCGATTCTCGGCTTGATGGGTGCCTACGCCAGCGACCCCAACCCTCGCAAGTTCGACCTTGGCGTCGGGGTCTACAAGGACTCCCAGGGCCTGACGCCGATCCCGCAATCGGTCAAGCTGGCCGAACAGCGCCTGGTGGATAGCCAGGACACCAAGATCTACATCGGTGGCCACGGCGACGCTGCCTTCGGCAAGGTGATCAATGAACTGGTGCTGGGCAGCGACTCGAAACTGATCGCCACCCAGCGTGCCGGCGCTACCCAGACCCCTGGCGGCACCGGCGCCTTGCGCCTGAGCGCCGACTTCATCGCCCACTGCCTGCCCGGTCGTGGCGTGTGGCTGAGCAACCCGACCTGGCCGATCCACGAGACCATCTTCGCCGCAGCCGGGGTCAAGGTCAGCCACTACCCCTACGTGGGCAGTGACAACCGCCTGGACGTCGAGGCCATGCTGGCATCCTTGAACCAGGTGCCCGAAGGCGATGTGGTGCTGCTGCATGCCTGCTGCCACAACCCCACCGGTTTCGACCTCGGCCATGCCGACTGGCAACGGGTGCTGGACGTGGTCCGCAGCCGCAAGTTGCTGCCATTGATCGACTTCGCCTACCAGGGCTTCGGCGATGGCCTGGAGCAGGATGCCTGGGCCGTACGGCTGTTCGCCGCCGAGCTGCCGGAAGTGCTGATCACCAGTTCCTGCTCGAAGAACTTCGGGCTGTACCGCGACCGTACCGGCGCCCTGATCGTTTGCACCCAGGATGCCGAGAAGCTTTTGGATGTACGCAGCCAGCTGGCGCATATCGCCCGCAACCTGTGGTCCACGCCACCGGATCACGGCGCTGCCGTGGTGGCCACGATCCTCGGTGATCCTGCGCTCAAGACCCTCTGGGCCGACGAAGTGGAAGCCATGCGCCTGCGCATTGCACAACTGCGCGCCGGCCTGGTGGAGGCGTTGCAGCCCTACGGCCTGGCCGAGCGTTTCGCCCATATCGGCGTGCAACGCGGGATGTTCTCCTACACCGGCCTGAGCCCTGCCCAGGTCCAGGAGCTGCGTGATCATCACAGCGTGTACATGGTCAGTTCGGGCCGGGCCAACGTGGCCGGGATCGACGCCACCCGCCTGGACCAACTGGCCGAAGCCATCGCCCGGGTCGTCTAGCCATCGGCTTGCCGGCGAGGAGGGTCCTGAGACTTCCTCGCTGGCAATTCGCGATTGATCAACGGCCTTTCATCCCGAAAAACGCGATAAAAATCTTTTTGTCATTTGCAGTGCTGTATCCTGCCCAGGCTTTTTAAAAGCGCGGACCTACCCAGCGATTTAAAAAACAGACTTTGCGAGGAGCAACGATATGCACGAGATCCCGAATCTCCCCTTCCCAAGCCTGCACGAAACTGAGCAGACAACCCCGCAACAAGCCAGTGCCGAAAAGCCTGTAGCCCAGGAAGCCGCCGACAGCCGCAAGGCCGACAGCGAAGAGTGAAGACGCTGTAGACCAGACCGTGTGGAAAGCGCTATTCAAGCGCTTTCCACACCGCCTGAACCCTCCCCCCGAGCTCTCCATGACCGACACCTTCAGCGAAACCCAGGCCAACGTTCTGATTGGCACCGCGCAACAGATGATCGAGGTATGGAATCGCCTCGACCCGCAAAAGCAGGCCGCCCTGCTGGCCCGCTTCGGCACCCAGGAAAACGCCCTCGCCGCGCTGGTCACCACCCGGCTACTGGGCAAGCAGGACACCTGAACCCGCACAACCCATCGATTTGTTCCCCTGCATAACCGCCCGCACCGGTATCATGAGCAGCCTATCTATCTAGCTGCAGTAGCGGATTTCTTCCCATGCCAGATACCCAGCGCCCCTTGGCGGTCACGCTGCAAGTCGTCTCCATCGTCCTGTTCACCTTCATCGGCTACCTGAATATCGGCATTCCCCTGGCGGTACTGCCCGGCTATGTCCACAGCGACCTGGGCTTCGGTGCAGTGATCGCTGGCCTGGTGATCAGCGTGCAGTACCTGGCCACCTTGCTCAGCCGCCCCTACGCCGGACGCATCATCGACAACCTGGGCAGCAAGCGCGCGGTGATCTATGGCCTGGCTGGCTGCGGCTTGAGCGGAGTGTTCATGCTGCTCTCGGCCTGGCTGCAGGCGTTGCCGATGCTGAGCCTGGCCAGCCTGCTGATGGGACGCCTGGTACTGGGCAGTGCCGAGAGCCTGGTGGGCTCGGGCTCCATTGGCTGGGGTATCGGCCGGGTCGGGTCGCAGAACACGGCCAAGGTGATTTCCTGGAACGGCATTGCCAGCTACGGTGCCCTGGCCATCGGTGCGCCCCTGGGGGTGCTGCTGGTCAAGCAACTGGGCCTGTGGAGCATGGGGGTGAGCATTATCCTGCTGGCCGTGCTCGGCCTGATGCTGGCTTGGCCAAAGCTCGCCGCCCCCATCGTCACCGGCGAACGCCTGCCCTTCATCCATGTGCTGGGCAAGGTCTATCCCCACGGCTGCGGCCTGGCCCTGGGCTCAATCGGCTTTGGCACCATCGCCACCTTTATCACCCTGTACTACGCCACCCGGGACTGGTCCAACGCGGTACTGTGCCTGAGCCTGTTCGGCGCCAGCTTCATTGGTGCGCGCCTGCTGTTCGGCAACCTGATCAACCGCCTCGGCGGCTTTCGCGTGGCGATTGCCTGCCTGTCGGTGGAAACCCTCGGCCTGTTGCTGCTGTGGCTGGCCCCCGACGCCAACTGGGCCCTGGCCGGAGCGGCCTTGAGCGGTTTTGGTTTCTCCCTGGTGTTCCCGGCCCTGGGCGTCGAGGCGGTGAACCTGGTACCGGCCTCCAGCCGAGGCGCCGCAGTGGGCGCCTACTCGCTGTTCGTCGACCTGTCATTGGGCATTACCGGGCCACTGGCCGGAGCGATTGCCGCCGGCTTCGGCTTTGCCTCGATCTTTCTGTTCGCCGCCATCGCCGCCTGCAGCGGGCTGCTGCTGAGCCTGTACCTGTACCACCAGGCGCCCAGGCAGCGTGAGGAACGCAAGACCCGCTAGAAGTCGACCTTGCCGCGCCCTGCCTTGATGCTGCCGCGCTTGGCCTTGGTGTCCAGTCGGCGCTTCTTCGAGCCCAGGGTCGGCTTGGTCGGCCGGCGCTTCTTCTCCACCTTGATGGCGTCGAGAATCAGCTCGACCAGACGCTCCAGGGCATCGGCGCGGTTCTGCTCCTGGGTGCGGTACTGCTGGGCCTTGAGAATGATCACACCATCACTGGTGATGCGGCTGTCACGCAGCGCCAACAGGCGCTCCTTGTAGAACGGCGGCAGCGACGAGGCCGGAATGTCAAAGCGCAGGTGCACGGCGCTGGACACCTTGTTGACGTTCTGCCCGCCAGCGCCCTGGGCGCGGATGGCGGTCAGCTCGATCTCGGCATCCGGCAGCTGCACGTTGTTGGAAATCACCAGCATGAAACAGGAATCCGGGTTCAGGGCGCACAGGATACGCCATAAATGAAAAACCCGGCCGGAGCCGGGTTTTTCGTTGCCCAGGCCGCGCCTACTTCAGCGAAGCACTGGCAGCCTGCAGCCCGTGCTGGGCCGCGCGCTTGTTCTTGATGCTGTAGCAGACCCACATGAAGACCAGCCACACCGGAATCGCGTACACCGATATCTGGATGCCCGGGATCATCAGCATGATGCCGAGGATGAACACCACGAACGCCAGGCAGACAAAGTTGCCGTAGGGATACCACAGGGCCTTGAACAGCGAAGTCTGGCCGGTGCGGTTCATGTGCTGGCGGAACTTGAAGTGCGAGTAGCTGATCATCGCCCAGTTGATCACCAGGGTCGCCACCACCAGGGACATCAGCAGCTCCAGGGCATGCTGCGGGATCAGGTAGTTGAGCACCACCGCAACGAAGGTCACCACCGCCGAAGCGAGGATCGAACGTACCGGCACACCGCGCTTGTCGATCTTGGCCAGGGCCTTGGGCGCATCACCCTGCTCGGCCATGCCCAGCAGCATGCGGCTGTTGCAGTAGGTGCCGCTGTTGTACACCGACAGCGCCGCGGTCAGGACCACGAAGTTGAGGATATGCGCTGCGGTGTTGCTGCCCAGCATCGAGAACACCTGGACGAACGGGCTGCCGCTGTAGGCATCGCCGGACGCATTGAGGGTGGTCAGCAGGGTGTCCCATGGCGTCAGCGACAGCAGCACCACCAGGGCGCCGATGTAGAAAATCAGGATGCGGTAGATCACCTGATTGATCGCCTTGGGGATCACGGTCTTGGGCTTGTCGGCTTCAGCTGCGGTGAAACCGAGCATTTCCAGGCCGCCGAAGGAGAACATGATGATCGCCATGGCCATCACCAGGCCGCTGACCCCATTGGGGAAGAAGCCGCCGTGGGACCACAGGTTGCTCACCGAAGCCTGCGGGCCGCCGTTGCCGCTGACCAACAGGTAGCTGCCCAGAGCGATCATGCCGACGATAGCCACGACCTTGATGATCGCGAACCAGAATTCGGCCTCGCCAAAGACCTTGACGTTGGCCAGGTTGATCGCGTTGATCATGACGAAGAACACAGCTGCCGAGGCCCAGGTCGGGACGTCCGGCCACCAGTAGTGGATGTACTTGCCGACCGCCGTCAACTCCGACATGCCCACCAGGATATAGAGAATCCAGCAGTTCCAGCCGGAGAGGAAGCCGGCGAAGCCGCCCCAGTACTTGTGCGCGAAATGGCTGAAGGAGCCGGCCACCGGCTCCTCGACGATCATCTCGCCCAGCTGGCGCATGATCATGAAGGCGATGAAGCCACAGATGGCATAACCGAGAATCATCGATGGGCCGGCAGACTTGAGCACCCCGGCCGAACCCAGGAACAAGCCCGTACCGATTGCGCCGCCCAGGGCGATCAACTGGATATGGCGATTTTTCAGGCCGCGTTTCAGCTCGCCTGACTGCGAGTTTTGTCCACTCATGAAAACTGTCTCACGCAAGGTTTGATGATATTTGCAGACGTTGCCGCCCGGTGAAGGCTTAAGCGGCGCGGATCAAACCCCAGCGCAGGCACCAGAAGTTCAGCGTTTTTCTAACGGTCATGCGTCACCTGTTTGTTTTTATCTGTGACGAAATCGAACCCGACGCGCTCGTGACGCGACGGAGTGAACAAGGTGGATAACCTTGAGTTTATTGGTCCTGTACAGCTGTCTCGCGGCCCGTTCAGGCCAGCTGGGAACCGCTGTTCAGACGCAAAATGCGTGGTTACGCAGAGGGGTCACAGTTAAAACGCCGGGCATTGTACACCCCTGACCCCCTGCCGCCAGACATCGCTGTATCAGCGCGCCGGTAACCGGGATCTTGCGTGGCCTGCTCGATGCTCGGCATCGGCGGCAAAATAAGGGACGGACCGAGTGGGGTCGTCGGTGAAAAAGCGACGGTCATCGCTCTTCGAAGGGTATCGATGGAAGTCGGTTACGGCGTTCATTGCGCCTCCTTCTTGTTATGTACCTGTACGCAGGCAGGTGCACATCTCACCCTCCCAGGCTGCCTGGAACAAGCGGGCCAGGGCCTGCGGGGCGAGCCAGGCCAACATCTTTCGGAAGCTTTTCCTTACACGAGGCCGTCCATGTCTTATCTGCGGGGTAAAACCCAGTATTTCGTAAACTTCCCTTTACAGACCGTAACGTATAATTGCCAGGTCAGTTCCTTTCCAAAGCCGCCAGCGAATTGACACTCCCGGCACTCCTTCCGCGAAGATTGCCTAGTCTTTTGTTTTATCGGGTTTAATTCTCAAGGAAAAATAGAAAATAAAGTTCAGCATAAAATAATCTAAATATTTTTTTGCACTTCAAAACAGCCTGAACTAGGTTTCCAGCCACTTGCCGGATCAGTCACCCGGCAAGCTCGAGGAGCGAATGGGCAGCTTCGGCAACTCTCCCGTTCACTGCTGTCGATCCGTTCCGCCAATGGACTGCCAAGCGTAATGTCATTCAGGAGAAGCACCATGCAAGCACTGGAACAAGACCTGGAAACCGAACTGCAACTGGACGACTGGTTCGAAGCGGCAACCCACGAGGCGGCCGTGGAAATGATGCAAGCCGATGCCGTGGTGCCGTTCGGCACTGCCATGTGGCCAATGTAAGACGTCCGCGAGCCGGGGCGGGCCTGCCTGCCCCGGCCACCTTTGTCCTACAGGGAGGTTTTATGGACCAGACTCGCGCCATCCGTCATTTCCTGTACTACCTCGAACGGCACCCGGCCATGACCAGCCCGGGAACCGCCAAGGTGCTGATCGGCCATACCGCCGAATACCAGGCCATGACCCTGGCCATCATTGAACAGGCTCGCCAGGCCACACCGCTGGCCATCAGCGCACTGCGCCTGGACCTGGAACCGACCGAGACCCTCGCCCGGGCAATCACCGAGTGTGATCTGTACATTTTCTTCTATGACTCCTCGACCCTGCCCCAGCCACGCCCGGACGGCCCGGAATTCCTCCGTCCGCTGCATGGCCTGATGGCCGAACACTGGAAAAAATCCCTGCTGTTCAAGGATTACGGCGCGTACTTCTACGACACCTTCAGCATCGAGCCGCAGCGGATCGCCGACCTCAACGCAACCTTGATCCGGCGCCTGTCCCAGGCCAGCACCCTGAGCTTCAGCGATTCACAAGGCTCGTACTTCGAAGCCCCGCTGAATACGGTGAAGAAGTGGACCGACATCAATGGCGTGGGCAACTACGACCTGGCGCCAGGCGAAATCGCCACCCACAGCGACGAGATCAATGGCCACGTGAAGTTCCTCGGTACCTTCCTCAGCACCATTCCCTTCGCCCGTAAATACGGGGTGTTGCAGGTGCCGCTGGAACTGTGGATCGAGAACTCGAGCATCCGCCAGGTGCAGACCCAAGTGCCCGGGCTGGCCAACGACTTCAACAAGTACCTGGATGCCAACCCGTCGAACCGGCGCATCGAGGAACTGGGAATAGGCACCAACGAAGGCATCAAGTCATTGTATGGACGCAACTCCGGCTTCGAGGAGCGACACTGTGGCCTGCACCTGGGACTGGGCGGCGGCGCCAAGGGCAGCCATCACCTGGACCTGATCTTCAGCTGCGGAGTCCTGGCGGCGGACAGCAAGCCGGTGTTCGACGGCCAATTCGCCTTCTAGCGGATCCCCACCAGCTCCCGGGAAGAATTGCAGGCAAAAAAAACGCCAACCCGAAGGTTGGCGTTTTTTATCCGGGCAGAGACTACTCCGGCTTGCGACGGCCAAAGCCCGGGCGCTGGCCACTACCGGCCGGTGCGCCACGGCGCTTGCCGGACGGCCCGTCCTGATCCAGCCCAGGGCTTGGACGCTTGGACTTGGGCGCCGGGCGCTTGGTGTCCGCCGGACGCTCGGCGACCGGAGTGCCGCGACCGGCAACTGGACGTGGCGCCCGTGGTGCGCGCTCGCCGTCCTGGCGGCCAGCCGGCTTGCGACCGGGGCGTTCGCCTTCGAGTTGTGGCTCACGAGAAGCACGCGGCGAGGCCGGGGCACCGTTGGCCGGACGCAGGGTGCGCACGCGCTCGCTCTTGCCCACCGGACGCGAGGATTTGCGCTGCATGCGCTCCAGCCGGTCCTTGGACTTGGCATTGAGCTGCGGCATGGCAACCGGCGTCAGGCCGACTTCGGCACTGAGCACGTTGACCTCATGCTGGCTCATTTCGCGCCAGCGGCCCATGGGCAGGTCGGAATTGAGGAACACCGGACCAAAACGCACGCGCTTCAGGCGGCTGACCACCAGGCCCTGGGACTCCCAGAGGCGACGCACCTCACGGTTACGCCCTTCCATCACCACGCAGTGATACCAATGGTTGAAGCCTTCCCCACCGGGTGCCTGCTGGATGTCGGTGAACTTGGCAGGGCCGTCCTCGAGCATCACACCGGCCTTGAGGCGGGCGATCATCTCGTCGTCGACTTCGCCACGGACACGGACCGCATACTCGCGATCCATCTCGAAGGACGGGTGCATCAGGCGGTTGGCCAGCTCGCCGTCGGTGGTGAACATCAAAAGGCCGGTGGTATTGATGTCCAGGCGACCGATGTTGATCCAGCGGCCTTCGCGTGGGCGTGGCAACTTGTCGAATACGGTGGGGCGGCCCTCGGGATCGTCGCGGGTGCAGATCTCGCCGTCGGGCTTGTTGTACATGATCACGCGGCGCACTGACTCGGCGGCCTCTTCGCGCTTGATCACCTTGCCATCGATGGTGATGGCGTCGTGCAGGTCGACGCGCAGGCCCAGGGTGGCCTGAGTGCCGTTGACCTTGATGCGGCCCTGGCTGATCCAGGACTCGACGTCGCGGCGCGAGCCGACACCAATGCGGGCGAGAACTTTCTGCAGCTTCTCGCCGGACGGACGGATTTCCTGGTCGTTCTGGTCTTTATCGCTCATCTGGGCACCTCCCGGTGTATCGCTTCAGGCCGAGCAGCCTGAAGGCATGGAAACAGGTTCTGTGGCGACGGACTCGCCAAAGGGTCGCGAATCATACGCTCATGACGATGGTTGCGCATCACAGACTAGTCGATTAGTCGACACCCAGAGGGTTTTCCGCTGGCCGGCCACCCCGCACCACCGCGGCTCAATCCTCTTGCAGGCGCCGCTCCTGCTCGATGGCTTCGGCCAGGGCCAGGGCTTCGGCCTCTTCCTCGCTCAACTGGGGCTCCAACGCGGCGACGGCGGCCAACAGCTTGGTCCGAGCCTCGGCGACACCCAGCACATCTTGCGCAACGTCCTCAGGCCGCTCGTCCACCACGGTGTCCGGGACTGGCTCGTGCAGCCCATCAGCGACAAGCCCCGAGGAAGGTTCCTGCTCCGTGCCTGCGACCAGCTCCTGCGGTTCGAACGAGGCGTCCGCTTCAAGGCCATCACGGTGCACATCGTCGAAATCGGTCTTGAGCCCCTCCTCCATGGAGTCCAGTTCCAGCAACAGGGTATGGAAGCTGGTTTCCTCGGCGGGTGCCTCGGGCTCGGCGCTGGCGTCGGCCAGTTGCTGCAAGTGCTCTGGAACCGGGACATCGTCGAACTCCAGCACCGGTTCGGTCTCCATTTCCCGCAACTCGGCCAGGGGCGGCAGCTCATCGAGGCTCTTGAGGTTGAAGTGATCGAGAAAAGCCTTGGTGGTGGCGAACATCGCCGGTTTGCCAGGCACGTCGCGATACCCCACCACCCGGATCCACTCGCGCTCGATCAGGGTCTTGACGATGTTGCTGTTGACCGCCACGCCGCGCACATCCTCGATCTCGCCCCGTGTGATGGGCTGGCGGTAGGCGATCAGGGCCATGGTTTCCAGCAGTGCACGGGAATAGCGCTGGGGCCGCTCCTCCCAAAGGCGACCGACCCAGGGGGCGAACTTCTCGCGGATCTGCAGGCGATAGCCCGAGGCGACCTCCTTGAGTTCGAAGGCCCGCCCCTCGCAGGACTTGCCCAACAGTGCCAGGGCCTTCTTGAAGACCGCCGGGCCGGGCCGCTCGGCTTCCTCGAACAGCTCGAAAAGACGCTCCATGGACTGCGGTTTTCCCGAAGCCAACAGGAAGGCTTCGAGCAGGGAGGCCAGCTCGCGGGGTTCGTTCAGATTCATGATTTAAGCTCGTTATTCGGCTCGTGCCCGTACATGGATGGCCGCAAAGGGCTCATTCTGCACCAGCTCGACCAGGGATTCCTTGACCAGCTCGAGGACCGCCATGAAGGTCACCACCACCCCCAAACGCCCTTCCTCGGCGGTGAACAGCTCGACAAAGGGCACGAAACCGCCGCCCTTGAGGCGCTCGAGCACATCGCTCATGCGTTCACGAGTGGACAGGGCCTCGCGGCTGACCTGGTGGCTTTCGAACATGTCGCCGCGGCGCAAGACCTCGGCCATCGACATCAGCACCTCTTCCAGCGCCACATCAGGCAACAACTTGCGTACCTGGGCCTGCGGGGCATCGAGCTTGGGCACCAGCACATCGCGGCCTACCCGGCTCAGTTCGTCGATGCCCTCGGCTGCGGCCTTGAAGCGCTCGTATTCCTGCAGGCGGCGGATCAGCTCGGCCCGGGGGTCGTGCTCCTCTTCCTCGATCTCGGCCGAGCGCGGCAGGAGCATGCGCGACTTGATCTCCGCCAGCATCGCGGCCATCACCAAGTACTCGGCGGCCAGTTCCAGGCGCACCGACTGCATCAGTTCCACATACCCCATGTACTGGCGAGTGATCTCGGCTACCGGGATGTCGAGGATGTCGATGTTCTGTTTGCGGATCAGGTACAGCAGCAGGTCCAGAGGGCCTTCGAAGGCTTCGAGGAAAACCTCCAGGGCATCGGGCGGGATGTACAGGTCCTGGGGCATTTCCATGACCGCCTGGCCGTATACCATGGCGAATGGCAGCTCCTGCTGGGCGCCGGCCTGCTCGTCGACGGGTTCCACTGCGGACATCTAGGCCTCGGCCATGAAGGGCGCAGGATCGCCGCAACCGACACGAATCACTTGCGGCTCGCCATCGGCAAGGCTGATCACAGTGGAAGATTCGGTGCTGCCGAAACCGCCATCGATGATCAGGTCCACCTGGTGCTCCAGCAACTGGCGCATTTCATGAGGGTCGCTCAAGGCCTCGGTGTCACCGGGCATGATCAGGCTGACGCTCATGAGCGGCTCGCCCAGTTCGGCCAGCAACGCCAGGGCAATGGGGTTGCTGGGAACCCGCAAGCCGATGGTGCGGCGCTTGGGATGCAACAGCAGGCGCGGCACTTCCCGGGTGGCATTGAGGATGAAGGTGTAAGGCCCCGGCACATGGGCCTTGAGCAGGCGAAAGGTACCGGTGTCGATCTTGGCGAACAGGCCCAGTTGCGAAAGATCACTGCAGATCAGCGCAAAATTGTGCTTGTCGTCCAGCTGACGCAGGCGCCGTACCCGTTCGATCGCGCCTTTGTCGCCCATCTGGCAGGCAATGGCGTAGGAGGAATCCGTGGGATAGATCACCACGCCACCGCCGCGAATGATCTCCACAGCCTGCTTGATCAGCCGTGGCTGCGGGTTTTCCGGGTGGATCTGGAAAAATTGACTCACTGTCTCTACCTGCTCAGGCGGCAATAATTGGCTCATGTTTGAACCGACACCAAAGTGGCGGCAGGTCCTCCGGGACCGGGCGGTACTCACCGATCTCGGACCAGCCCCCCGGGCCATGAAAGTCACTGCCGGCGCTGACCAGCAGTCCGAATTCACGGGCAAGGATGGACAGGCTGCCCACTTGCTCCGCTGGTTGGTGACCGTTGACCACTTCGATGGCGTGGCCACCGGCTTGAATATAGTCGGCAATCAAGCGGCGACGCTTGCTGCGGGTAAAATCGTAGTGCCAGGGATGGGCGAGGCTGACCCAGGCGCCGGACTCGCGCAATGTCCCGACGGTTTCTTCAAGGGTCGGCCAATGCTGCTTGACGTCACCCAGCTTGCCGGCGCCGAGCCACTTGCGAAACGCTTCGGCACGATCCTTGACGAATCCGGCACGCACCAGGTAATCGGCGAAATGCGGGCGTGCCGGGGCGTTGCCGCTGTCGCCCAGCCCCTGCTGGATCGCCCGGGCACCTTCGAGGGCCCCCGGCATGCCCTTGAGGGCCAGCTTGCGACTGATTTCCTGGGCACGCAGCCAACGCCCCTCGTGCAACTTGCCGATTGCCTCCACCAGCGCCGGGGCGTCAACGTCGAAGCCATAACCCAGTACATGGATGGTGGCGCCACCCCACGTACAGGACAATTCGACGCCATTGACCAGTTGCATGCCCAACGCCCGGGCAGCCTCGTGCGCCTCGGCCAAGCCCTCGACGGTGTCGTGGTCGGTCAGGGACAGGATTCGCACGCCTTTTTCATACGCCCGGGCAACCACCACCGCAGGCGCCAGGGCGCCATCGGAAGCGGTGCTGTGGCAGTGCAAATCAACGTTCACGGGACGATAAAACCTCAAATCAGCTGGCGCTTTCGCTACCTGGGATGTTTGTTATTATGCCGACACATCCTGCTTCTGGCTGCCACTGTGAAACAATTCATCGACTTCATCCCGCTGTTCCTGTTTTTCATCGTCTACAAAATCGACCCACGCGTCGTCGACCTTGCCGGTCACGAAGTCACCCTGGGCGGTATCTACAGCGCCACGGCAGTGCTGATCATCAGTTCCCTGGTGGTCTACGGCGCCCTGTTCATCTCCCAGCGCAAGCTGGAAAAAAGCCAGTGGCTGACCCTGGTCGCCTGCCTGGTGTTCGGTAGCCTGACCCTGGCCTTCCACAGCGAAACCTTCCTCAAGTGGAAAGCTCCGGTGGTCAACTGGTTGTTCGCCCTGGCCTTCATCGGCAGCCATTTCATCGGCGACCGCCTGCTGATCAAGCGCATCATGGGCCACGCCCTGAGCCTGCCGGACGCAGTGTGGACCCGCCTGAACATCGCCTGGATCGCCTTCTTCGTGTTCTGCGGCGCTGCCAACCTGTTCGTCGCCTTCACGTTCCAGAGCATCTGGGTCGACTTCAAGGTCTTCGGCAGCCTGGGCATGACCGTGCTGTTCCTGGTGGGCCAGGGCATCTACCTGTCGCGCCATTTGCATGACACCGATTCCACCACGCCGAAAACCGAGGACTGACATGCTTTACGCAATCATTGCCACAGACGTCGCCAATTCCCTGGAAAAACGCCTGGCCGCGCGCCCAGCCCACCTGGAGCGCCTCAAGCAGCTCCAGGCCGAGGGACGGGTGGTGCTGGCCGGTCCGCATCCGGCGGTGGACAGCGAAGATCCGGGCGCGGCCGGCTTCACTGGCAGCCTGATCATCGCGCAGTTCGAGTCCCTGGTCGCGGCCCAGGCCTGGGCCGATGCCGATCCTTTCGTGAGCGCAGGCGTCTACGGCAACGTGCTGGTCAAGCCTTTCAAGCAATCCATACCGTAACCCCAGGCGTGATGAACCTTCGGGGTTCATCGCGTTCTCAATCGCTCATTATTCTCGTTTGACGGCCGACAACCTGCCCAACATCCGATTGGAATCAGGAGTTTCGATGCGCCAAGGTCCGTTGTGCCTGTTGTTGGTCATGCTGTCGATCGGGGCTCCGGCCCTAGCCGAAGAACCCCAGCAAAGCGGTTATTCGACGCCACTGTCCCTGAGCGCCGGTAGCCAGATCACCGAATTGCAGCAACGCTTGAAGGAAAGCGAGCGTCAGCGCGAAGAGTTGAGCAAGCAATTGCAGACGGCCGATGCCGAGCGCGAAAGCCCGCAACTGGCACGCCTGCGTCAGGAGAACCAGCGCCTCAAGCTGCAAGTCAAGGAAGCCCAGGCCAGCCCGGCTCCGCGTCTTTTGACCGACCAGCAACAGTGGTTCGTTACCGGCGGCGGCGTGGCCCTCATCGCCCTGCTCTGCGGTATCTTCGCCAGTGGCGGACATCGCAAGCGTCGACAATGGCTAAATTGAGTGATTCATGAGCGACCTGTTACTGATTGATGACGACCAGGAGCTGTGCGAACTCCTGAGCAGCTGGCTGGGCCAGGAAGGCTTCCAGGTACGCGCCTGCCATGACGGCCTCAGTGCTCGCCGGGCCTTGGCCGACCATGCGCCCGCAGCCGTGGTGCTGGATGTGATGCTGCCTGATGGCAGTGGCCTGGAGCTGCTCAAGCAACTGCGCAACGATCATCCCGAACTGCCCGTGCTGATGCTCTCGGCCCGTGGTGAACCCCTGGACCGCATCCTCGGCCTGGAACTGGGCGCCGACGACTACCTGGCCAAACCCTGCGATCCACGCGAACTCACTGCCCGCCTGCGCGCCGTTCTGCGCCGCAGTCACCCGGTGGCGGCCTCCAGCCAGATCGAACTGGGGGACCTGTGCTTCAGTCCGATGCGCGGGGTGGTGACCCTCGACGACCAGGACATCAGCCTGACAGTGTCCGAAAGCCGTCTGCTCGAAGCCCTGCTCAAGCAGCCAGGCGAGCCCCTGGACAAACAGGAGCTGGCGCAGATCGCCCTCGGCCGCAAACTGACCCTGTACGACCGCAGCCTGGACATGCATGTGAGTAACCTGCGCAAGAAGATCGGCCCTCATCCTGATGGGCGCCCGCGAATCGTCGCCCTGCGTAGCCGCGGCTACTACTACAGCCTGTAGCCCTGGCCACCCGCCTCACGCAGGCGACCCACAGACAACGGGCGCTTGCGCCGCCAACAACCTTTGTCAGGTTGGCGAGCCCGCGTCTTTACTCAAGCTTTACCCTCGACTGACCGCCGCTGACCTTGATCTGCGTAACCTGAACTCATCCGGAACTGACCGGGAACGAGACAAGGAGATACACCATGCGCAAGACCCTGATCGCTCTGATGTTCGCCGCCGCACTGCCGACCGTCGCCATGGCCATGCCCGAGGGCCACGGCCCGCAGGGTCCGATGGATGGCCCCCGGCACAGCGAGCACATGCGTGGCAAAGGCCCCTGGAGCCAGCTGGACCTGAGCCGTGAACAGCGCCAGCAGATCGGCAAGCTGATGGGCGAGCAAATGCACGAGCGCAAGGCAGTGGCGGAAAAATACCTGGAAAAACTCTCCCCGGCCGACCAACAGGCCATGAAGGACGAACTGGCGGCCAAGCACCAGAAAACCCAGGCCGATATTCGCGCGCTGCTCAAGCCTGACCAGCAGAAAGAGTTCGACACCCTCGTCAAGAAACAGGAAGAACGTCGCGCCGAATGGGCCCAGTTCAAGGCCTGGAAAGCGCAACAACCGCAAAAAGCGCAATAATGCGCTAGCGTCCTCCCCCAGCCCAGTGGCCTCGCCACTGGGCTTCGTGCATTCAAGGAGTTTCCGTGCGTTCATTGTTCTGGCGCGTCCTGGCCAGTTTCTGGCTGGCCATCACCCTGGTTGCCGGGTTGTCGATCCTGCTGGGCCACATGCTCAACCAGGACACCTGGATCCTCAGTCGCCATCCGGGCCTGAACGGCCTTGCCGAGCAATGGACGCAAACCTATGAGGAACAAGGCGAGGATGCCGCCCAGGACATCCTCCAGCAGCGCAAGCGCCAGTACCACATCGACGTCCAGGTGCTCAACGAGAGTGGTGATCCGGTGGTGCGCGGCACCTTCCCGCACCGCGCAGCCGTCTTCGAGGCCCGGCAGAACAACGATGACCGACGCCTGCCCTGGCGCCGCCTGACGGCGGAGTACACCAGCCCGCGCACCAGCGACACCTACCTGTTCATCTATCGCATCCCCCATCCGGAACTGGACGCCTGGCACCGTGACAGCCTGACCTGGCCCTTGAGCGCGCTGGCCATCGCCCTGGTGGTACTGACCCTGTTCAGCCTGCTGGTGACCCTGTCCATTACCCGTCCCCTGAGCCGTCTGCGCGGTGCAGTGCATGACCTGGGACAAGCCGCCTACCAGCAGAACAGCCTGGCGCGCCTGGCCAATCGCCGCGACGAATTCGGCGTGCTGGCGCAGGACTTCAATCGCATGGGGTCACGCCTGCAGAGCCTGATCGGCAGCCAGCGCCAACTGCTGCGTGATGTTTCCCATGAACTGCGCTCACCCCTGGCACGCCTGCGTATCGCACTGGCGCTGGCGGAACGGGCAGCCCCCGAGGAGCGAGACCAGCTCTGGCCTCGACTGACCCGCGAATGTGATCGCCTGGAAGCCCTGATCAGCGAGATCCTGGTCCTGGCCCGGGTCGATGCCGACAACGCCAGTGCCGAGGAAGTCGACCTCAACGCCCTGCTCCTGGCATTGCACAAAGACGCCCAGCTGGCTTGCCCCGAGCAATCGGTGGTGATCGATGCCCAGCCCCAACTGCACGTGCGTGGCTGGCCAACCATGCTGGAACGGGCCCTGGACAACCTGCTGCGCAATGCCCAGCGCTTCAGTCCCGCCGGGCAACCGATCGAGGTTCGGGCCCAGCGCCAGGGTGAACGGATCCTGATCAGCGTGCGCGATCACGGCCCTGGCGTACCCGTCGAGCACCTGGGCCAGTTGGGCGAGCCATTCTTTCGCGCCCCGGGGCAGAGCACCGCGGGGCATGGCCTGGGCCTGGCCATTGCACGTCGAGCGGCAGAACGCCACGGTGGCAGCTTGACGCTGGACAACCATGCCCAGGGCGGTTTCATCGCTACCCTGGAATTGCCCCTGGCCGCCGATGCCCTGGTTCAGGCCTGAATGCAAAACGGGCAAGCCGTTGCCGCCGGAATCGGCATCAACGCACTTGCCCGCAGGATGACCGCGAGACAGACAGGAAAGATCAGGCCTTGGCGGTCCAGGCGCTGACGAACTCGCGGGTATCGACCTTCGGCGCGACCCGAGGCTCGTTCAACGGGGTGCCCAGGTACAGGAAGGCGATGACTTCTTCGCCTTCGGCCAGGCCCAGCCCCTTGGCTACATGGGGCGAGTAGGACAGCTCGCCGGTCCGCCAGACCGCACCGACTCCCTGGGCGTAGGCCGCCAGCAGGATGCCGTGGGCCGCACAGCCTGCCGCCAGCCGCTGCTCGTTGTGCGGGACCTTGGCATGCTCCTGCAGGCGAGCGACCACCACGACCACCAAGGGCGCGCGCAGCGGCATGGCCCGGGCCTTGTCCAGTGCCGCCTGGTTCACCTCGCCACCCTGCAACTGCACCGCCTCGACCAGCAGTTCGCCCAGGCGATCCCGCGCCTCGCCCTCTACCGTCAGGAAGCGCCACGGCCGCAGCTGGCCGTGATCCGGCGCGCGCAGGGCGGCGGCGAACAAGGCTTCGCGCTGCTGCGCGTCAGGAGCAGGTTCCACCAGGCGTGGCACGGAAACACGGTTGAGCAAAGCGTCGAGAGCCTCCATCGGCCACCTCCTGAAAAAAATGTCCGGCTATTCTAGCGGTATCTGCCGGCGGGGTGCCGGTTTACATGCCCTGCCTCGCAGGTAGAATGAGCGCCTTTCCCCTCCCTGCCCGAGCCCAACACATGGCGTTGCCGACCCTCAGGATCATTGGTTTCATCATCGGCATCTTCCTGATCACCCTGGCCATCGCCATGGTCGTGCCCATGGCCACGCTGGTGATCTTCGAACGTACCGGCGACTTGCCGTCGTTCCTCTGGGCCAGCCTGATCACCTTCATCGCCGGCCTGACCCTGGTGATCCCGGGTCGCCCCGAGCACGTGCACCTGCGTCCCCGGGACATGTACCTGCTGACCGTCTCCAGCTGGGTAGTGGTGTGCATCTTCGCTGCGCTGCCCTTCCTGCTGACACAGCACATCAGCTACACCGACTCGTTCTTCGAGAGCATGTCCGGCATCACTGCCACTGGCTCCACGGTGCTCAGCGGCCTTGACCAGATGTCGCCCGGCATCCTGATCTGGCGTTCATTGCTGCACTGGCTGGGAGGCATCGGCTTCATCGGCATGGCGGTGGCGATCCTGCCGCTGCTGCGTATCGGTGGCATGCGCCTGTTCCAGACCGAATCCTCGGATCGCTCGGAAAAGGTCATGCCACGCTCGCACATGGTGGCCCGGCTGATCGTCGCGACCTATGTGGGCATCACCATCATCGGCAGCCTGGCGTTCTGGTGGGCCGGAATGAACGTGTTCGACGCCATCAACCATGCCATGTCGGCCATCTCCACCGGCGGTTTCTCCACCTCCGACGAATCCCTGGCGCACTGGAAGCAACCGGCGGTGCACTGGGTCGCCGTACTGGTGATGATCCTCGGCAGCCTGCCCTTCACCCTGTACGTGGCGACCCTGCGGGGCAACCGCCGTGCCCTGATCAGGGACCAGCAGGTCCAGGGACTGCTGGCCATGCTCGTGGTGACCTGGCTGATCCTCGGTACCTGGTACTGGTGGACCACCAACCTGCACTGGCTCGAAGCCCTGCGCCACGTGGCGCTGAACGTGACTTCGGTGGTCACCACCACAGGCTTTGCCCTGGGCGACTACAGCCTGTGGGGCAACTTTTCGCTGATGCTGTTCTTCTACCTGGGGTTCGTCGGTGGTTGCTCGGGGTCCACTGCCGGCGGAATCAAGATCTTCCGTTTCCAGGTGGCCTACATCCTGCTCAAGGCCAACCTCAATCAGCTGATCCACCCGCGGGCGGTGATCAAGCAGAAGTACAACGGCCATCGCCTGGACGAGGAGATCGTTCGCTCGATCCTGACCTTCTCGTTCTTCTTCGCCATCACCATCTGCGTGATCGCCCTGGCCCTGTCGCTGCTGGGCCTGGACTGGATGACCGCCCTGACCGGCGCGGCCAGCACCGTGTCCGGAGTGGGCCCGGGTCTTGGGGAGACCATCGGCCCGGCGGGTAACTTCTCCACCCTGCCCGATGCCGCCAAGTGGATCCTGTCCCTGGGCATGCTCCTGGGTCGCCTGGAGATCATCACGGTGTTCGTGCTGTGTATTCCGGCGTTCTGGCGTCATTGATCGAGGTCGGCAACTGCACCAGGCGCGCCCGATATTCGCCGGGCGTGACATCGAACCAGCGGCGGAAGGCCCGGAAGAAGTTGCTCGGGTCGGCGAACCCCAGCAGGTAGGCAATCTCCAGCAAGGTCATGTTCGGTTGCGCCAGGTATTGCTCGGCCAGCTCCCGCCGGGTGTCGTCGAGCAGCGCCTGGAAGCTGGTGCCTTCCTCCTGCAGCCGACGTTGCAGCGTGCGCTGGGACAGGTGCAGGGTCTGCGCCACGCGCTCACGCTTGGGTTCGCCCTGGGGCAACAGCCGGCATAACACCTGGCGCGCCTTGTGGGTCACCCGGCTTTCGGAGAAACGCGCCAGGTACTCACCGGCAAACCGGTCATGCAGCAGCGCCATGGCCTCGTTGGCCGTGGGCAGGGGAGTCTCCATGTCGGCACACTCGAAGATCAGCGCATCGAAGGGCGCGGCGAACATCAGCGGGGCATGGAACATGTCCTTGTAGGGCTGAAGGTCCTCCGGCGCAGGCCCCTGGAGCATCACCTTGCGTGGTTGCAGGTCACGCCCGGTGAGCCAGCCGCACAGCGCCAGGGCACAGGCCAGCGAGGCCTCGGCGCTCTGGCGGGTTGGTGGGAGGTGATCGCCGTGCACCGTCAGGATCAGCGCATACCCTTCCGGCAACAGGCGGAAACTCAGGTCGGCGCTTTCGGCGATGATCCTCTGGTAGCGCACCAGGCGCTGAAAACCCTCGGCCAGGGTGCGACTCGACATCAGGGCATAACCGGCCACATGAAAGGAGGCCGGGCGCACCACCTTGCCCATGTTCAGACCGATCGCCGGATTGCCGGACAACTGCACGGCCCGCTGCCACAGCCGGGTCATCGAGTCCTGGGTGAAGCGCGCGTCGGGGTCTTCGAGGGCGCCGTAGTCGAGTCCCAATTGCTTGAACAACGCCCGGCAATCCAGGCCGTCCATCTCCAAGGCCTTGACGATTCCCAGGGTCCAGCTTGCAGAAGTCGTTCGTTCGCTCATGAGAGGTTCTTACATGATGAGCCGCATGCTACGGCCAATTTTCCAAGGATACTAAAGTGGCGCCTATTGTCACTGGCCTGTGCCGCCAAGGACTCTAGACTCAAATAGGCTCCCCGCAGAGCATCCGCACACAGAACAACAAACGCAGAGATCGCGGCCATGGAAAACATTCGACAGTTCAACAGCTTCGCCGAGTTCTACCCCTATTACCTGGGCGAACACAGCGACAGCACCTGCCGGCGCTTGCACTTCATCGGCACTACCCTGGTGATTTTCCTTCTGGCCCTGGCCATTGGCAAAGGTGCCTGGCTGTTGCTGCTGGCATTGCCGGTGGCCGGCTACGGCTTTGCCTGGGCCGGGCATTTCTTCTTCGAGAAGAACCGCCCAGCGACTTTCCAGCACCCGCTGTACAGCTTGCTGGGGGATTTTGTCATGTACCGTGACATGCTTCTGGGCAAGGTGCCCTTCTAGAGACGGTAACTGCCGCTGGGAGGAGAATGCTGCCAGCGGGCATGACCTGCGCCACCCGGAGCGGGACCCGCGCGGGCCACGCCCGTCGCAAGGCCCGGGGCTCAGGCCGGTTCTGCCGTCCTCAAGCGCTCGGCCTTGAGCTGGGCCTCACGGGCCTGGTGCTCGGCCAGGCGATAGAGTTCGATGCTGCCGTCCCAATGCTCGATCAGGGCCGTGCAGGATTCGACCCAATCCCCGCAGTTGAGGTACTCCACCTCGCCCACCTTGCGGATCTCGGCATGGTGAATATGGCCGCAGACCACCCCGTGCAGCTCACGCTTGACGCACTCGTGGGCGATGGCTTCCTCGAAGTCGCTGATAAAGTTCACGGCGGTCTTCACCTTGTGCTTGAGATAGGCCGACAGCGACCAGTAGCCGTAGCCATAGCGCGCTCGCCAGTGGTTGAGCCAGCGATTGAGGGTCAAGGTGAACTCGTAGGCCGAATCGCCAAGAAATGCCAGCCAACGGTGATAACGAGTGATGACGTCGAACTGGTCGCCATGGATCACCAGCAGGTGGCGGCCGTCCGCAGTGACGTGCACCGCCTCGTCCACCAGCTGGATATTGCCCAGGATCAGCCGGGAATAGCGGCGCAGGAATTCATCGTGGTTGCCGGTGACGTAGATCACCTCGGTACCGCGCTTGCTCATGGTCAGCAAACGACGGATCACATTGGTATGGGCCTGGGGCCAGTACATGCCACCGCGCAGTTTCCAGCCGTCGATGATGTCACCCACCAGGTAGATGCGGTCGGCGTGGTAGCTCTTGAGAAACCGCGCCAGGTGCTCGGCCTGGCAATCCCGGGTCCCCAGATGCACATCGGAAATCCATAGGGTGCGCACCCGCTGCTTGCGGCTGGGCTTGGCGAGTTCGGCATGGGTCATGGACGCTCTCCGGGATTTTTTGCGAGCTTGCGCCCCAGCGATTAATAGCCCATGACAGATATGCGGCAGTGCGATGACAGCACGAAACGCCCGACAGCCGGTGTAAACTGCGGGCCTGCCTAGGAGACCGCAATGGGATCTATCCTCACCCTGCGCCACTACAGCCACGACCTCATCGCCCACAGCCACGACCATGCACAACTGGTGTTCGGCCTTTCGGGCCAACTCGAATTCGAAGTCGAGGGCCAGGGCAGCCAGGTGCGGCAGCAGAGTTTCGTGGTGGTGCCGGCCGGTGCCCGGCATGTCTGCGGCAGCCCCGGAGGCAGCCAGTGCCTGGTGCTCGACGTGCCTGGCGAACACTGGCTCGGCCAGTCCCTTGGGGAGCATGCCGAGGCCAGCCGACGACTGCTCGACAGCCCTCAGCGCCAGGTCCTGGCGCCCAACCAGAGCCGCCTGGTCAACTGGCTGGCGGACAGCCCGGTGGACGACCCGCTGATTGCCCAGCAAGGCGCCATATTGCTGCTGGCCAGCCTCAATCATCCCGCCTGCGGCCAGCCGGGCGAGCGGCGCCTGCCCTACGCCGCCCTGAATGCCCATATCGATCGCCATGCCGCCCATCCACTGCAGGTAGCCGACCTGGCGCGAATCGCCGGTTTGTCCGGCGCACGCCTGCATGCGCGCTTCATCGCCGAATGTGGGCGCACGCCCATGGAGTACTTGCGCAGCCGACGCCTGCAGATGGCCCTGGAGTTGTTGCGCGGCTCGCCGCTGCCCATCGGCGAGATCGCCCATTGCGTGGGCTACAGCTCCCAGAGCGCCTTCGCCGCCGCAATACTGCGCGAGTTCGGATGCTCGCCCCGGCAGCTCAGGCAGGGGGCGAACGCGAGTTGCTCGACAAAACCCGGCAGCCTCACGACAGACGACACCGGCACGGCACTCGTAGACTGAGCCCGATATCGTCCAGGCCGTCATGGCCGTCTTGCGTTAAGGAAAAACATGACTCCGCGTACCGCCCTTGGCGCCCTGCATATCGGCGCACTGATGTTCGGCCTGACCGGCGTGCTGGGCAAACTCGCCATGGCTTCACCAGCGGTCATCGTCTTCGGTCGTGCGGCCTTTGCCGTGCTCGCCCTGGCGTTCTTCGCCCGCCTGGCCAACAACGCGCCGTGGCGCAGGCTGTCTGCCGGCGACTGCTGGCGACTGCTGCTCAGCGGCCTGCTGCTGGCCGGTCACTGGGTCAGTTTCTTCGTTGCGGTCAAGGTCGCCGGCGTAGCCATCGCCACCCTGGGGTTTGCCAGCTTCCCGGCCTTCACGGTGATTCTCGAGGGCCTGATCTTCCGCGAGCGGATCCGCGCCAACGAGGTCCTGCTGGTGGCGCTGGTGAGCATCGGGCTGGTGCTGGTCACTCCGGACTTCGACCTGGCCAGCCAGGCCACCACCGGCCTGCTCTGGTCCGTGGCCTCGGGGCTGCTGTTCGCCCTGTTGTCGCTGAACAACCGCGCCAGCTCGGGGCGAATTCCGGCAGTGCAGGCGGCGCTGTGCCAGAACCTGGTGGTGGGCCTGTGCCTGCTGCCAGTGGCGGCACCGGAACTGGCCCAGGTACGCGCCATGGACTGGCTGTGGATCAGCCTGCTGGGCATCTTCTGTACCGGCCTGGCCCATAGCCTGTTCGTCGCCAGCCTGGCGGTGATCAAGGCCCGTACTGCGGCGGTGGTCTTCACCCTGGAGCCGGTCTATGGGATCACCGTGGCCTGGCTGCTGTTCGGCGAGACCCCGACCCTGCGCATGCTGCTGGGCGGGGCCTTGATCATTGTCGCGATCGTGGTCTCGAGCCGCGTGTCCACCGGCTCAGGCAGCAAGAGCGCAACCGCCCAGGCCGGGTCTCACTGAGAGCGGTCGTTGTGGCCCAGGTCACGCTCGGGATCGATGCAGTCGCGAACCCGCTGCTTGAGCACCTTGGCCTCGGGAAAACCGCCATCGGCCTTGCGCTCCCAGATCTGCACGCCATCGCACTGGATACGGAAAGTGCCACCGGTGGCGGGCTCCAGGGAGACCTTGCCCAGGTCGTCGCTGAAGGTGCTCAGCAGCTCCTGGGCCAGCCACGCCGCACGCAACAGCCACTGGCACTGGGTGCAATAGGTGATGATCACTTCGGGTTTACGTTCAGTCATGGTAGGGCCGGGTCCTGAGAGCGAGGGCGTCGCTATAATAGCCGGCTTTATCGCCAGCCCCGAGAAGCCTGATGCGCCGTCTGCTGTCTTGCCTGTTGCTCTGCCTGCTGCCCCTGATCACCCAATCCGCCGAGCCCCCGCGCCCGAAGATCGGCCTGGTGCTGTCCGGTGGCGCAGCCCGCGGCCTGGCCCATGTCGGGGTACTCAAGGCCCTGGAAGAGCAAGGCATTCGCATCGACGCAATTGCCGGCACCAGCATGGGCGCGGTGATCGGCGGGCTCTATGCCTCGGGCTACCAGATCGACGAACTGGAAAAGCTCGCCCTGGGAATCGACTGGAAACAGGCCCTGTCCGATGCACCGCCACGGGAAGACGTGCCCTTTCGACGCAAGCAGGACGACCGGGATTTCCTGGTCAAGCAGAAGCTCAGCTTCCGCGACGATGGCAGCCTGGGCCTGCCACTGGGGGTGATCCAGGGGCAGAACCTGGCCCTGCTGCTGGAGAGCAAGCTGGCCCACGCCAGCGACACCCGCGACTTCGACCAGTTGCCGATCCCGTTCCGGGCAGTGGCCACCGATATCGCCACCGGTGAAAAGGTGGTGTTTCGCAAGGGACACTTGCCCCAGGTGATTCGCGCGAGCATGTCGATCCCTGCGGTGTTCGCCCCGGTGGAACTCGACGGCCGGCTGCTGGTGGACGGCGGCATGACCGACAACATCCCCCTGGATGTGGCCCGGGAAATGGGCGTGGACATCGCCATCGTGGTGGACATCGGCACTCCACTGCGCTCGCGCCAGCAACTCAATACGGTGGTCGATGTACTGACGCAGTCGATCACCCTGATGACCCGGCGCAATTCCGAGGAGCAACTGGCAGCGCTGCACAAGGGCGATGTACTGATCCAGCCGGCGCTGTCGGCGTTCGGTGTCACCGACTTCGGCCGCGCCCAGGAGATAATCGACGCCGGCTACCGCGCCACCCGCATCCTCGACGCACGCCTGGCGCCCTTGCGCCGGGAGCACCCGCAGCCGGCACAACTCACCGCTGCGCGCCAGCCCAGCCAGCGCACGCCGATCATCAACCGGATCAAGGTGGAAAACGATTCCAAGGTCAGCGACGACGTCATCCGCTACTACATTCGCCAGCACATCGGCGAGCCCCTGGACCTGGGCCGCCTGGAAACCGACATGGGCACGCTGTACGGCCTGGATTTCTTCGAGCAGGTGCAGTACCGGGTGATCCACAAGGGCCAGGACAATACCCTGGTGATCAGCGCCCGGGGCAAGCGCAGCGGTACTGACTACCTGCGCCTGGGCCTGAGCCTGTCCGATGACTTGCGCGGCGACAGCGCCTTCAACATTGGCGCCAGTTACCGCATGAACGGCATCAACAGCCTCGGCGCGGAATGGTTGACGCGGTTGCAGATCGGCGACCGGCAGGAGCTGTACAGCGAGTTCTACCAGCCGCTGGACGCCGGTTCGCGCTACTTCGTCGCACCGTTCATCGCCGCTCAATCGCAGAACGTCGAGGCCGCGCTGGACAAGGACCCGATCGCCGAATATCGGGTGGAGCGCTACGGCTTCGGCCTCAACCTGGGGCGGCAGATCGGCAACAGCGGCGAGGTGCGCTTCGGTGTGGGCGAAGCCTGGGGCAACGCCGACGTGCGCATTGGCGACCGGGACCTGCCGAAGCTGAATTTTAGCGAGGGTTACTACCAGCTCCAGTATTCCTTCGACTCCCTGGACAACGTCTACTTCCCTCATTCGGGCGAAGATATCCACCTGACCCTGCGCCAGTTCGAACCGGGCCTGGGCTCGGACAAGCATTACCGGCAGTGGGAATTCAAGCTGGACAAGGCGCTGAGCAGCGGCCCCAACACCTTTATCCTCGGCGGCCGCTATGGCCGGACCCTGGACAATGCCGACGTGGTCACCTCCAGCTTCCTCCTGGGGGGCGCCCGCCAGCTGTCGGGGTTCCGCGAGGACGCCCTGTCCGGACAGAACATCAGCCTGGCACGTGCGGTGTACTTCCGCCGCCTGACGCCACGCTCCTACCTGCCCCTGGACTTTCCGCTGTACCTGGGGGGCTCGCTGGAACGGGGCCGGGCCTGGAACAACGACAACGTCTTCGATAGCGGCTACATCAACGCGGCCAGCATCTTCCTGGGCTTCGATACGCCGCTGGGGCCGCTGAACTTCAGCTACGGCTTCAACGATGAGAACCAGAAGGCCCTCTCACTGAACCTGGGCCAGACGTTCTGACAGGCGTGCACAGCCACGCCGGCCTGCAATCGGCAGGATCAACAGCAAGGGGAAACGACTGGAACCGGGGTCAGGCAACCCCGGCCGAAGGCTTCAGGACTTTTCCAGGTTGGCCAGGATGCGCCCGTGGACCCGCATGCAGACCCGCATGTCTTCTTCGTCGACGCCAATGAACAGCTCATGGCGCAAGGCAGTGGCAATGGTTTCGATCTGGTCGATCAGGGGACGCGCCGAAGGACAGAGGACGATCTTCTTCGCCCGGCGATCTTCCATCACGGATTGACGCTGGACCAGGCCCTGGGTTTCCAGGCTATCGAGCAGGCGGGCCAGGGTAGGTCCTTCCACACCGACACTTTGCGCCAGCTCGCGCTGGGTCGGCGGTTCTTCGAAACGGGCCAGGTGCAACAGCACCAGCCAACGAGCCTGGGACAGGCCCAGACCGGCCAGGCGGCGGTCCAGTTCAGCACGCCAGCCGCGGGACATATGCGCCAGCTGCATGCCAAAACGGTGTTCATCGGTCAACGGCATAAAACACTCATGATCAGGCTGAAAATAAAGAAAAACTAATTATTAGTCAGCTAAGCATGCCCCTTGCCAGTAGGCAAGTTCTGTAAGGCACTGAATCGTTACAACATTGACGCACCCGGGTTAAACCTCGAACTCCGACTGCAATGCCGCACGCACGCAATACAAGACTCCTTCGGGCACCCGCCCGGCAAACAGCTCGATCACTTCGGCCACCGGCGGCAACTCGCCCTCGCCGTCGAGAAACGCGTCCTGGATCTCCCCCAGCAAATCCTCGGGCAGGTCCAGCGCCTGCTCCAGGGACAACTGCTGCTTGCCGATGGCTTCGGCCAGCAAGGTGTAGACGTTCTTTTCCGTGCACTGCAACTGGCCGGCGATCTGCACCGGGGTCATTCCCGCACGGGCCAGGGTAATCAGCTCATGGCGAATATCGGCGACCACCTTAGGAGCCTCACCTGCCCCACCCAGCACGTCGAGGAACGCCGCTCCGTAGCGCTCCAGCTTGCGGGCACCGACGCCGCTGACCCGGGCCATCTCGGCCATGGAGCCAGGCTGGCTGCGAAGCATCTCGAGCAAGGTCGAATCAGGGAAAATGACATAGGGTGGCACACCGTGCTCTTCCGCCAGCTTGCGCCGCAACACCCGCAGCGCCTCCCACTGCTCGCGCTCCTCGCCCCGTACCAGCTGGCTGGCCTGGCTGCTGCTCTTGGCCGTGGTTTGCGGCTTGAGGTCACGACGCAGCTCCAGGGTGACTTCGCCCTTGAGCAGCGGGCGGCAACTATCGCTCAAGCGCAGGCCGCCATAACCTTCCAGGTCGATGTCCGCCAGCCCGCGGGCCACCAACTGGCGGAACAGCGAACGCCACTCCCCTTCGCTGCGCGCCTTGCCAACACCGAACACCGCCAGGTGCTGGTGGCCGAAGCTGCGGACCTTTTCCGTGTCCTTGCCCAGCAGCACATCCACCAGGTGACCGACGCCGTAGCGCTGGCCGGTGCGGTAGATGGCCGACAGCGCCTGGCGCGCCGGCTCGGTGGCATCCCAGGTCTGTACCCCATCGACGCAATTGTCGCAGTGGCCACAGGGCTGCGGCATGTCTTCGTCGAAATAGGCCAGCAGCGACTGACGGCGGCAGCGGGTTTCCTCGCACAACGCCAGCATTGCATCGAGCTTGTGCTGTTCAAGGCGCTTGTGACGCTCGTCGCCTTCGGAGTTCTGCAGCATCTGCTTGAGCATCAGCACGTCCTGCAGCCCATAGGCCATCCAGGCATCGGCCGGCAAGCCGTCGCGACCGGCACGCCCGGTCTCCTGGTAGTACGCCTCCAGGGACTTGGGCAGGTCCATGTGGGCGACAAAACGCACGTTGGGCTTGTCGATGCCCATGCCGAAGGCAATGGTCGCCACCATGATCAGGCCTTCCTCGTTGAGGAAGCGTTTCTGGTGATAGGCGCGCAGTTCGTTGGGCAACCCTGCGTGATAGGGCAACGCGGTAAAACCCTGCTCACAGAGGAACGCTGCCACCTCGTCGACCTTCTTGCGCGACAGGCAGTAGACGATCCCGGCATCGCTGCGCCGCTCGTTGAGAAAGGCCTGCAACTGCTTGCGCGGCTGCTCCTTGGGCACGATGCGATAGAAGATGTTCGGCCGATCGAAACTGGACAGGAAACGCTCGGCGTCCTGCAGGTGCAGGCGATTGACGATCTCTTCGCGGGTCCGCTTGTCGGCGGTGGCCGTCAGGGCAATACGCGGCACCTCGGGGAACATTTCCGCCAATTGCCCCAACTGCAGGTACTCGGGTCGGAAGTCATGTCCCCACTGGGAGACGCAATGGGCTTCATCGATGGCGAACAGGGCGATGTCCAGGCTCTGCAGGAACGCCAGCATCCGCGGCTGGACCAGCCGCTCGGGAGCGAGGTAGAGCATTTTCACTTCGCCACGGCGGATACGCGCCGCCAGGTCACGCTGCTGCTCCGGGCTCAGGGTGGAGTTCAGGGCCGCAGCCGCGACGCCCAGTTCCTCCAGCGTCGCCACCTGGTCGTCCATCAGCGCGATCAGTGGCGACACCACCACCGCCAGGCCCGGACGCAGCAGCGCCGGCACCTGGAAGCACAGGGACTTGCCACCACCGGTGGGCATCAGCACCAGCGCATCACCGCCGCTGGCCACGCGCTCAATGATCGCACCCTGGCGACCACGGAAACTGTCGTAGCCAAAGATGTCCTTGAGGACGCGCTGAGCCTGTTCGAGCATGAAAAACTCCAAAAATTGCTGAAATCACCAGGAGGCCGCCGTTGCCCGCTCGCCTCTGCGACAAGCCTGTGCAAGGTTGCTGCCTGGCCGCAGCGCCCCTTGCACAGCCGCCTGGGATCGATCGGCAGCTGCATGGGCGACGGGTGCGGCCTCGTTATCGGCCTGCTGGGTCACACGAAACGCGCGAGTATACCCGAGCCCTCCCTTGCAGAGGGTGCCGACAATGGACCACTGGTAACCTTTGGAACCTTTCGAATCTGCCTCGTGGCTGGCTTGAGCGCTCAAGAAAGCCTAGAATTCAGCATCGTTTATTCCCCAAGGTAGCCGTCAATGTCCTTCGCTGAGCAACTAACCCGCCTGCAAGTCTTCCTCGATGCAGATGATCTGCACGACGAGGCGCTGGACTACGTGGCCGCTCACGGCTACCTGACCGCGCTGTCGATCTGCTCGGAAAGCGTTCCAGAGCGTGAATGGATCGACACCCTGTTCGCCGAGGAGCCCCACTACCGCGACGACGCCGAGCGCGAAGCGATCGAGTCGACCCTGCTGGCCCTCAAGGCGCACATCGCGCGCCAGCTGGCCTCCGACGAAGAATTCGAGCTGCCGTGCGACCTCGACCTGGGCGACGACCCGGACGACTCCGACCTACGCGGCTGGTGCATCGGTTTCATGGAAGGGGTGTTCCTGCGTGAAGCGGCCTGGTTCGAAACCGCCGAAGAAGAAGTCAGCGAGATGCTGCTGCCGATCATGGTGGGTTCCGGCTTGTTCGACGAGCAGCCCGAGTTCTCCGACATCGCCAACGACGCCAACCTGATGGACGACATGATCGTGCAGATTCCCGAGGCGCTGACGGCGTTGTACCTGCTGTGCAATGCTCCCGACGAGAAACCCGCACTGCTCAAGCCCCGTCACCATTGAGCCTGAGCCTATGGCCAAGCCCATAGGCCAACGCCCCCTGCTGTTGCGTTACGTTCTGCTGGCCATCGGCTGGTCGAGCGTAGCGCTGGGGGTCATCGGCATCTTCCTCCCGGTGCTGCCCACCACTCCCTTCCTGCTGCTCGCGGCGGCCTGCTTCGCCCGCAGTTCTCCACGTTTCTACCAATGGCTGGTAGATCATCCGCGCCTGGGTCCCTGGATCCGCGATTACCTGGATGGCAATGGCATTCCGCTCAAGGGCAAGGTCTATGCGATCGGGCTGATGTGGCTGAGCATCGGCCTGTCCTGTTATCTGGTGCCACTGCCCTGGGCCCGGGGCTTCATGCTCACCAGCGCCGTGCTGGTGAGTATCTACATCCTGCGCCAGAAAACCCTGCGCCGCCCCTGACAACGGGCTTGCCCGAGAAAGTCAGGACTTGAGGTGGTTGCGCTGATAGGTCTCGGTGCCCATGGCGGCAATCTGGCCTTCGATCAGCGCATCGAAAGGACGCAGCAGCGGCTCGAACGAGGTCGGTGCTTCCAGGGTCTGCAAAGCCTCGACGATGGCCTCCAGGGTCGACAGGGCATCCGGCCCGGGAGCCTTGCGCAAGCGGTAGCGTGACACTGGCGCAGCCTCCAGGGTGACCCGGGGCAGCGCCGCCAGCAACGGATTGAGGTGCAACAGCTTGCGCGCCTTGCGCCAGGTGCCATCGGGCACCACCAGCAACATTGGTTCCTGGCCGGGGGCATAGGCCTGCAGCGGCTGGGCATCGTCTGCTGGAAACAACAGGCGCGCCTGGTATCCGGGGCATTCGAGCAACTGCGCCAGGTCCTCGAACACTTCACCCACCTTCAGTTCGGCGTTGTCCAGCCCCAGGGCCGCCAGTCGCGCAGTGTTCAAGGCATGGTTGGCTTCACTGGGATGCTGCAGCACCAGCACCCGAGTCCGGCTGGGCAGCTGCGGGATCAGTGGGCAAAGGCAGTGTCCGGCCGGACGCAGGCAACGCTCACAACGGGATCGAGACATGAAAACTCCTGGCTACACCGGATTGAGCTGGGCCTTGAGCAGGTCCCGGAAAGTCTGGATCAATGGTTCGCGGCTGCGGCCACGGCGCATGATCATGGAGAATGGCGCCTGGTAGCCGAAGGTCGCCGGCAACAGTACTCGCAGGTCGCCCCTGTCGGCCCAGGCCTGGGCATAGTGCTCCGGCAGGTAGCCGATGTAGGCCCCGGACAACACCAGGATCAGCTGCGCCTCCATGCTCTCCACCGTTGCAGCGCTGTGCTTGAAACCATGCCGGGCCAGCTCAGCCTGGCTCCAGTAGCCACGGCCGACCATGCGCTGCTGGGTAATCACCTGCTCGGGGATCCGCCGCTCGCTGTACAACGGATGGCGGTTGCTGCAATACAGCCAGTGCTGCTCGCGGTACAACGGCATGTAGACCAGGCCGCTCATGCGGGTGGAAAAAGCGCCGATGGCCAGGTCCAGGCGGTTGTCCTGCACGCCCAATTGCAATTCGTGGGGGCTCATCACGGACAAGTGCAAGTGCACCGCCGGATGTTCCTGGCTGTAGCCACCAATGGCCTCGGCGAACGGCAGGGCCTTGTCACTCACCGTGGAGTCGATCACCCCCAGGTTCAAGGTGCCGCGCAACTCGCCCTTGAGCGCCGCGGCATACTGCTCGAAGCCCTCCAGTTCACCCAGCAGGCGCAAGGTTTCCTGGTGGAACAACTCGCCCTTGCTGGTCAGGCTGAAACCGCCCCGCCCCCGATGACAGAGCACCAGGCCCAGGGACGCTTCCAGCTGGCTCATGTAGGTACTGATGGCCGATGTCGAGAGATTGAGCTCGCGCTGGGCATTGGCGAATCCCTGATGCCGCACGACGCTGACGAAGATGCGCAATAGTTTCAGATCAGGTAAAGCGTTGGCCATGGCGGACTCCAGTGACAGCTAAAACGACAACCGCCTTATGGCGCGGGCACTTGCCCGCGCCGGGCGCAAAACCAGCCCCGATGATGTCCATCTTCACCCTCAAACTGAACCTGCAACCCTGATAACGGCGGCTGCGCCAATGAACTGGAATACAGGACCTCACCACGAAGGGTCCTGGAAGCAGCGCGAGAGTCTAGCGCGCCTGCGACCATTAGTTCATAAAAATCTGAACTAAGTATTTGTTCGTAGCGATTCTTCCCCCGCACTACATTTCGCAGAATCGGCCCCACTCGGTCGAACGAACAGCCTCTGCTGCGTCGCCGGCCCCATAAATAAAACAACGATGAGGCCTATCCCGTGGACAAGACTCTCCACCAGCCACTGGGCGGCAACGAAATGCCGCGATTCGGCGGCATCGCCACCATGATGCGTCTTCCCCATGTCCCCACTCCCGCCGGCCTGGACGCTGCGTTCGTCGGCATTCCCCTGGACATCGGCACCTCGCTACGCTCCGGCACCCGCTTCGGCCCCCGGGAAATCCGCGCCGAATCCGTGATGATCCGCCCCTACAACATGGCCACCGGCGCTGCACCGTTCGACTCGCTGAACGTGGCCGACATCGGTGACGTGGCGATCAACACCTTCAACCTGCTGGACGCCGTGCGCATCATCGAAGAAGCCTACGACAGCATCCTCGAGCACAACGTCATCCCCCTGACCCTGGGCGGCGACCACACCATCACCCTGCCGATCCTGCGGGCCATCCACAAGAAACACGGCAAGGTCGGCCTGGTGCATATCGATGCCCACGCAGACGTCAACGACCACATGTTCGGCGAGAAGATCGCCCATGGCACCACCTTCCGCCGCGCCGTGGAAGAAGGCCTGCTGGACTGTGATCGCGTGGTGCAGATCGGCCTGCGGGCCCAGGGCTATACCGCCGAGGACTTCAACTGGAGCCGCAAGCAGGGTTTTCGTGTGGTCCAGGCCGAAGAGTGCTGGCACAAGTCCCTGGAACCCCTGATGGCCGAAGTCCGCGAGAAGGTCGGCGATGGTCCGGTGTACCTGAGCTTCGACATCGATGGCATCGACCCGGCCTGGGCGCCAGGCACCGGCACCCCGGAAATCGGTGGACTGACCACCATCCAGGCCATCGAGATCGTTCGCGGCTGCCAGGGCCTGGAGCTGGTGGGCTGTGACCTGGTGGAAGTCTCGCCACCTTATGACACCACCGGCAACACCTCGCTGCTGGGCGCCAACCTGCTGTACGAAATGCTCTGCGTACTGCCTGGCGTCGCCCATCGCTGAGAGCCGGGCATGAGCGAGCAGAGGAGCCTCCTCTGCTCCGAAGCTGAACGCGATTCGGTTTTCGCCCACAACGGCCGCAGAGCCAACTGCGCTTTGCCCCCTCCCTCTGCCATGGCCGTCCCGCGATGCCGAGCAGGCGTCGCAGGGGTGGCGGGCCGGGGAAGGTTTCAGGATGCAGGCAAGCATCTGGAGCAACGCCGTAGTCAGCCAGGTGACGTCGCCTGGTTTATTCATGACGTGGCCGCGACGCTGCGCATGCAAGGGGAGCAACACTTCAGCCAGGAGAGCGAAACCTGCGGGTTTCGCCAACAACAAGAAGGCCTGTGGCTGGCCTGCAACGAACATTTGTCCGCTATGCCGGAAAGGCTGCCACCCCCTTAGCCAATGTGATCGGAGCAGATCATGAATAACAACAACAAAGAAAAAAGCCTTAGCAGCATTGAACCCCCCAGGGTCGAACGGATTCCCGAGCCCCAACGCGACAAGGGCCCCTGCGAACGCTTTCGCCTGGTCATCGAAGACGCCCGCGTCGATGTGCATCAACACATCGTCGGCTGGTGCCTGTCGTTGCCAACCGCCCTCACTGTCTTCTCGCCCTTGAGTCCGAGAAGTGTACTGATCGGCGCAAGCGCCACCGTCTTCATCTTGCCGCCGCAGGCCAGCGGCCCCCACGCCATCGCACACGTAACCGATCCGCCAGGAGCCCTGCGTCAGGCCGCCTGACCCCAACCAAGTAACCGGCCTGCCGGAGACTGCGGCACATGACCTGTTTGTTTCACATAAAAAAGATAATCGGAGACACGCCATCATGGCTCTAGATCTATTCGTCGTACTCATCTACGCCGCCGGCATGCTCGTGCTCGGCTACTACGGCATGCGCAAGGCCAAGACCCACGAGGACTACCTGGTGGCCGGCCGCAACCTGGGCCCGACCCTGTACATGGGCACCATGGCCGCCACGGTGCTGGGCGGGGCCTCCACCGTCGGCACCGTGCGCCTGGGCTACGTCCACGGCATTTCCGGCTTCTGGCTGTGCGCCGCCCTCGGCGCGGGGATCATTGCCCTGAACCTGCTGCTGGCCAAGCCACTGCTCAAGCTGCGGATCTTCACCGTGACCCAGGTCCTGGAAAAACGCTACAACCCCATGGCACGCCAGGCCAGCGCGGTGATCATGCTGGCCTACGCCCTGATGATCGGCGTGACCTCGATCCTGGCCATCGGCACCGTGCTGCAAGTGCTGTTCGGCCTGCCGTTCTGGATCTCGGTGCTGCTGGGCGGCGGCGTGGTGGTGGTCTACTCGGCGATCGGCGGCATGTGGTCGCTGACCCTGACCGACATCGTCCAGTTCGTGATCAAGACCGTAGGCCTGATGTTCATCCTGCTGCCGATCTGCCTGTATCGCGTGGGGGGCTGGGATGAACTGGTGGCCAAGCTGCCGGCGTCCAGCTTCAGCTTCACCGCCATCGGCTGGGACACCATCATCACCTACTTCATGATCTACTTCTTCGGCATCCTGATCGGCCAGGACATCTGGCAGCGGGTGTTCACCGCCAAGACCGAGAAAGTCGCGCAGTATGCCGGCACCCTGGCAGGTTTCTACTGCATCCTCTACGGCCTGGCCTGCGCCCTGATCGGCATGGCCGCCCATGTGCTGCTGCCGGACCTGGACAACGTCAACAACGCATTTGCCGCCATCGTCAAAGCCTCGCTACCGGACGGCATCCGTGGCCTGGTGATCGCCGCCGCCCTGGCTGCCATGATGTCCACTGCCAGCGCCGGCCTGCTGGCCGCCTCCACCACCCTGACCGAAGACCTGCTGCCACGGCTACGCGGTGGCAAGCAGTCGAGCCTGGGGATCAACCGCCTGTTCACCTTCCTCACCGGCATCGTGGTGCTGGGCATCGCCCTGGTGGTCAACGACGTGATCAGCGCTCTGACCCTGGCCTACAACCTGTTGGTGGGCGGCATGCTGATCCCGCTGATCGGAGCGATCTTCTGGAAGCGCGCCACCACCGCCGGGGCTATCGCCAGCATGGGCCTGGGCTTCATCACGGCCCTGCTGTTCATGTTCAAGGATGGCCTGGACGCCAATACCCCGATCTACTACAGCCTGGCAGTAGGTCTGGTGAGTTTCGTGGTGGTCAGCCTGGCTTCCCGGCGTTCGGTGCCCATGACCAGCGCGATCTGAGTCGGCACCCGTTCTGACGATTTTCTTCGACGGGTGCGGCGTCGGTGGCCGCACCCGTTTTTTTTCGTCTAGGCAAAGCAGCGCCTGGTCTGCAGCGGCTCGCCCCCGCCCCCAAAGGGGACGAATGGTCCCTCCGTCTACAAAAAACCTGTGCTGTACTCTGACTCAGCGACGACCGTTCACGCAGGAGGACGGTACAAGGATCGCTGGCAGCATCTGTGCGCGCTATCGCATCACCCTTGGATGGGGTCATAACAATAAAAACCTCTCCCCTGCCCTGAGGTGTTTATGGACCGCTTCGACATCCAGCAAAGCATCCGCCATGCCATCGATGCCCAGATGGCCCAGAAATGGCGGGTCTCTCCCTGCAACGCCCAAACCAGCGACACTTACTCCCTGGACCTCAAGGCCCTGCTACACAGCCTGGAAAACGAATTCGATATCCGGCTCGATCCCGAGCATGACCTGTATTGGATCCACTCCATCAGCGAGCTGAGCCTGTTCATCCTGGAGAAAACCCGGCGCCGGGACTTTCGGCCCCTGCATCCGTGACCTGCGACCGTCACTGAAAACGGCTCGATGAACCGGGGCGAAGCCCGTCGAGCGGTGTATGCACTCATCCGCTGCTGGCTGGGCGAACGGACCTGCCTGGACGACAGCAGCCAGCTGATGGCGCTGGGTCTGGTCGGGGATGATTTGCAGGAACTGCTCTGGCGCCTGGAAGACCGGTTCGAACTTTGCGTGCCTCTCGGGGAGGAGCAGCGCGCGCTGCTGGAACTGGGCAGCGTTCAAGAGCTGGTCGAGTGGCTGCTGGAAATGTCACGGCGACAGGAGGACTGAGCGGCGAGGCCGGCTTGCAACCCTGCCTCAGGAAAAACAGGCGAGAGCGCGGGCCAGCCCTGCTCTCGCATCGAAGTCAGCGACGGCGTTGCTGACGACGCCGCAGTTCTTCTTCGGTAGGAATCGGCACCGGTTGCAGCGGTGGCTCGATCAGGCCCAGTGCAACACCAAGGTCGTGCAGCCAGCTTTGCAGTTTGTCTTTCATAGTGCCCCCTCAGGGTCGTGCCGAGCGGCTATTCTGCGCCGCCTCAAGCAGATAATAGTCCTAAGTCTTCCAGCGCGCTGCCCCCTGATGGCAATGAACTGTTACTGGATTATGGCCAATCGCCCAGAACCCCTCATGCCGTTGCTCGCGCCGGTTGCATCATCGGACCGGCGGAGCCCTGCTGCAGTTCGATCCAGGCATTGAGGTTGGCCCCTACCATGCCCTTGCGCCACATCAGCCAGGTGGTGGAATGGGCGAACGGTTCGGCCAGGGGATGCACGGCGACACTTTCGCGCCCCGGTAGGCTGTCCAGCATCGAGCGAGCCATCAGGGCCACACCGGAACCGGCGATCACGCAGGCCAGCATGCCCTGGTAGGACTCGATCTCCATGGCCCGACCCATCGCCGCATGATAATGGGCGAACCAGGACTCCAGTCGCATGCGATAGGAACAGCCCTGGCGAAAGGTGAATACCGCGCGCCCTTCCACATCCAGGGCGGTACGCACCGGAGGATGATCGGCTTCACTGATCAGCACCAGGGCCTCCCTGCACAAGGGCACGCCGTCGAGCCCGGCCAGTTCCAGCGGCCCGTCGACCAAGGCGGCATCCAGGCGTCCGGCCAGCAACCCCTCGAGCAACTCGCCAGTGGGCCCGGACTGCACCTGCAGATTCACTGCCGGGTAAGTGCGGTGGTAACGCGCCAAGAGAGCTGGCAGGTGAATGGCCGCAGTGCTGTACATCGTGCCCAGGACAAAATCACCGGCTGGCTGGCCACCCAGCACCGCCGCCTGGGCTTCGTCACGCAGGGCAAACAGGCGCGATGCATAGTCCAGCAGCACCTTTCCGGCCGGCGACAACAGCAGGCGCTGGCGCTCACGCAGGAACAACTCGACCCCCAGTTGTTCTTCGAGCTGCTTGAGCCGGGTCGACAGGTTCGATGGCACCCGATGCAAGCGTTCGGCGGCACGGGTGATGGAACCTTCCTCGGCCACCGCCTGGAAGATACGCAGTTGGCTGAACTCCATGATCTTCTCCAAAACTGAACAAGTTTCTCAATATTATTCATTTTTAAAGAAAGTCAATCGACTCTAGCCTGGCGGTCATTCTTCCTGCCTCTGGAACACCGACCATGACTGCCTTGATCCGCCTGCTCGCCAGTTTCATTGCCTTGATGATGGCCATGGGCATTGGCCGTTTCGCCCTGACGCCGCAATTGCCGCACCTGATCAGTGAAGGCCAGGTCGACCTGACTGCCGCCGGGCTGATCGCTGCCGCCAACTACCTGGGTTACTTCATCGGCGCCCTGGAGGCGATGCTGGTCCGCAGTCCGCTCCAGGTGCGTCGGCGCCTGCTGGGCGGGCTGTGGTTGTGCGTACTGCTGACCCTGGCTTCGTTCTGGGCCCGGGGCTTCTGGCCACACTTGTTGTTGCGCTTCGGGACCGGAGTGGCCAGTGCCTGGGTACTGGTGATGATCACTGCCCTGAGCCTGCCCCTGGCGCAGGCTGCCGGTCGCCCAAGACTCGGCGCCCTGGTGTTCGCCGGCCCGGGCCTGGGCATCCTGCTCACGGGCCTGCTGGCCCTGGGCTCCAATCTGCTGGGACGCGGCTCCGCCGACCTGTGGCTGCTGTACGCGGTCGTGGCGCTGTTGATGCTGCTGGTGATCCTGCCCATCCTGCCCCAGGCCGCCACAGGCGCCCATGGCGCCAGCCAGGAACGCCCGGTGAGAGCACCGGGCGTGGGCCGCTTGGGACTGGTCTATGGCCTGTATGGCGCGGGCTACATCATTCCCGCGACGTTCCTGTCGCAGATGGCCAGCACCCAGTTCCACGGCCACTGGCAAGCCGATCTGTTCTGGCCCGCTTTCGGCCTGGCAGCCGCCCTGGGCGTGCTGCTGGTCAGCCTGCGTCGACACGCCCCGGACAGCACCCGGCACTGGCTGATTGCAACCTTGTGGCTGCAGGCTGCCGGGGTCTTCGCCTGTCTGCTGGGCAGCGGCTGGGGCCTGCTGTTGGGCGTACTGTTGTGCGGCACACCGTTCCTGGCCTGCATGCAACTGGTCATGCAGCGCTCCCGGGAACTGGCGCCCCATGCCATCCAGCGCAACGCCGGCCTGCTGACCGCCTGCTTCGCCGCTGGACAATTGAGTGGCCCGCTACTGGCGGCCCTGAGCAGCCATTTCAGCGGCAGCCTGCAACTGGCCCTGGGAGTCGCCGGCAGTGGCTTGCTGCTCGGCGGCGGCCTGCTGCTGAGCCGGCAACGACTGGAACCTTCGTGCGCCGCCCTGTCATGAGCAGGCCGCTCAAGCGTCCTTGATCCGCTCCCACAGGCGGGCTATCTCCTCGGCACTGGCGGCCTTGATCCGCGCCAGATCCCGCGGATAGTCGACCCCGAGGTTCTCGTTGAAGCGCGTCGCCGTGAACTGGCCATTGCTGGCCCGCAGGACATGCCCGGTATCGCGGCACGCGGCGCTGGCCAGGTAGATCACTCCTGGGGTCACCCATTCGGGCTTGAGGTCGACAGGAGTCTCGGTCACGCCCCACATCCGGGTCTTGGCCACCGGTGAGATCGCATTCACCAGAATCCCGTGTTCCCGGCCTTCCATGCTCAGGGCATTCATGATGCCCAGTTGGGCCATCTTGCCGGCGGAGTAGGCGAACAGGCCGGCCTGGGCATATTGCGAGTACATGGCCCGGTCCGAGGTCGTCAGGACCACACGCGCCGCCTCGGAGCGCTTGAGATACGGCCAGGCGTGCTTGCACAGCCACGCCGGCGCCTGCACGTTGACATCGAGCGCCCGCTGGAGAAACTCGCCATCGGTGTCCTCTATGCCCTGGTAACCGACCCAGCCGGCGTTGTGGATGATGATGTCCACGCCTGAAAAGGCCTCGACGGCCAGCGCCACCAGTTGCCGAGCCGTGGCTTCGTCAGCCAGGTCGCCGGCATGGGCGATCACCTTCGCACCTTCGGCCTGTAACATGCTGGCTGCCTCGAAAGCCACGTGTTCGTCTGCCCCGGCACCGACACGATCGGTTCCCAGGTCGCTGATCACTACTTGGGCGCCCAGCCCGGCCAGCGCCCGGGCATAATCCAGGCCCAGGCCTCGCCCGCCGCCCGTGACAATGGCAGTCCTGCCCTTGAAGTCCATGCTGTCTCGTCCTGTTGTGGTGCCCGCACCTTAACAACAAACCCATTGCCAGCTTGATACTTTATCGATGCGCCACTGATACCCGGAACCTATCAGCCACCGGCCCGCGCAAGCCTTGGCGCTTGCGCTCTGCAACCGACAGCGGTTGGTATCGGTCGGCAGCGTCTCTATCATGGCGGCCCGGCGTCCCACGCAAAGGAAGGAATGCGAGAAATGGTCGAGACCCGTTTGCTCAGACAGTTCATCGCCGTGGCCGAAGAGCTGAACTTTCACAAGGCAGCGAACCGCCTGTACATGGCACAGCCGGCGCTGAGCCAGGCTATCCACCGCCTGGAGCAAAAGCTCGGCTTCCACCTCTTCATCCGCAACCGGCGCGAGGTCAGGCTGACCCCGGCCGGCTCGACGTTTCTCGATGTCGCCTATCGCACGCTCAAGGAGCTGGAACAGGGTATCGAACAAGCACGCCAGGTGTGCGCAGGCACTGCCGGCCAACTCACCATCTGCACCCTCTCCCTTGCCTGCTACGACGGCCTGCTCAATAGCTTGCGGAGGTTTCGCGAGACCTTCCCCAAGGTCCAGTTGGTCATCCGTGAGATGCCTTCATCCAGCCAGGCGAAGGCCTTGTTGGCGGGTGAAGCGGATATCGCCTTCATGCGCCTGTTGCCCATGCCCGCCGAATCCATCGAATCCCGACTGATCCTCAACGAGCAGATCGTCATGGCCCTGCCGGCCGGACATCCCCAGGCAAATAACCTGCAGGTGCGCCTGCAGGACTTCGCCGACGAGCCTTTCGTGTTCACGCCCCAACCCCTGGGCAGCGGCTATCACCGCCAGCTGACTGCCCTGTGCGAAGCGGCAGGCTTCGAGCCCAGGGTGATCCAGGAGGCGGCGCAGATTCACACCCTGATCGCTCTGGTGGCCTGTGGTTTCGGCGTGGCGCTGGTGCCGGAGTCGATCGCCGGGGCCACCCTGCGGGACAAGGTGATGTTTCGCCCCATCGATGCTGTGGGAAGCCGACCCAACCCGAGCATCGGCCTGTACATGAGCCGCAACCGGCACAACGCCTCGCCATTGCTGGACAGCTTCATCGCGTTGCTGGAGTTTGCGGCACCGGCATCTGCCGAAATGGCCTGAAACCCGGCCCAGGACACCTGGGCCGAGAGGAGCGAGCCTTAGCTGAGTTCGATACGATCGGCGTGGATGACGATCTGGCCCTGTTTGTAGAGGGCACCGATGGCTTTCTTGAAGTTGCCCTTGCTGACGCCGAACAGGCTGCTGATGAGCGCCGGGTCACTCTTGTCGCTGACCGCCAGGGTGCCATCATTTTCCCGCAGCTTGTCCAGGATCTTGCTATTCAGGCTGCTGGCGGCCTGCTCGCCCACCGGCTGCAGGCTCAGGCTGATCTTGCCATCGGCCCGCAGTTCCTTGATGAACCCCTTCTCCTGCATGCCCGGGCGCAGGAACTTGAACACTTCGTTCTTGTGGATCAACCCCCAGTGCTGGTTGTTGATGATCGCCTTGAAGCCCATGTCGGTGGACTCCACCACCAGCAGGTCGACTACCTGGCCGGCCTGGTAGTTGGCCGGCGCCTTGTCCAGGTAACGGTCCAGCCGGGCAGTGGCGGTGATGCGACGCGTGTGCCGGTCCAGGTAGACGTGCACCACACAATAGTCGCCGGCATTGAGCTGGCGCTTTTCCTCGGAATACGGGAGCAACAGGTCCTTGGGCAGCCCCCAGTCCAGGAAGACCCCGATGCTGTTGACTTCGACGACCTTGAGGCTGGCGAACTCACCGACCTGCACTTTGGGTTTCTCGGTTGTCGCAATCAACTTGTCGGCACTGTCCAGGTAAACAAAAACATTCAGCCAGTCTTCATCTTCACTGGGAATATCCTTGGGAATATAACGGTTGGGCAGCAATATCTCGCCATCCGCACCGCCATCCAGATACAAACCGAAGTTGGTATGTTTAACCACTTGCAAACTGTTGTAACGCCCGACTAAAGCCATTTCCAATACCCTCATTGCGTGGGCGGCATTCTACCCGTTTTCCAGGGTCAGGTTGGCGCTGCTGCATGGACCCGTGCTGAAAATCCGTAGTCGCCGGGATTTTTCAGCCCGCCCTGGCCAGCCGCTGTCCATTCGTCAGCCCGACTGACTCCGCAAGCCTCGGCCAGGACGCGCTCACCGGATAGTTTTCGTGGCTCGGGCTCATTCAAAACAGGGACTTAGGGAAATATTCGCGAGAACAACTCATAAACAAATAGAGAGAGGCGCCATAAGCCTGAACACTATAAGCCGGACAATTATCAAATATTTCTGTTAGGATGCCTGGCCAAATTAATTTTCCCAAAGGTTAAATGGCAACCATGCGAGTAAAGAACTCCAGCAGCAAAGTAAAACCTGCCCCCGTTGTGGAAACCAGCGAATCGATCAATGAACAGGTCGCAGCCTTCCTGAAGTCTGGCGGCAAGATCCAGCAGATCGACAAGGGCGTCAGCGGCCAGACCTTCGCCCCGTCCAAGCAGATCAGCCTCGGCAAGAAGTAATACTCCCCCCGCTTTTTCCTGGTCCCCGGGCGCTTTCCCCAAGCGCCGGGACTGACACCTGCCCTACCCTGTCTCACTGCAAATCGACGAACGGCCGGTATTCACTGGCAATGCTCGGTATTCTTGCAGCCCTCTGGATAAATCGTTTCAGCCGACTATCAAGTTGTCGCTCCCCGCAGTCCAAGGAGTGCTGCATGCTCAAACCCGTCCTCCTGGCCATCAGCCTCACCCTGGCCTGCCCCCTTGCCCAGGCGCAGATCTTCCAGCGCGAACTGGGCGACTTCGACCTCAAGCTGGGCACCAGTCCCAGTCGCAGCATGGCCCAGGGATTGGTCAAGCCGTCCTCCGCCGGGTCCTTCCATGGCGGCCTCGATCTGAACCACGACAGCGGCTGGTATTTCGGCCAGTGGTCGCCAAGCCTGGGCCTGAGCCCCTCGAGCCGCCTGGAGGTCGATTCCTACCTGGGCTTCAAGCAACCCTTCGACCAGAACCTGGGTTATGAGGTGGGAATGATCCACTACAACTACCCGCAGCTGCGCACCGAGGACAGCCAGGAGCTCTACGGCGGCCTGACCCTGCTGGGCAGCCGCTTCGGTGCAGCCTTCAGCAACGATCCGGACCGCCGCAACAGCACCCTGTTCGCCGACCTGGGCGGCAATGCGCCATTCGGCATCGGGGTCAGCGTCAAATACAGCACTTATCGGCTCAACAACACCGTGTCGGTGGCCAATGGCGGTTACGTCTCGAGCTTCAACGACTGGTCGATCAAGTTCTCCCGGCCATGGCTGGGGATCGACATGAACCTGATCTACAGTGATTCCAACCTCGACGGCGACCGTTGCTCGGCCTATTCCGGGCACAACAGTCAATGCGCCGGCCTGCTGACCTTCAAGGCCGAGCGGGCGTTCTACTAAACAGGGCTGAACTGGCGGGTCATGCTGTTCAGTCAAGCGAGGTGATCCCCTGCAGGAGCAGTCGGTCGACGCTCGATTGGTCGCGATGGTCGTTAACGCTAGCGCGTATTGAATGGATCAACACAGCGCTCTGAAGTCCATCGCGGGCAAGCCTCGCTCCTACAGGTTCATTCTGAACTGCCAGGGGCCTTTGGGGTTCAGATACAGCAACCCGCACTCCCAAGGATCTGGACATGTCGCGTCGGTGCTACCTGCTCATCGCCCTGCTGACCGCCAGCCTGCTGCTCGGCGCCTGCAGCCGGGTGGACCTGGCTTATCGCAACCTGGATGTGATCATCCCCTGGACGCTCGACGACTACCTGGACATGAACAGCGAGCAGAAAAGCTGGCTCGACCAGCGTCTGCAACGGCACCTGAACTGGCATTGCAGCACCCAACTGCCCGGCTATCTGGACTGGCTCGACCGCCTGCAATCGATGGTACGGGACAATCAGGTCAACGACGCCGCGCTGCAGGCGCGTGCCGAGGAGGCCCAGCAAGCCATTACGGAAATTGCACGACAGATCACCCCGTCGGCCGTGGAACTGCTCCAGGGCCTGGATGACCAGCAAGTGGCACAAATGAACAGGGCCCTGGCCAAGGATCTGCAGCAACATGAAGAGGAGTATCTCAAGCCATCCTTGACGCAGCAGATCGAACAACGCAGCCAGCGCATGAGCAAGCGTCTCAAGACCTGGCTTGGCACCTTGAGCCCGAGCCAGAAACGCCGCGTCGAACAATGGTCCGCCTCGCTGGGCTCCCAGAATCGACAATGGATCGGCAACCGTGCCCACTGGCAGACGCTGTTCAGCGCCGCGGTGCAACAACGGCGAGCCGCGGATTTTCCACAGCGCATCGAACAATTGCTGGTCGACCGCGAAAGCCTGTGGACCGCCGACTACCGCCAGGCCTACGCCGACACGGAAAAAGCGGCACGCGCGCTGCTGGTGGATCTGATGGCCGACAGCAGCCCGGAACAACGCCAGCGCCTGCTGAAGAAGATCGACGGCGTGCGGCAGGACTTCACCCACTTGAAGTGCCTGCAGAACGCCGGCCATCCCTGATTCAAGCGATCTGGGCCTTGGATGCCAGTTCGTCGAAGGTCAGCGGGTCCAACGCATCGACTTGTTCATCCAGTACCTGGCGCGGATGCTCGTTGCCCGGAATGCTGCTGTCTAGCAGGCACAACAGGCTCGAACCCCTGGGGGTGAGCATGAAATTCTCGCCGTTGCCCCCCTCCTGTTCCGGCCTGCTCTGGATGAACTGCCGATCCAGCAGCAACTTTTCGTACTCGGTGGCGCAAACTTTCAGTTCGTCCAGGTTGCCCGTAGGTTCACCTTCGGCCGCCATGGCCGCCGCATGCTGCTCGGCGTAGGGGCGCGGGGTAAAGCTGTGGCCCGCACCGTTCTGCACTTCGTGCAGCAAGCGTTCGATCAGATCCCAGTTGTAAGTCGCCATGCTGATTCAACCTCCACACATGAGAATGCATTGCCTTGCCTGAGTTGTGACCGGTGGGTTCGCCCGCCGTTCAGGAAATTCGAACCGCTGGGCAGTTTGTCGATATGCCTGGCCGGCAAACGACTAGCGTGTGCAAGACCCATCTCCCAGCCTGAGGAAAGACGTCATGAGCATGAGCGACCATCCCGTGGTGACCCGGGAACAATGGCTAGAGGCACGCCAACAGCACCTGATCCACGAAAAGGCCTTCACCCGCCACCGCGACCAGCTCAGCGCCGAGCGCAGGGCACTGCCCTGGGTACTGATCGACAAGCCCTACCGTTTCCAGGGCCCGCAGGGCACGCTCGGCCTGGTGGATCTGTTCGGTGGTCGCAGCCAACTGGTGGTCTACCACTTCATGTTCGGTGCCGGCTGGGAGGAAGGTTGCAAGGGTTGTTCGTTCCTGGCCGACCACTTCGATGGCGCCAACCTGCACCTGGCCCACCACGACGTGGCGCTGGTGGCCGTCTCCCACGCCCCCTACGAACAGTTCCAGGCCTTTCGCCGCCGCATGGGCTGGCGCTTCGACTGGTTCTCCAGCGCCGACGATGACTTCAACCAGGACTTCGGCGTCAGCTTCGACCGCGAACAACTGGCCAGCGCCACAGCCCGCTACAACTATGCGCCGGTCAGTGGCGATGAGGAGGAACTGCCCGGCCTGAGCGTGTTCTGTCGCAACGAACAGGGACAGATCTTCCATACATACTCGACCTATGCCCGGGGCCTGGACCTGCTGGTAGGAGCGTACAACTTCCTCGATCTCACGCCAAAAGGACGCAATGAGGCGCCGATCATGAACTGGGTACGCCACCACGACCGATATGCGCATACCTCCAACAACCAGACAGGGCCGGGGTGTTGCAGCAAAGATTGAGCCGGGTACACGATCGGCGAGGGTCTAGAACAGACTGTGGCGGCCACGCTCCAGCGCCGGCTAAGCTACAGGCATGAGCGCCGCCTATCACAGCCTCCACGAATACACCCTGCGCATGAACCGGGTGTTGGAGCATATCGACCAACACCTGGACCAGCCCCTGGAGTTGGTGGACCTGGCGCAGGTGGCGCATTTCTCGCCCTTTCATTTCCATCGCCTGTTCAGCGCCTGGGTCGGCGAACCCCTGGGCGTCTACTTGCGGCGCCGGCGCCTGGCCTGCGGTGCCCACCTGTTGGCCAGCCGACCGCGAGCCTCGATCCTGGAGATCGCCCTGGAGGTCGGTTTCGGCTCTGGCGAAGCCTTCTCCCGAGCGTTCAAGCAACACTTCTCGGTCTCCCCCAGCACTTGGCGCGACACCGAACCCAAGCGCTGGCATCGCCGCATGGATGACATCCGCGAACGGCGCCTGCGCCAATTGAGCAATCCTGATCAGACTCACATCCCGGCCTTCGACGATCCTGACGCCTTCATTCACCTGAAGGAAACAGCGATGAACGTCACCATCAAGGAACTGCCCCCCGTACGCGTCGCCTACTTGCGCTATATCGGCGCCTACGGGCCGGGGATCGGCCAGTTCTGGTTCCAGGCCGTCGTCCCCTGGATGCTGGCCCACCAGTTGAACAACCGCGTACGCTACGGCATCGGCCACGACGACCCGGACCTCACCCCCCCTGAAAAATGTCGCTACGATGCCTGCGTGGAAGTGCCCGAGGACTTCAAGGCCAGCGCGCCAGCGGTCATCACCACCCTGCCTGGAGGCCTGTATGCCGTGGCGCGCTACCGGGGGCTGGGCCCGGCCATCGGCGATGCCTGGGTCGAACTGTGCCGCGACTGGCTACCCAAGAGCGGCATGCAATTCGCCCCTCGCCCCGCATTTGAACGCTACCCGGCGGATGCCTTCTACGACGTCAAGACCGGGGAGCTGGAGTGTGAGATCTGCATTCCGGTGAAGGAACTGTAACGTCCAGGACCAGGGTGATCCCACCTGGCTTTCATCTTGCGCAATTGACCACACTCCAGGGTTCCTCCCACAGGCCTGTGCGCGGTCTCATCCAACTGAACTTTCCCCGCCCCAGGCGCCTCAACCGGATGACCGCTCGATCCACCACATGAGGCCCTATTCATGAAAACCCTGAGCATGCTCACCCTCGCCGGCAGCCTGCTGCTGGCATTGCCCGCCTGGGCTTGCACCCCGGACGAAGCCACCGCCAAGCGCGAGCAACTGGCCAGGGAGGTCAGCAAGATCACCGAGCAGAACCCGGCCAAGGCCAAGGAAATCAATGCCGAGCTGCAGAAGATGCAGCTGGGCACCGCGAACAAGGACCTGCCCGACGATTGCCAGTTGATCGACCAGCGCCTCAAGGAACTGGCCACTGCCGAGAAAAAAGTCGAGAACTGACACCCGCAAAGCAAAAAGCCCGGACCAGGTCCGGGCTTTTCATCTGCATCAGGCGTCAGGCTTATTCAGCGGCCGGAGCCTGTGGCTTGCGGCGCTTGAGTGGCGCCAGGCCGTCCTGGCTGACCAGGGCCGGGCTGTCGCTTTTCGGCCGGTTGGCGCTCTTGCGCTTGGTGGGCGCCTTGGCCAGGGCTTTTTTCTTGTCGCCCTTGGCATCGGTCTTTTTCTTCTTGACCCCGACAGCCTTGCCGGACGCCTTGACCTTTTTCGGTCCGCCGTAAGTGCCCTTCACTTCCTTGATGGTGCGGCGCTCGAAGCTCTGCTTGAGATAGCGTTCGATGCTCGACATCAGGTTCCAGTCGCCGTGGCAGATCAGCGAAATGGCCAGGCCATCGTTGCCGGCGCGACCGGTACGGCCGATGCGGTGCACGTATTCGTCGCCGCTGCGGGGCATGTCGAAGTTGATCACCAGGTCCAGGCCTTCAACGTCCAGGCCACGGGCGGCCACATCGGTGGCCACCAGGATCTTCACCCCGCCCTGCTTCAGGCGGTCGATGGCCAGCTTGCGATCCTTCTGGTCCTTTTCGCCGTGCAGTACGAAAGCCTTGTACTCCTGTGCCACCAGGCGACCGTAGATACGGTCGGCCATGGCGCGGGTATTGGTGAAGATGATGGCCTTCTGGTAGGTCTCGTTGGCCAGCAGCCAGTTGACGATCTGCTCTTTGTGCTGATTGTGGTCAGCGGTGATGATCTGCTGGCGGGTGGTTTCGTTGAGCTGGCTGACGCTGTTGAGTTGCAGGTGCTCCGGGTTGTCGAGGACCTTGGCGACCATTTCCCGCAGGCCGGAACCACCGGTGGTGGCGGAGAACAGCATGGTCTGCTGGCGGTTCGGGCACTCATCCACCAGGCGCTGCACGTCTTCGGCGAACCCCATGTCGAGCATGCGGTCGGCTTCGTCGAGCACCAGCACTTCGACTTCCTTGAGATCCAGGTTGCCGGCATTCAGGTGCTCCAGCAGGCGGCCCGGGGTGCCGACGAGGATATCCGGCACCTTGCGCAGCATGGCGGCCTGGACCTTGAAGTCTTCGCCCCCGGTGATCAGCCCGGACTTGATGAAGGTGAACTGGGAGAAACGCTCGGCTTCCTTCAGGGTCTGCTGGGCCAGTTCACGGGTCGGCAGCAGGATCAGGGTCTTGATGCTGACGCGGATCTTCGCCGGGCCAATCAGCCGGTTGAGGATCGGCAGGATGAACGCCGCGGTCTTGCCGCTGCCGGTCTGTGCCGTCACCCGCAGATCACGCCCTTGCAGCGCGAGCGGAATAGCCGCGGCCTGTACCGGAGTTGGCTCGACAAATTTCAGCTCGGCCACGGCTTTGAGCAGGCGTTCATGCAGGGCGAATTGGGAAAACACGGGTGCTACCTCGAAGATGTGCAGAAAAACAGCTGCATAGGGTAACGGTTTCGGAGGCCAAGGCCGAGTTTCTTTGTGCAAACGGCGGCAAAGAGTTGGTTTTTTGTTAACCGATTTGTCCTCAACGGTAACTTTGCCGGGGTTCAATGCTCTAATCCTCCCCTTGTTCCACTTGAAGAAGAATCGTTTTAGCCCATGGATTTCAAACAGCTCTGGCTCTATACCCAGGACCTCTGGGGAGCCCTCGACCAACACCCGCTCCTGCACGCCGGCCTGGGCTTGACCCTGCTGCTGGTGGTCGCCCTGCTGATCGGAAGGGTGGCCCGTTACGTGGTCCTGCACAGCGTCAGGCTGCTGGGTCGCCAGCCCGCCCTGCACTGGCTCAATGACTTGCGCCAGAACAAGGTGTTCCATCGCCTGGCGCAGATGACCCCGTCCCTGGTGATCCAGTTCGGCCTGCACCTGGTGCCGGAACTGAGCAAGGCCAGCCTGCTGTTCCTGGGCAACCTGGCCATGGCGTTCACCATCCTGTTCCAGTTGCTGGCCCTGAGCGCCCTTCTCAATGCCCTGCTGGACATCTACGCGCGCACCGAACACGCCCGCACCCGCTCGATCAAGGGCTATGTGCAACTGGCCAAGATGGTGCTTTACGTGTTCGGCGCCATCATCATCGTCGCCACCCTGATCGACCGCTCGCCGCTGTTGCTGCTGTCGGGGCTGGGTGCCATGTCGGCGGTGATCCTGCTGGTCTACAAGGACACCCTGCTGTCCTTCGTCGCCAGCGTGCAGTTGACCAGCAACGACATGCTGCGGGTCGGCGACTGGATCGAGATGCCCCAGGTCGGTGCCGACGGCGATGTGGTGGACATCACCCTGCACACGGTCAAGGTGCAGAACTTCGACAAGACCATCGTTTCGATCCCCACCTGGCGGCTGATGTCCGAGTCGTTCCGCAACTGGCGCGGCATGCAGCAATCCGGCGGCCGGCGGATCAAGCGCAGCCTGTTCATCGATGCCAGCGGCGTACGCTTCCTGCATGACGACGAGGAAGCGCGGCTGAGCAAGGTGCGTCTGCTCACCGACTACATCGGGCGCAAGCAGGCCGAGCTCAAAAGCTGGAACGAGGCCCAGGGCAATGTCGCCGCGCTGGCGGCCAACCGCCGACGCATGACCAACCTCGGCACCTTCCGCGCCTACGCCCTGGCCTACCTGAAAAGCCACCCCGAGATCCAGCCCAACATGACCTGCATGGTGCGCCAGATGCAGACCACGGCCCAGGGCATCCCGCTGGAGATCTACTGCTTCACCCGCACCACGGTCTGGGCCGACTACGAACGGATCCAGGGAGACATCTTCGACTACCTGCTGGCAGTGATGCCGGAGTTTGGCCTGAGCCTGTACCAGCAGCCCAGCGGCAGCGACCTGCGAGCCGGCCTGCTGCCGGCGGTGCTGGGGGCCAGCCATATCGGGCCGAGCGAAAAACAGGCGCTCTGACTAAGGCCGATCAGTTAAGGAAATGGCAGGAACGAGGCTTGCCGGCGATGGACTTCAGAGCGCTGCGTTGATCCAGTCAATACGCGCTACCGTTGACGAGCCTCGCGAGCAATCGAGCGTCGACCGGCTGCTCCTACAGGGGGATCGCCTCGCTTGACTGGCAGGCACCAGGCGCCCTGACCCCACCGCAAAACGCCAGGGCCACCCCGGCTCCCGGCGTTTTCAGGCGGCCGTCGAGGGGGCTGCCAGCAGCGTATCGGGCTGAGAACGGCAGGCCATCAGGATGAACAGCACGGACAACAGCGCGCATGTCGCCCCCAGGATAATCGCCGCCCCGTAGCCCTGGTACAGGTCGAACAGCAGCCCGGCAATGCTGCCGCCCAGCAATGCCGCGCCCCCCACCGACAGGTACAGGGCACCGAGGATCGCCCCCAGGTTGGCAGTACCGAACCAGTCGGCCGCCACCGCCGGGTAGAGGGAAATACAGCCGCCATTGGCCACGCCAAAGCACAGGGCGAACAGCGCCAGCGCCATGAAGCCATCGGCCGCCAGCCACATCAGGTTCAGCAAGACCAGGGCGAACGTCAGGGCGATCAACAGCCGCTGAGTGCCGATCCGATCCCCCAGGCTGCCGAGGAACAAGCGGCCGC